>NZ_CP026377.1:0-301840 GCF_002953195.1 Mixta gaviniae | reverse complement strand
CATCGCTGATGGCGTAGAGATGCTGCTTCTGTTTTTCGCCATAGTAGGTGAGATCCCACGGCTGCAGGTCGTCAATGCCATGTTCCTGTTTGGCGAAGGCGCGCAGACGCTCCAGCTCTTTTTCCGCCTGCGGACGGGCGCGATGCGCCAGGTCAGTCAGGAAGTCGATCACCTGCGCCGGGTTTTGCGCCATTTTGGTCGCCAGCGATTTGTGGGCGTAAGAGTCGAAGCCAAGCAGCTGCGCCATCTCATGACGCAGCGCCAGCTCTTCCGCCATGATTGGGCCGTTGTCCCATTTGCCGGCGTTCGGCCCCTGATCGGAGGCGCGCGTTGCGTAGGCACGGTACATCTCTTCACGCAGCGCCTGGTTATCGCAATAGGTCATTACCGGCAGGTAGCTGGGGATATCCAGCGTCAGCAGCCAGCCTTGCTGGCCTTTCGCTTCCGCCTGCGCTTTCGCGGCGGCCAGAGCGCTTTCCGGCATACCGGCCAGTTCGCTTTCGTCTGTAATCAGCTTGCTCCAGCCCATGGTGGCGTCCAGCACGTTGTTGCTGTAGGTGGAGCCCAGCTCGGAGAGGCGCGCGGCGATTTCACCGTAGCGCTGCTGTTTTTCTTTTGGCAGGCCGATGCCCGACAGTTCGAAGTCACGCAGCGCGTTATCCACCGCTTTTTTCTGCGCAAGGCTCAGCTGCGCGTAGTGTTCGCCCTCTTTGAGGTTGCGATACGCCTGGTAAAGGCCTTCATGCTGGCCGACCCAGGTGCTGTACTCTGACAGCAGCGGCAGCGTTTGTTCGTAGGCCTGGCGCAGCTCCGGGCTGTTTTTCACCGAGTTGAGGTGGCTTACCGGCGAGAAGATACGTCCCAGACGATCGTCCACGTCCGCCAGCGGCTGGCACAGGTTGTCCCAGGTGTAGGGCGCGCCCTGCGCCACCACTTTTTCTACCACGTCGCGGCACGCTTCCAGCGCCTGTTCAACGGCGGGGACGACATGTTCCGGCTGGATGGCGGAAAAAGGGGGAAGGGTAAACGAGGTCAATAATGGATTGGTCATCGCGCAGTCCTTTAAGTTGATGTGGGCGCGCAAAGGCGCAATATCACTAACATGCGGCTAAGCAGTCCGAAAATCAATGGGGGCTGCGGCGCGCGCTGTTTTGGTGATGCCGATTTAACCCGGTGCGTTTGTTATATTCCTCATCCTGCTGGTTTGGGTGTTTTAAGGAAGAATACATCATGTGGTACTTACTGGCGGCGGCGCTGTTGGCGCTGCTGTTTTTCCGTCCGGCGGCGAAGCCGCTGTTGTTAGCGACGCTGGCCTGGGCGCTCTGGCAGCGAACGCTGCTGTGGCCGGGTTTGCTCGTGTTGGCGGGCCTGGCGCTGGCCGCCTGGCTGCGCCGGCATTATGCGCATCATGTCCGGCTGATGCCGCTGCTTGAAGCCGTGCTGGCGGCGGGCGCCGTGGCGCTGACGCTGCATCTGGCGCCAGGCTTTGATAATCAGCCGGCGGTGGTTAATGCGCAGGCCGGCCCGCTCAGCGCGCCTTTTACATTTTACTACAACCTGGATAAGGCGCTGGTGCCCTTTATCCTGCTGGCCTGTTTGCCGACGCTTTTGCGGGCGCCCGCCTCACCACCGCGCTGGCGCGGCGCCTGGCCGCTGTTATTCGCCGCCATTCCGGCGCTGTTGCTGTTGGCGACGCTGGCGGGCGGTTTGCGTATTGAGCCGCATTTTCCGACATGGCTGGGCGCGTTTGCGCTGGCGAATCTGTTTTTCGTTTCGCTGGCGGAGGAGGCGCTGTTCCGCGCCTGGCTGCAGCAGCGGCTGAGCCAGTGGTTAGGCCGGTGGCCCGCCCTGCTGCTCGCCGCGCTGGCGTTTGGTCTGGCGCATGCCGCTGGCGGCCCGCTGTTGATTTTTTTCGCCGCGCTGGCGGGGCTGTTGTATGGTCTGGCCTGGCAATGGAGCGGTCGGCTGTGGGTGGCGACGCTGATGCATTTCGCCTTTAACCTGACGCATTTGCTGTTGTTCACCTATCCGGTGCTGCAACGCTAGCCGCACAGATCCGAGTAATTTAGTCGGCGTCCGGCTATACTAGCGTCAGTTTCCGCCGGGGCGTTTCAGCCCCGGCCTCATTTCATCAGGCATCACCGGATATATTGTAGATATGCTTAGTTACCGTCACAGTTTTCACGCTGGCAACCACGCCGATGTGCTGAAGCACACCGTTCAAAGCCTGATCATTACCGCGTTGAAAGAGAAGGATAAACCTTTTCTTTATCTGGATACGCACGCCGGCGCTGGCCGTTATCAGTTGAGCGGCGAGCATGCGGAGCGCACCGGTGAGTATCTGGAGGGCATCGCTCGCGTCTGGCAGCAGGAAGATCTGCCGGAGGAGCTGGCACCCTATATTAGCTGCGTGAAGGCGCTGAATCACGGTCCGGCCCTGCGCTATTATCCTGGCTCGCCGCTGATCGCGCGTCATCTGCTGCGTGAAGAGGATAAGCTGGAGCTGACGGAGCTGCATTCCAGCGATTTTCCGCTGTTGCGCAGCGAGTTTCAGAAAGATAGCCGCGCGCGGCTGGCACGCGCCGACGGCTATCAGCAGTTGAAAGCGAAGCTGCCGCCGCCGTCGCGTCGCGGCCTGATTTTGATCGATCCGCCTTATGAGATGAAGAGCGATTACCAGGCGGTGGTGAAGGGGATTCAGGAAGGCTATCGTCGGTTTAGCACCGGGGTGTTCGCGCTTTGGTATCCGGTGGTGTTGCGTCAGCAGATTAAGCGCATGATCCACGATCTGGAGGATACCGGTATTCGCCGTATTCTGCAGATTGAGCTGGCGGTGCGTCCCGATAGCGATCGTTTCGGCATGACGGGTTCCGGGATGATTGTGATTAACCCGCCGTGGAAGCTGGAGCAGCAGATGCAGAATGTATTGCCGTGGCTGCATCGCGTGCTGGTGCCGGCAGGCACCGGCCATACCAGCGTTAACTGGATCGTCCCGGAGTAAGGAACGGTTGGGCGCTGCACCTGATGATGGCACTCTTTAGGGTGACTGCGCGGAGTGCTGGCAGATCGTAAAGACGCCAGGGCGTCATCCATGACGGCTCGTCCCGCGCCTTCCCCGGCGTGGGACGCTTTACTCTTTTGCCCGGACTCCCCTCGCCTTGCGTTAGGCAGCACCGCGTTTGTACGAAAATCTCTTCAGCGTGGAACAAGCGTGTCGTCATCACGGGCACGGTTCGCTGCGTCTTGCGTTGGGCAGCACCGCGCCCTTCCCCTTTTCCCTTATAGGTCAAATACGGCGAAATCACGCGCCAGCTCGGTGTTGGGAAAAATCGCCTGACACTCCGCCAGCAGGCGCGGCATATCCTCAAAACGATAGCGCGAGCTAAAGTGAGTGGCGATCAGCCGTTTGGCGCGCGCGTCGCGGGCGGCCGTCGCCGCCTGCACGGTGGTGGAGTGGCCGCGTCCGTTGGCTTTCTCCTCCATCGCCGCCTCCAGCGTCGTCTCATGCACCATCACATCCACATCCGCCGCCAGCGCCAGTGCGCTGCCGGTTGGCGCGGTATCGCCGAAGATCGCCAGCTTTTTACCCGGCGTCGAAGGGCCGAGATAGTCGCGGCCATGAATAACGCGCCCATCCTCCAGCGTCACGCTCTCGCCCTGTTTCAGCTGCTGGAACCAGGGACCACGCGGCACATTGTCCGCCCTGAGTTTCTCCGCGTCGAGAAAGCCCGGCTTATCATGCTGTTCGATGCGAAAGCCGAAACAGGGCAACACATGATTCAGCGGATAGGCGGTCACCTTTATCGCACCATCGTCAAACAGCTCGCCCGCCTCAATTTCAATGATCTCCAGCGGATAGGTGACGAACGAGCCGCTCAGGCTCAGCGCGGTTTCGACAAACTGGCGCAGCCCCGGCGGCCCGTAGAGGGTCAGCGGCTCAGTGATGCCGCCCATCGAACGGCTGGTCAGTAGCCCCGGCAGGCCGAAAATATGGTCGCCGTGCAGGTGTGTGATAAAGATTTTTTGCAGCTTGCCCGGCTTCAGGGCGCTGCGCATAAACTGGTGCTGCGTGGCTTCGCCGCAGTCAAAGAGCCAGCAGTCGCCGCGATGGGAGAGCGTCAGGGCGATAGAGGTGACGTTGCGCTGCAGGCTGGGCGTACCGGCACAGGTGCCAAGAAAAGTCAGTTGCATAGGCTTACTCTGGTTGATGTTGAATGGCGTCCCAGCTCAAATCGAAACGGGCGAGATATTTACGCAGCCGGTCGGCGTCATTCGGCTGTTTCTTCTGCTGGCGCGACACGGCGAACAGTTTGCGTCCGGCTTCCGACAGGCTGGCGGATTGGCGACAGATCGTCAAGACCGCCGCCAGCTGATAACGATCGAACAGATCCAGATCCGTATCCGGCAGCGTAGTGGGTTGCGGATCGTCGCCATGCCAGCTTTGCCGCAGCCGCGCGATCTCTTCGCTCACCCCTTCCAGCGTAATGCGCCCGTTGTCGGCCAGCGTCGCCATACGCGTGACTGATGCGCCCAGCTCGCGGAAGTTGCCGCGCCACAGCGCCTGATCGGAGCAGGCGAAGCGCAGCCACGCCTGACGCGCCTCGCGATCGAAGCGCACCTGGCTCTGGCTGTCGCGGGCGAAGCGCTGCAGCTCATAGTCAAGGTTAGGCTCAATATCCTCGCGGCGCTGCGCGAGGCCGGGCAGCGTAAAGCTCCAGAGGTTGATGCGCGACCAGAGATCTTCGCGGAAGCGCCCCTGCGCCACCCAGCTGGCCATATCGCGATGGGTGCCGGCGATCAGCTGGAAATCGCTGCTCACCTCTTTATCGCTGCCGAACGGCAAAAAGCGTTTCTCCTCGATCGCTTTCAGCAGCATCGCCTGCTCATCCGGCCCCAGTTCGGCTATTTCATCAAGAAACAGCACCCCACCATCCGCTTCGCGCAGCAGCCCGGCGCGCGCCTGCTGTGCGCCGGTAAAGGCGCCTTTCACGTGGCCGAACAGCGTTGACATAGCGTTATCGCCGCGCAGCGTGGCGCAGTTCACCGCCACCAGCCGCCCTTTGACCTGATGCCGGTTCTGCTTCAGCTGGAAAATTCGCTGGGCGAGGAAAGATTTCCCCGCGCCGGTCGGGCCGGTTAGCAGCATCGGCGCGGTGGATCGCAGCGCCACCCGCTCGATCCGGTCGATCAGCGCGTTAAAGGCGGGGTTGCGCGTGGCGATGCCCCCTTTCAGAAAGGAGACGGACGCCTGCTGCTCACGTAAAAAGCGGCTGGTGAGCGCGCTGTAGCGGCTCAGATCGAGATCGATCACTGTGCATTCGCCCTGCATCACCGGACGATCTTCGCTGCGCGCCGGGCCGCTTTGCAGCAGGCGGGCAGGCAGGTAGCGCGCCTCCGTCAGCAAAAACCAGCAGATCTGCGCCACGTGCGTGCCGGTGGTGATATGCACCAGATAGTCTTCATTATCGGTATCGAAAGCGTAGTTCACCGCAAAATCGAGAAAGGCGGCGTAGACCTCCTCGAAATCCCACGGATCCGCCAGTGGCATCTCATGCAGCCGCACCTCGGTATGGGGCGACAGCGCCGCCAGATCCTCGACGATCTGCTCGGCCAGCGCGCGGTTGTCAGGCGGGCAGATCAGCTCCAGCCGGTCGACCGGTAGATCGGGCTGCAGGCAGACCGCCACCGTCGGCCGCCATTTTTTATTGCGGTTGTGCCGTTTGCCCCGGCGGTCCAGCACCGTTCCCAGCGAACCGATCACCACTCTGCGCATTGGTTTATCCATTTTTATAAACAGTTATCTGCCACTATAAAAAAAGATCGCCGGCCGCGACAGCGCCGTATTAAAGCCTACATATTTTTTGTTTATAAATTAGATAATTAGCTATTTATCTGAATGTAATTAGCTTTCTGGCACGCTTTTGGCAATACCCTGTCATGCGCATCCTTAATATCGCGGCGGGAAAACCGGGGCCGGCCCTTGCGCCGCGCGGGCAGCAGCGGCATGGCGCCGCACAGAGGAGAGAGTATGAAATCGCAATATCAATTATTAGCCGCCGCCAACAGCGCGCCGGTGAAAATGTGGACCCAGGGCGTACCCGTGGAACCGGAAGCGCGCCAGCAGCTGCTGGATACGGCAAAGATGCCGTTTATCTTTAAACATCTGGCGGTGATGCCCGACGTACATCTGGGGAAAGGCTCCACCATCGGCAGCGTTATCCCGACACAGGGGGCGATCATTCCGGCGGCGGTGGGCGTCGATATCGGCTGCGGCATGATGGCAGTGCGTACCTCGCTGGTCGCCAGCGATCTGCCGGAAAATCTCTACGGCGTCCGCAGCGCGATTGAACGCGCAGTGCCGCACGGACGCACCAGCAACCGCTCCGGCAACGATAAAGGGGCCTGGCAGCGCGCGCCCGGAAGCGTTGATCAGCACTGGGCCGCCCTGCAGGCGGGCTTTAAGCGCATTACCGATAAATACCCGGCGCTGCTGAAAACCAATAACTACGCGCATCTCGGCACGCTGGGCACCGGCAACCATTTTATTGAGCTGTGCCTGGACGAGGCGGATCGCGTCTGGGTGATGCTACACAGCGGATCGCGCGGCGTCGGCAATGCCATCGGCACACTGTTTATCAACCTGGCGCAGCAGGATATGCGGCAGCATATCGCCAACCTGCCGGATCGCAATCTGGCCTATTTCGAAGAGGGCAGCCGCCATTTTGCCGACTATATGAACGCGGTGGGCTGGGCGCAGGATTATGCGCGCCATAACCGCGAGATAATGATGCAGCACGTACTGGCGGCGCTGAAGCAGAGCATCAGCAAACCCTTTAGCGCCACGGCGGAGGCGGTGAATTGCCACCACAACTATGTGCAGCGCGAGCAGCATTTCGGCGAATCGGTGCTGGTGACGCGCAAAGGCGCGGTTTCGGCGCAGCGCGGCCAGCTGGGCATTATTCCCGGTTCAATGGGGGCGAAAAGTTTCATCGTGCGCGGGTTGGGCAATGAAGAGAGCTTCTGCTCATGCAGCCACGGCGCCGGGCGCGCCATGAGCCGCACCGCCGCGAAAAAACGCTTTACCGTCGCCGATCAGCAGCGGGCGACAGCGCACGTTGAATGCCGCAAAGACAGCGACGTGATTGATGAAATACCGATGGCTTATAAAGATATCGACGCAGTGATGGCGGCGCAGTCGTCGCTGGTGGAGATCGTGCATACCCTGCGTCAGGTGGTGTGCGTAAAAGGATAACAACATGGAGAAGGACAAAATGGAAACCGATACCGGCGTCAGCGCCGCAATGCGCGCACGCGTGCGTCAGGCGCTGCGCGAAACCGAACAGCGTTATCAGGTGCGTATTTTATACGCCTGCGAATCGGGCAGCCGCGGCTGGGGTTTTGCCTCGCCGGACAGCGATTACGACGTGCGCTTCATCTATGTGCATCAGCCTGCGTGGTATCTGCAGGTCGAACCGGGGCGCGACGTGATTGAACTGCCGCCCGATCCACAACTCGATATCTGCGGCTGGGAGCTGCGCAAAACGCTGGGGCTGTTGAAGCGCGCCAACCCGACGCTGATGGAGTGGCTCGATTCGCCAATCGTTTATCAGCAGGAGGAGGAGACGCTGGCGCAGCTGCGGACGCAGGCCGCCGACTGGTTCAGCGACCTGCGCGCTCGCTATCACTATCTGTCGATGGCGCAGAAAAACTTTCGCGGCTATCTGCAGGGCGAGCGGGTGCGGCTGAAAAAGTATCTTTACGTGCTGCGGCCGCTGCTGGCGGTACGCTGGATCGAAGCGGGCCGGGGCGCGCCGCCGATGCGCTTTCACGAGCTGCTGGCGGGCACGGTCGACAAGGGGCCGCTGCTGGCGGAGATCCATCAGCTGCTGGCGCTGAAGCAGCGCAGCGGTGAAGCGGAATATGGCGCGCCGCTGCCGTTGATCGAGGCGTTTATCCGCCAGTCGCTGGCGGAAGCGCGACCGCCGCTGGCCGACGGCGACAGACATGATGATGCGCCGCTGAACCGGCTGCTGCTGCGCGCGGTGATGTCGGCGACGCCATAGCCGACGCGGTGAAAAAGTCGGCTCCTGTTGCAATCATAGGCGCAAACTTTGCGGGAAATCGCCGAGTGGCGGTACACTTACGCCAGTTTTCTTTTCTTACTTTCTGGAGTTCGCACAATGACCCGACATTATGATTACCTCGCCATCGGCGGCGGCAGCGGCGGTATCGCCTCCATCAACCGCGCGGCGATGTATGGCCAGAAATGCGCTCTGATTGAAGCGAAAGAGCTGGGCGGCACCTGCGTTAACGTTGGCTGCGTACCGAAAAAAGTGATGTGGCATGCGGCACAGGTCGCGGAAGCGATCCACAACTACGGCCCTGATTACGGCTTCGATACCACTGTGAACCAGTTTAGCTGGCAGACGCTGGTGAAAAACCGCAGCGCCTATATCGATCGCATCCACACCTCCTATGAAACCGTGCTGGGCAAAAATAATGTCGATGTGATCAAAGGCTTCGCCCGCTTTGTCGATGCGCACACCGTGGAAGTGAACGGCGAGAAGATCACCGCCGATCACATTCTGATCGCTACCGGCGGCCGTCCGGTGCATCCGGCGATCCCGGGCGCGGAACATGGCCTCGACTCCGACGGCTTCTTTGAGCTGGAGGCGATGCCGAAACGCACCGCGATCGTTGGCGCGGGTTATATCGCCGTAGAAATCGCCGGCGTGCTGAACGCGCTGGGTTCCGAAACCCACCTGTTTGTGCGCAAAGAAGGCCCGCTGCGCCAGTTCGATCCGCTGCTCAGTGAAACGCTGGTGGAAGTGATGAACGCCGAAGGCCCGACGCTGCACACCCATTCAGTGCCGAAAGCGGTAGTGAAAAACCAGGACGGCAGCCTGACGCTGCAGCTGGAAAACGGCAAAGAGCAGACCGTCGACTGCCTGATCTGGGCAATTGGCCGCGAACCGGCGACGGATAACCTCAATCTGGCGGCGACCGGCGTGGCGCTGAACGAAAAAGGCTATATTCAGGTCGATAAGTTCCAGAACACCAGCGTATCGGGCATCTACGCGGTGGGCGACAATACCGGCGCGGTAGAGCTGACACCGGTGGCGGTGGCGGCCGGCCGTCGTCTCTCTGAGCGCCTGTTCAACAACAAGCCGGAAGAGCATCTGGACTACAGCAATATCCCGACCGTGGTCTTCAGCCACCCGCCGATCGGCACCGTCGGTCTGACCGAGCCGGAAGCGCGCGCCCGGTACGGCGACGAGGCGGTGAAAGTCTATAAATCATCCTTTACCGCGATGTACACTGCGGTGACGCAGCATCGCCAGCCGTGCCGCATGAAGCTGGTCTGCGTGGGCAAAGAAGAGAAGATCGTCGGCATCCACGGTATCGGTTTCGGTATGGATGAGATGCTGCAGGGCTTCGCGGTAGCGCTGAAAATGGGCGCGACCAAAAAAGATTTCGACAATACCGTGGCCATTCACCCGACGGCGTCGGAAGAGTTCGTCACCATGCGTTGATTTTGCGGCGATCACGCTGCAAAAGCGCTGATTGAAGGCCAAATGCCCCTGGGCGTTTGGCCTTTTTGTTTTTAGCGCCAGACATTATCAGAGCCGCCCGTAGGCTATCTCGCCCTTCCCGCCCTGCCTCTCCGCCCCTCCTCATACTTATTTTGTTACACTGGTTAATATTAGCTAACGTAGAAATGTATATATATCGTTAATAAATAAACATAAACTAAACAACCAAAAATATTAGATTTAACTTTTGTTAACATTCTGTGAGACATCAGGGCTATGTTGTTTAATAAAGAAACATCCCGCCGCAAGTTCTTGCTCGGCGCGCTCGTCGCTTTGCCACTCAGCGACATGATTTTTAAGGGACTTACCGCAGCGCAGGCCGCTGAAATGGCCGCTCCCGAACTCAATAACTACCAGCCCATCTTTTTTAACGCGGAAGAGTGGCAGTTTATTCTGGCCGCAACCGACCGCCTGATCCCCGCCGGCGGCAAGGGCAACGCGCCCGGCGCGCTGGAGACCAACGTGCCGGTGTTTATCGACCAGCAGCTACACGGCGATATGGGTGAAGAGATCTACATGCAGGGGCCGTTTAACGCCCATGCGCCCGCCACCATGGGCTATCAAATCCCCTACCGTCCGCAGCAGCTCTATAAGATCGCTATTCCCCTGATCAATAAATGGAGCCTTAACACTTATCAGAAGCCTTTCCATCAGCTGACGCCGCAGGAAAAAGACCAGGTGCTGACGCATCTGCAAAAAGATGGCATCGATTTCGCCGCGCTGGGCGAAGAGAACATGAAGCCTTCGCACTTTTTCAGCCAGCTGATTTCCGATACCAAACACGGCTACCTCTCCGATCCGATGTACGGCGGCAACAAGGGCATGAAAGCCTGGATCGCCATCGGCTTCCCTGGCGCGCGCGCCAGCTTCCTGGAGTGGGTTAAGCAGCACAACGTGCCTTATCCGTTGGGTCCGGTGAGTATCAAAGGCGAGCGCGCCTGACAGCGCGACACGATCGGTGTTTTTGCAAGATTGACAAGGGTAACAATGGCACAGCTAAATAAGAAAGAAGTCGACGTCGTCGTGGTCGGCCTGGGTTGGGCGGGCTCGCTGATGAGCATCGAGCTGGCAATGGCGGGATTAACGGTACGCGCGCTGGAAAAAGGGCCGGAGCGGGATTACGCCGAGTTCGCCTATCCGAAACCGGCGGACGAATATGCCTACGCGGTACGCAATAAAGTAATGACCACGCCGGCGGAATCGGCGGTCACCGTACGCTATAACATGGACCAGACGGCGCTGCCGACCCGTAAATGGGGCGCGTTTGTGCCGGGCGGCGGCGTAGGCGGTTCAGGCCTGCACTGGACGGGCGTGCTTATCCGCCCCACCCCAACCGATTTAAAACTCAAAACCTACGCCGACCAGGCCTATAAGCCGGGCATCCTCGCCGAAGAGATGCGGGTTATGGATTTCCCGTTCACCTGGGATGAGATCGAGCCTTATTACGATAAATTCGAACGGATCTGTGGCCAGTCCGGCAACACCGGTAACCTGCGCGGCACCCTTCTGCCAGGCGGCGATCCCTTTGAAGGGCCGCGTTCGCAGCCTTATCCGCTGCCGGCGCTGGAAGATACGCTGAACAACGTGATGTTTGCCGAAGCGGCGAAAAAGCTGGGCTACCATCCGTTCCCTAACCCTTCCGCAGCGGTGTCACGCGCCTGGACCAACCCCTACGGCAACCAGATCGCCCCCTGCAATTACTGCGGCTACTGCAGCAAATATCCCTGTCTGAACTACTCCAAGGCGTCACCACAAACGGCGGTGATGGACGCGCTGAAGCGCATGGACAACTTCTCCTATGAAGTGAACGCCAATGTCCTGAAAGTAGTGCTGCACGACGATAAAAAAACCGCGAAAGGGGTGATATATATCGATGAGCAGGGCAATGAATGCTTCCAGCCGGCAAAGATTGTGGTGCTGAGCAGTTTCCAGCTCTATAACGTCCACCTGATGCTGCTCTCCGGCATCGGCAAGCCCTACAACCCGATTACCGAAGAGGGCGTGGTAGGACGCAACTACGCTTTCCTGAGCAACGGCGGCGCGACGCTGTTCTTTAAAGATAAAAACTTCAACCCGTTCGCCACCTCCGGCCCGACCGGCCAGATGTTCAACGACATCTCGCCCGGCAATTTCGACGGCCCGGGACTGGGCTTTATTGGCGGCGCGAAGATCCACAGCTCACAGGCAACCGGCACGCCGATCGGCACCTCGCTGCCGAAGGGCACGCCGTCATGGGGCATGGGCTGGAAAGAGGGTCTGGAGGAGTGGTACGGCCATTCCATGAAGATCAGCATTACCACCACCTGCATGTCCTACCGCGACGTCTATCTCGATCTCGATCCAACCTACACCAACGAGCATGGTCAGCCGCTGCTGCGCATGACTTTCAACTGGAAACAGAATGAGCTGAAGCTTCAGCAATACCTGAAAGGCATCGTGGGCAATATCGCGAAAGAGCTGAACCCGGACAGCATGAGCATGAGCTTCCTGCCGATGGATGCGCAATTTGATCTGACTAAATATGTCTCCACGCATAACGTGGGCGGCGCGGTGATGGGCGATAACCCGAACACCTCGGCGCTTAACCGTTACCTGCAGAGCTGGGACGTACATAACGTCTTCGTGCCGGGCGGCAACGCCTTCCCGCAAAACTTCCAGGCGAACCCGACCGATACCATCGGCGCCATTACCCTGATGGCGGCGCAGGCGATCAAAGAGCAGTATCTGAAAAACCCCGGCCCACTGGTACAGGTATAAGCGCATGAAGCTGTTGAATCTCAGAAATTTTATCACTGGCAATGTGGTGGCGCTGGCCGCGCTGTTTTCCATGGGCGCGCAGGCTGAAGACACGGCGCAGCTGATTAAGCAGGGCGAATACCTTTCCCGGCTGGGCGACTGCATGGCCTGCCACTCGCTGCCGGGCAAGCCCGACTACGCCGGCGGTCTGGCGATTGAATCGAATCTCGGCATCATCTATTCGACCAATATCACGCCGGATAAAAAGTTTGGTATCGGCAACTACAGCGAACAGCAGTTTTCCGACGCGGTGCGCAAAGGGATCCTGCCGAACGGCTCGCGCCTCTATCCGGCGATGCCCTACCCTGATTACGCGAAGATCAGCGATGCGGATATTCACGCGCTCTACGTCTACTTTATGCAGGGCGTGAAACCTGCCGCCGTCGCCGCGCCGGAAACCAGGCTGAGCTTCCCGTTTAACCAGCGCTGGGGTATGCGTTTCTGGAACTGGGCCTTTACCTCTGATCAGCCATTCCAGCCGATCGGCGGCGCCTCAGCCGAGGTCAACCGCGGCGCTTACATCGTTGAAAGCCTGGGCCACTGTGGCAGCTGCCATACGCCGCGCAGCATCACCATGAACGAGAAGACGCTCGACAGCAGCGAATCCACGTTCCTGGCGGGCGGCGAGCTGAACGGCTGGCCGGTGCCTTCCCTGCGCGGTATGCCGCGCTGGAGCGAGCAGGAGATTGTCGACTACCTGCAAACCGGCCGTAACGCTAAGGCAGCGGTCGGCGGCGAGATGACGTCGGTGGTGGAGCATAGCTCATCGCATATGAGCGAGGCCGATCTGAAAGCGATCGCTGCCTGGCTGAAATTCCTCGGCGGCAATCCAGCCCTGAGCCGCGAAGAGGTACAGAAGGTGGAGACCACCGCCGCGAAGCTCAGCGCGGCGAAAAACCTGACGGAAGGCGAGCGTCTCTATCTGGATAACTGCAATGCCTGCCATTTCGTTAACGGCAAAGGCGCGCCGGGGGTCTTCCCGGAGCTGGATCAGGCTTCCATCGTCAACGCGGAAAGCCCGGTCGGCTTAATCCATACCATCCTTGCCGGGGCGCAGCAGCCTTCCACGGCGAAGGCGCCGTCGACGCTGGCAATGCCGGGCTTTGCAAACCGCCTGAGCGATGAGGAAGTGGCGCAGCTGGCCACCTTTATCCGTCAGGGCTGGAGCAACACTGCGCCCGCGGTGACCAGCAAGCAGGTCAGCGAGGTGCGCAAAGGCCTCAAACAGGGTGAGTAACCCTGTAGGTTTCTTAAAGGCCGGATTGCCGGCCTTTTTTTATGCCGCGTTAAACGTCCACTGCCGGATTAAACCGGCGTCGGCGGCCTGGGCCGCAGCCTGGCGAAGCGCGCAATGATTTAGATGATTAATCGTTAATCGGCCCGACGGCCACCGTTGTTGATGGATGGTTTAATAATATAACAGCTAACAGCTAACAGCTTTGCTTGTTATTTCCTGCTTTGCGTACGCGCCGGCTGAAAATAACCTTACAGGCAGTGCTATTTTATAAAAAATGCGTTTTGTTGACGTTACAGATAATAAATTCTCAGGGCGAAACACCCCCTTTCGGGCCTTAACAACGGGCAATTTACAGTTAATATCAATGCATAAATGTTAATTTGCGCCGCTATTTACCCCCTTATACCGCTGTTTATATTTCTTTGCTGTTAAAATACAGCTTCAAATTTTAAAATTAATACAAACACACATTTTATTAACCCGGCAACCACACAATAAATTATTGCATATTATTTTGCCTGCATTAGCCATACCTCTGTCACCTTATATTAATTAACCCGGCACCTTCGCTTTAATTATGTCTGTCATCTCGCGAAGGCCGGGCAGCCTATTTATACATTCTCGACGGAACGAAACAGGGATAAACAGGGAGGACCTGAGGCAGAAGCGTCATGCCTGATGCGGCTCGACGCCCAAACTGCTGTGGATATAAATTAAAAAGAGAGCAAGCATGAAAACAGAGTTACGTATTATGGCATGGGCTTTATCCTGCTTCGTCTCCGGCGCGGCTATTGCGGCCAGCGGCGATCCGGGCGACGTCGCCGGCACGCAGGGCGCCGGCGGCCAGATTCAGTTTACCGGCACGATCACCGACACCTCCTGTAATGTCGATACGGCGCATACCGATGAGCATGTGCGGCTGGGCACCTGGGCCAGCAGCTATTTCACCGCCGCCGGCATCGAAACCAACAAACAACCTTTCCATATTTCCGTGAAGGACTGCCCTGATTCCGTGAAGAAGGTCGCGGTCCGCTTTGACGGCAAAACCGTAGAAAATGACAAAAATCTGCTGGCGATTAACGACGGCCCCGGCACCGCCACCGGCGTGGCGATCCAGCTCTACGAAGATGACCAACAGCAGAAAGTGACCCTCGGTCAGGTCACCAAAGAATATGACGTTAAGCCGGGCGACAGCGATACCGAACTCACCTTCTACGCGGATTACCACGCCACCAGCGACGAGGTAACCGTGGGCGAAGCGAACGCCTCCGTGAACTTTAATATGGTTTACAACTGAGTTGCCGTTGAGCAGGGCGCTCCCTGCTCACTCTCCGTTTTTATTTCCCTGATTAAGGATTGCTGCTGATGAAATCTCTTTTCACGGGCATGGCTGGTCTGTTTTTCCTGTTATCGCATCTGGCGCATGCCGGGCTGGTTATGGGGGGACGCGCGTCATTTATCAGGAAGGTAAACGTGAAGCCGCTATTTCCGTCACCAACGCCGACGCCCGCTCGCCCTATTTAGTCCAGTCATGGGTAGATAACTATGCCGATGACGATAAAAGCCGCGCGCCCTTTATCGTGACGCCGCCGCTGTTCCGTCTCGATCCGGAACAGCAAAATATGCTGCGAATTAACTTTACCGGCGCGCCGTTGCCGACCGACCGGGAATCGGTGTTCTGGCTGAACGTTAAAAGCATCGCGCCCTCCAAAAGAGGCGAAATCAATAAGCTGCAAATTAATATTAAATCTAAATTTAAGCTCTTTTACCGCCCCAGTAATCTACCGGGCGAGGCGGAAACCGCCTGGAAGCAATTAACGTTTCGGCGACAAGGCAATCGTTTGGTCGCCTGGAACCCCACGCCCTTTTTCGTCTCCTTTTATTCGCTCAGCGTCGGCGGTAAGGCGATCGATGAACCGGGGATGATTGGGCCGCGGGAAAGCCGCAGCTGGCCGATAAACGCGGCGGGCGTCATTAAATGGCGCGCCATCAACGACTTTGGCGGCATCACTGACTACGCGCAGCAGTAATCTCTACCTTTCCGGCAATCGCATGGCAAAGATACCTTTATCCGCAACACCGCGCCCTCGTCTGCTGCCGCCAGCCCCGGCGGGCAGCGCCGCGCTGCTGGCCGCCGTTCCCACGGCGCTTTTGCTGCTGTGCCACTGTCGCCCGGCACGCGGCGAAGACTATTTCGATCCGGCGGCGCTGGAGTTTGCCGATCCGCGGCAGAAAACCGCCGACCTGCACTATTTTGCCAACGCCGGCGGCCAGCAGCCGGGCGACTATCGGGTGACGGTGCTGTTGAACCACCAGGATATGGGCCAGCACAAGCTCACTTTCGTCGGGGATAACGGCAGGCTGAAGCCGGTGCTGAACGTGGCGCAGCTGAAAGCCTGGGGGGTTAACGTCAGCGCCTTTTCCGCGCTGAGCAAGCTGCGCGACGACGATACCCTCACCCGGCTTAGCCGCTATATTCCCGATGCCGGCAGCCAGTTCGATTTTACCGGACAGCGGCTCTACCTGAGCATTCCGCAGGCGGCGATGAATAATCGCGCCCGCGACTATGTCGATCCGGCACGCTGGGACGACGGCGTATCCGCTGCGTTTGTGAACTACAGCCTGACCGGTTCGCAAACCCGCCAGGCGCAAAGCGAGATCACCGCCAATTACCTCAACCTGCGCAGCGGCGTGAACCTCGGCGCCTGGCGGCTGCGCAATATCGCCTCGCTGACCCTCGACCAAACCCGCCGCTGGCGGTCGCAAAGCAGCTGGCTGCAGCGCGATATCAAAGCGCTGAAAAGTCAGCTGCGCATCGGCGACGTTTACACCTCCGGCGAGATGTTCGCCAGCGTGCAGTTCCGCGGCCTGCAGCTCGCCTCGCAGGATGAGATGCTGCCGGACAGCATGCGCGGCTTCGCGCCGGTGATCCGCGGCATGGCGCACAGCAACGCCAAAGTGACCGTATCGCAGCACGGCTACGTCATCTATGAAACCTACGTTCCGCCGGGCGCCTTCGCGATAAAGGATCTCAATCCCACCGCGCAGAGCGGCGATCTGGAGGTCAGGGTCACCGAGAGCAGCGGCGCCGTGCAGACCTTTACCCAGCCCTACTCCGCCGTTCCCTTTATGCTGCGCGAGGGACGCCTTAAATTTAGCGTCAGCGCCGGCCGCTACCGTTCCGGCGTCGGGCAGACGCGCACGCCGCCGTTTATGCAGGCGACGCTCTCTTATGGCCTGCCCCGGGCTTTTACCCTCTCCGGCGGCGCGCAGCTGGCGGAAAACTACCGCGCTTACGCGCTCGGCGTCGGGCACGGCTTCGGCGAGCTGGGATCGCTGGGCGTCGACGGCACGCTGGCGGTCACCGATGCGCCGCCGCGCCGCCGCTATACCGGCCATTCGCTGCGCGTGCAGTATCAGAAAGAGGTGGATTTGACCGGCACCGCCCTGAGCCTCGCCAGCTATCGCTACTCCTCCAGCGGCTACTATGAATTCAGCGAAGCAAACCGGCTGGCAGACGGGAGCGAGCGGGTAAATAACCGGCGCAGCCGCAAGGAGATCGCCATCAGCCAGTCGCTCGGCAGTATCGGCAGCCTCTCCGCCTCGTTTTACGCCCAGCAGTACTGGCGCGCCAAAGGGCACGACGAGACGGTGCATCTCGGCTTCTACAGCGGCTGGCGCGGCATCGCCTGGGGCGTGGGCTACTACCTGACCGGTTCGTCGGATCGCCACCGACAGGATCGCTCGATCGCCTTCAATATGTCACTGCCGCTGAACCGCTGGCTGCCGGATCACACCCTCAGCTATAACACCCTGTCCGCCAGCCATGGCTATAGCTCGCAGCAGGTCTCGCTCTACGGCGCGCTGCCGGATAAGCGCAACCTCTATTACAGCGTGCAGCAGGGCTACGATAACCAGGGACAGGGCCGCAACGGCGGCGTATCGCTCGATTACCGTGGCGGATACGGCGCCGCACAGCTCGGCTACCGCCACGATAGCCGGAGCCGTCAGATAACCTGGGGAGCCTCAGGCTCGGTGGTGGCGCATGCGCACGGCGTTACGCTCGGCCAGCCTACCAACGACACCTTCGCCATCGTCCGCGCGCCCGGCGCGGCGCAGGTGGCGATTCAGAACGGCAGCAATGTCCACACGGACTGGCGCGGCTACGCGGTGGTACCGACGCTGACCCCTTATCGCAAAAATTACCTTGCCCTCGATACCGAAACCCTGCGCGACGATACCGATGTCGAGCTGGAAGCGCAGACGCTTATCCCCGGCGGCGGCGCCATCGTGCAGGCGAATTACCGCACCCATATCGGCAACCGGGTGCTGTTTACCCTGAAAGAGAGAGATGGCCCGCTGCCGTTTGGCGCCAGCGCGCGGCTTATCAGCGCAGGCGAAGAGGAGGCGCCCCCCAGCGGCATGGTCGCCGATGGCGGGCAGGTCTATCTCAGCGGTATGCCTGACCAGGGCGTCATCGAAGCGCGCTGGCAGGCCGGCGGCGTCACGCGGAAGTGCGTTATGCATTTCCGGCTTCCCATCACTCAGCAGCAGGCGGCGGTAAAAACGCTCAGCGGCCTGTGCTTATAAGAGGTTTTCATGGATAAATTACGGCGCGCGCTCTGCTTTTTGCTGACGCTGACGGCGGGCTTCTGGACCCATTCCGGCTGGGCGGAAACGTGCCGCCCAACCATTGGGCAGATAATAATAAACCTGCCCAATATCACCTACTCGCCGACCCTGCCGCAGGGTATGCAGATGACCGACCCGATGCCGAATAACGGCGATGCGTTCCACTTTACCTGCGATCGCCAGCCGCCCGCGGCAACGTGGAAGCGCGTGGTCTATCAGCAGAGCGGGGCGTCTGAAACGATTATCAACGGCCGTCACGTGTTCGCCAGCAGCGTTACCGGGATCGGCTATTCGCTCGGCCTGCAGTGCGGCAGCGGCGCTATTCGCTATATCGACGGCGCCGACGCCCCGGCGGGCAGCGAATCGGTGACGGTGTGCGACAGCAAGCAGATGCCCACGCTGCTGAGCGAAGAGCGGCCGGCGATAAAGATCTACGTGATTTTCTACAAAACCGCCGAGGTGAGCCTGGTTGATGGCAATCATGCCGCGATGAATGCGCAGCCTGATATCGGCAGCCTCTATATTGAACAGCGGCCCGACGCCGGGACGCCTGAAAAGGCGATGCTCAGCCTGGGGGCGATGAATATCGAGGTGGGCCAAAGAAGCAGCTGTCAGGTCACGACCCCGAGGATCAAGGTTAACATGGGCAGCGTGAAGCGCACGGCGTTCCACGGCACAGGCCAGCCTGCGGGCGATCAGCAACCCTTCTTCGTGCCGGTGCAGTGTACGGGACCGGCCACCCTCCGTATCGCTTTTTCCGGCGTCGCTGATGCCGCGATGCCCGATACCTTAGCCTTAACCCAGGGGAGCAGCGCCGCCCGTGGCGTCGGCATCCAGCTGCGCTACGGCGATAACCGCGGGTCGGCGGCGACTTCCGACACCCTGCTGAAGATTAACGATGCCAGCAACAACCTGCCGCTGCTGAAAACGATAACGGCGGACGACGCAGGTCGGGTAGAGAACATCAACTTCACGGCGCAGTATGTGCAGACGGCGGAGAGCGTCATCGCAGGCGAGGCCAACAGCATGGCGACTTTTGAGCTGATCTATAACTGAAGCTGCACGGCGCGCAAAGGCCGTTTTCCAGCTATCACTGTGCCTGCCCGCCGTTTTTACAGCTATCGCTGGCCTTGTCTATTAAGCGGCGCGCACCATGGGCGCCGGGGCTGTTTTTACAGCTATCGCTGCCCTTAGATGCTAAGCGGTTGCGCCCTGGCGGCCGCGCAAGCGACCGGCAGTCACACGCGGTGCCCCGGATTCGCATTCTTCAGCGCGTTGGCGGCACAGACCAGCGACAGGTGGCTCAGCCCCTGCGGCATATTGCCCAGCCAGCTCCGGGTGCCGGTGTCGAACATCTCATTGAAGATCTCCACGTTGCCGCGCTGACAAAGCTGCTCAAGGATCTCATCCATCGCGCTTTGCGCCGCGTCGCGCTCGCCCAGTTCCGCCAGCGCCTCCACCATCCAGAAAGAGCAGGCAACAAAGGTGGCCTCCTCTTTTTCCACGTCGGAATAGCGATAAAGCATCACGCCGCCGCCCCCCAGCTCCTCGCGAACTTGCGCCAGCGTCGACAGCATCCGCTGCGGGTTCACTTTGCTGCCGTAGTAGTGCGTCAGCGCCACCGCCGCGTCCAGCCGTTCGCTGCCGGCGTAAAACGTATAGGCCTGGCGCTGTTCCGACCAGCAGTGCGTCTCGATCCAGTCGCGGATGCGGTCGCGCTCGCGCTCCCAGCGCCCTACCCAGGTCGGTTCGATATGGCTGTCCTGCGCCAGCCTGACTGCCTGGTCAAGCGCCAGCCAGCAGGCCATTTTCGAGTGGGTATAGTGCTGCTCTTCAGGCAGTTCCCAGATACCGGAATCTTTCTGCCGCCAGCTGTCGGCGCAGTGGTTCGCCAGCTTGCCGAGCAGGCGCGAAGTGGAGAGATCCAACACGTGGCCCGCGCGGATAAACAGTCGGGCGGTCGCCAGCATATCGCCATACATGCTGAGCTGCACCTGGTCGCGGGCGTTGTTGCCGACCCGCACCGGCTGCGTGCCCTGATACCCTTCCAGCGGCGGATACCACTCTTCCGGCACCTGCCCGCCCTCCAGCGTGTAGCAGGCGCGCAGACCGCCGTCGTGGCGGCGAATGGTGTTCGACAGCCAGGAGAAAGCCGCTTTGCAATCTTCCAGCGATCCCAGATAAACAAACGCTTTGATAATCAGGCAGGCGTCGCGGATCCAGGCGTAGCGGTAATCGTAATTTTTATCGTTACCGAGCTTTTCCGGCAGCGAGGAAGTGGCCGCCGCCGCCAGCGCGCCGGTCGGCGAATACCAGAGAAATTTCAGCGCCAGCGCCGAACGCCTGACGTGGCTGTCGTAGCGGCCATGATCTTGTAGCCCGTCGGCCCAGTCGCGCCAGGCGGTGTGGCTGGTTTCGATGCGCTCATCGATCTTTTCCGGCGCCGGGATTGCCAGCGGTTCGCGCTCGGTGGTCACCAGCGCCACCAGCGAGCGCGATGTCGGCGACGTGGTAAAGGTGGCGGTCAACTGCACATCGTCGCACGTATCGATGCGCACATCGTCGGTCAGACGCAGCATCGCCATCAGTTCGCCGACGTGCCACAACGGATGGCCGTTCACTTCGTTATGCCAGGGCGAGCAGGTTTCCGCGCGCGTGCCGGGCTGAAAAATCACCTGCATCTCTACTTCGCCGCTGATGCCCTCCACGCGGCGCGCCAGTTCGTTCCAGGGTAGCCGCCCCGCCAGCGTGCTGTTCAGCGATTCCGTTACCAGCACCTCGCCGCTTTCGGTTTGATAGCGCGTCTCCAGCACGTTGCTGTTTTCACGATAGTAGCGCTGCATCCGCCACGGCGCGGTTGGCGCCAGCTGGAAATAGCCGCCGCTGCCGGCGTCGAGAATGCGATCGAACAGCGGCGGCGAATCAAGATTCGGCGCGCACCACCAGTCGATGGCGCCGTCGGGCGCGATCAGCGCGACAGAACGGCCTTCACCGATCGCGGCGTAGTCGCCCAGCCCGGCATAGCCTTTTTCGCGGGCGGGAGAGCGGTAGGTCATGTTTTTCACAAGCGATGTTTTCCTTTCTCTGAACGGCGGCGCGCAAAAGCGTAAACGGCAGGCGCGGCCGGAACGGCTTCCCGCGCTGCGCTGGCAGGCATCTGTTAAGCGTAGTACACAGGTGATCGTTGTCACAATCTGGACAATCGCCGCGTTACGCATAACTCTTAATGATTAGCATAAGGGAGTGGCGAAACGCGCCGTTCGGCCGCGCGCCTCCGCTTAGCCCGTACACGCACGAAGGATATGTCCTTATCTCACCAATGGAGAGACCTGATATGAAAGCAGCTGTTGTCACCAAGGATCATCGCGTTGAAGTTGTGGAAAAAACGCTGCGCGCGCTGAAGTATGGCGAAGCGCGCCTGAAAATGGAGTGCTGCGGCGTCTGTCATACCGACCTGCACGTTAAGAACGGCGATTTCGGCGACACCACCGGGATTATTCTCGGCCATGAAGGGATTGGCGTAGTGGAGGAGATCGGGCCGGGCGTCACCTCGCTGAAGCCGGGCGATCGCGCCAGCGTCGCCTGGTTTTATGAAGGATGCGGTCACTGCGAATATTGCAACAGCGGCAACGAAACGCTGTGCCGCAACGCCAAAAACGCCGGCTACAGCGTCGATGGCGGCATGGCGGAGGAGTGCATCGTGGTCGCCGACTATGCGGTGAAAGTGCCGGAAGGCCTCGACCCGGCAGCGGCGAGCAGCGTGACCTGCGCGGGCGTCACCACCTATAAAGCGGTGAAGGTTTCCGGCATTCGCCCCGGCAAGTGGATCGCCATTTACGGGCTGGGCGGCCTCGGCAACCTGGCGCTGCAGTATGCGAAAAATGTCTTTAACGCCAAGGTTATCGCCGTGGATATCAACGACGATCAGCTCGCCTTTGCCAGCGAAATGGGTGCGGATATGGTGATTAACTCGCGTAATGAGGACGCGGCGAAAATCATTCAGGAGCGGGTCGGCGGCGTTCATGCGGCGGTGGTCACCGCGGTGGCCAAAGCCGCGTTTAATTCCGCCATCGACGCCATGCGCGCCGGCGGCCGCGTTGTCGCCGTCGGCCTGCCGCCGGAGTCGATGAGCCTGAACATTCCGCGTCTGGTGCTGGATGGCATTGAAGTGGTCGGCTCGCTGGTCGGCACCCGCGAAGATTTAACCGAGGCGTTCCAGTTCGCGGCCGAGGGCAAGGTGGTGCCGCGCGTACAGCGTCGCGCCATTGAAGAGATTAACGAGATCTTCCATGAGATGGAAAACGGTAAAATTCGCGGCCGCATGGTGATCGACTTCACCCGTCAGTAATGCATTGCGGCGTGTGGGCCGTTCCGGTCTGAATGCGCCGTCACCGAGTGGGCCAGCTGTTATCGCAACGGTGGCAGGCTGGCCCCACCTGCCTGGCGCGCTGCGGCCGCACCTGGCCGCGCCGCTGTCCGCTTCTCCCCTGCTTAAATCGCCTCGGTGCGCATCGGCACGCGCCGACGACGGCGCGACTGCAGCCAGAGCGCATAGGCCTGATCCCAGATGGCGGCGGGCGTGCCCGCCTGTCCCAGGCCAAAACCGTGGCCGCCGCGGCTGATCTGCACCAGCTCCACCGGCACGCCCTTGCGGCGACACGCCTCGCGCATTATCAGCGTGTTCTGCGGCGGCGAGATGCGATCGTCCTCCGCCTGCGCCAGAAAGGTCGGCGGATAGGCGGGCGTCACGTAGTTCTCAATCGACCATGCCGCTTCCTGCTGCGGCGTCGCCTGACGGCCCGCCAGCATCCGGTGGGTGACCGTGTGGTTATAAGGCGCCTGCAGGGTAATCACCGGATAGATCAGCCCTACGCTGTCGACCGAGGGCGCGACGGCGTCCAGCTCATCCTGCGGCGCATAGCTGGCGTAGCCGGGCCGCGCGGCCGCCATGCCCAGCAGATGCGCGCCGGCGGAAAAGCCCAGCACATGCACGCGATCTTCCATCGCCCGCACCATGCGGATTGCCCGCTGCGCATCCTGCAGCGCCGCCAGCGGCCCCGCATGCCATTTCTCGCCGGGCAGACGATAGCTCAGCACATAGGTGGTATAGCCGAAACCGTTCAGCCAGCGCGCCACCGGCCAGGCTTCGCGTCCCATACCGATCCAGCAGTAGCCGCCGCCCGCGGCGATCAGCACCGCTTCGCCGTTGGGTTTCTCCGGCTGAAAACGCTGGATAGACGGGCAGACGATATTGGACCAGGAACCGGACTTATTGATATGCAGCGCCCCGGACGGCCCGCCGCCGCCGGGCGGCGTTTCCGGCCAGAGCGGGATCACGTTCTGGCGTGCGAACAGGTTGCCGGTCTTAATGGAAAATAAGCTGGCGCCGGCCCCCAGAAGAAAACGCCGACGACTAATCATGCTTCATGCCCGTCATTCTCAAACGTTAAAAACAAACCATGAAAAGCGATAAGGCAAAGGGCCACCCGACCGCTATGGAATAACGGATCGATAATCGGGTCGGGGTCTGCCAATCGGGACCGACGCTGAACAGCGTCGCTGCACCATAGTAACGCGAAAAACGTGATCGCCGTCAGCCTTATTTAGGTTTAGCAGAAAGGAAAAAAAGCGTGATCGTCGGACGGATGCAGAGCGGGAGAACAAAAACGACGTCGGGCGGACGGCGCAGCCCGCTCGCCGCCGCCCAACGCATTAACGTTGCTGCGCGTTTTCCTGCTCTTCCTCTTCCTGGCGCTGTGCCTCTTCCGCTTTGCTGCGTGCCACCTGCCAGGCGTGTCGGCGTCTTAGCAGCGGCGTCACGGTAATGCCGTGGATCACCACGCTGGCGGCCACCAGCGTTAGCGCCATATCAGCCATCGCCTCCGCTTGCGGCCCGGACATGCCATGTACCCAGGCGTAGGCGATATAGTTGATACTGCCGATGCCGCGAATACCGAGCCAGCCGATCAGCCAGCGCCGCCGCAGCGGGGTACCGGTGCCGATGGTCGAGATCCACACCGCCAGCGGGCGGATCACTAAAAACAGGATCGCGGCCAGCAGCAGGCCAATAGGGTTCCAGTGCAGCGCCAGGGTGACGCCCAGCGCCACAACCATCAGCGCCGCCAGCAGGCGCTCCACGGTATCACCGAATGAGAGCGCATCGCCGACCACCAGCCCGACCGAATGCGCCGGGCCATACTCTTCCTGCAGATGACGCTGGTTAGGGTTAACCAGCAGCTCCGCCGGCGCCATACGGCTGTCTTCCGGCAGCTGCTCCGGCGGGAAGGTTTTCACCACGTAGACTTCAGCGTGGCGCAGCCCAATGCCGGCGGCGAAGGCGGCAAGGAACCCAGAAGCGTCAATGGTTTGCGCGGCCGCATAGCTGATGGCGATCAGCGCCAGCGCAAGAAAATCGTTCGGTGCCGTATCGTTATGCACGCTGCGCAGCCGGGTGGCCATAATGCCGATCAGGCGGCCAAAACTGTAGCCGATCAGCGATCCCATGCCGATTGCCCACAGCACATCTTTCAGCAGCCAGTGGCCGAACAGCCCGGCGGAGGCGGGTTCCTGCCCCTGCAGCAGCAGTAGCGCCAGCAGCAGCAGCGGCAGCGCCGAGCCGTCGTTCATTCCCGCCTCGCTGGAGAGCGCCACGCGCATCGCGTCGTCGTCGCCCGCATGGTTAACCGAGATCAGGCTCGCCAGCACCGGATCGGTCGGCGCGACAATGGCCGCGAACGCCAGCGACAGCGGCCAGGAAAAACCGGTGATCCAATGCACTACCGCCATCATGCCCAGTACCGTCAGCAGCATAGCCGGGAACGCCAGCAGGCCGCCGATGCGCCAGCTGCCGGCCTTCAGCGGCAGGCGCAGCTTCAGCCCGGTAATAAACAGCGAGGCGGCGATGGTGATTTCGGTAATGTGCGCCGCCAGATCGGGGTGGGTCAGCACATCAAGCCTGATCAGATCGAGCGCCCAGGGGCCGAACAGGATGCCGATCAGCAAAAACAGACCAAAAGAGGTCACCGGCCCGCGATGTATCCACCCCGACGCCAGAGACATAACCAGTAATAAGCCGCCACTGGTGGCGGTCCAGCCAAGGAAATCCATATTACTCCCGTGATTATTTCTAACTGAATGGATTAAGCCTGGCATATATCCACAGCGCCTGCGGCGAAATGCGTGGCGGATGACCAGGAAATAAGAGCAGGCCGAGTGGCTAAGGGTATTCGAAGCAAAACGTGTGAGATGGATATAAGAGTGTCGGCGGAGGATAGAGCTGAGGAAACAGAGCTAAACACACAGAGCAGCTACGATCGGACTACGCGAAAACCGCACGAGCAGGAGGATGCCATCAGCAGGCTTATAAACAAGAACCGCCGCTGAAAAAACTGTGCCAGAGAACATCCTGCCGGGAGCAAGATTGACAGGTCTTTGCCCTGTCTCAGGGTCTCTTCGGGTAGTCGGTATATACGGTCGATATTAAGGCTCAGGACCTTACGATGGGAGCAGGTACGCCTGCCCACTTCCTGTATTCAGAAAAATGTAATAACCATATGTGAACCCTGGGTTTTTCTAACCGCTTCTTGAATATATTTTTGCCTGATGGCATCAGTAACCGGTTCATTTTCATAGGGCGGCTCAAATTTTTTCATCGTGTTTTGTTCTGCAATGAACCCACCCACAACCCTTTCACCCTGCGCTTTAATTTTCTTCCCATCAATGTCAAACATGACATAGGAGTTGGTTCCAGTGATTTTCATTTCAATATCTCCGTTGATAGATGATTTTTTCAGCGTGCGTTGCCGGATCGATTATTGTAATTTTAGTCACGTTTTCATTTCCTATTAATCGAGGTAATTCAACGTTTTCCCAGAGGTTGCCTTCACGTAATGATTGCCCAACTACTGCGCCTATTTCACCAGAAACCTGTTTAGCATAAGAAGCCGAAACATCTTCCCATGCCTTAATGCTTTGAGGATTATCGAAATCCCATTCCGGTATATCGATATGCTTATCCTTTATTATGGATTCCAGAGTTACACCATTTCGAGATTTAGCTATTGATTCAGCCACGTCGGCACCGCCAATGCCATCTGTTCGTCCTGACCAAAAAAAGGCCGTATCCGGCTCGGTAGCCAGTTTTGGCTCTATTTCCTTTATATTTATTAGGCTCTTAGTGATATTTCGCCAGGCTTTAAATGCAGTCCCCCCTTTAACCCCGGTGATGCCTCCTGCGAATGAGGCTCCCAGAGCGGACCATTTTTGTCCGTCACTCCCGTCGCCGTATAATCTGCCACCGACGAGTACACCGGTATAGCCGCCCGCCATCCCTCCGGCCAGGCCCAGAAGCGCGACAGCTGAACCTGCCAGTACTGCCGTTGCCGCTAACCCGACACCCAAAAGTACATTATCAATCCACTCAGGAATCGCCGGGGAAATCGGATCTGTCTGTACTGTTTCTCCGCCAATCCGCACATTTGGTGAGCCTCCGCTAATCGCGGCGCTACAGATAAGCAGATCGCCAATGCGTGCAGCCGGAAACCCGTTGATATAAACCCGGGCTGATCCTTCTGCTACCCGTTGTAAACCGGGGCCATGCTCATCGCATTCACCTGTAGATAGATGGGCAATAATGGCTGGTTTACCATTGATAAAAACATCAGGAGACCCGGCTGTTAGCCTGCCAGCTTGATGGGGTGGCGCCCATGACATACTGCCGAGAACCTCGCCCAGTCCGCCGCCGCCAGCAGCTGCAGCAATAGTGGCAGCGACAACTACAGATCCAGCCCCGCCCGTTGCCAGGGTAAAGGCCGCTCCGGCAATAGCGCCGCCTATCAACCCAACAACCAGCCACCCTTTCGAGGCAGTATGTTCAATACCGTCGTCGACGCGCGCTGCAGAAAAGGGATCTGCGCAGCGACTCATTCCCTATTCATCCGCTGGCTGATGTAATCTTCCAGGGCCGATAGGGTTTCTATACCGCTGATACCGCGAATGCTTTGGGCTAACAGTAAGCTGGATATGATCGCGCTTTTTTTACTACCTGCTATTTCCCATAAAGCATAGCGACCAGCACTGCCGCCGCGCAGAACTGGCGCAAGCATCAGCGATGCGCCGTTGCTGTCAAAAAACAGATAATCGCCGTTCCTGGCACGGGTCAGATTAATGCTGGCATACAGCTCAGATATACCTTTAAAGACAAAGAATTCACGGCTGTCGCGGTCAAACGTGAAGAATATTTCCTGACTGTCAGCAGGAATTTGTCTTTCAATTTCTGTTTCCGGAGAGGATCCCCCTGAGAAAGTAACGCTGTCCGTTATGCTGTCATAAATTCGGCTGTAATAATCATCAAAGGCATTAGGACAAGTGCCAATAAAGCAGAGAAGCTTTTTCCCTGTATTACCATCATGTATTAACACCACCCGCTGTTTCTGGAAAATAGCGCTTTGACCTGAACTGAAGCGGTAAAAGAGTTCCAGTGCCTGCTTACCAGCGAGATCTATCAAACGGGCATGAAAAAGGGAGACCTTTTCCAGCGTGTTATCCAGCTCTTCTGCAAGCCTGGATGATACGGATTCCAGCGTATCATCAGCGCTTGCTGCCGCCCGTGATATCACGAAGGTAAATTCATTTGCGCCAGTATGGCTGAGGGTAAAAAGGTTCATCGTGCGGTCGCGAAAAGCGTCGGGCACCGTAACATTGCAATCCTGCAAGGTATAATCAGGCATCTGAATATCTCTCTAATCCGTGAGTGCGGATCAGGATATCAATATTCGGTGTGAAAACATTTCTTGCGTTCATTTTTTGTGCGCCTCATCGCCTGCGCGATAAACAAAAAACCATCGCTACCTGCGGCGTGAAGCGAAGAGCTACAAATCCTTAATTCAAAATGACCGGCAAGAAAACAAAAAAGCCATGCCCGGAGGCATGGCTTTTCGCAACGATGCGGCGTATCAGACGGCGGCTCAGTGATCTTTTTTGCCCTGGCGCGACATCGCGTCCAGATAGCCCATCACGAACGCCGACAGTACGAAGGTGAGGTGAATAATCACATACCACATCAGCTTATCGTTATCGACATTGCGCGCCTCCATAAACACCCGCAGCAGGTGAATCGAGGAGATCGCCACAATCGAGGCCGCCACTTTGTTCTTCAGCGAGCCTGAATCCATTTTACCCAGCCAGCTCAGCTTCTCTTTATGCTCATCGATATCGAGCCGGGAAACGAAGTTTTCATAGCCGGAGAGCATCACCATCACCAGCAGGCCGCCTACCAGCGTCATGTCCACCAGCGACAGCAGCAGCAGAATCAGATCGTTTTCCGCAATATCGAGAATATTGGGCAGCAGATGCAGGATTTCCTGAAAAAACTTAATGGTCAGCGCCAGCAGACCCAGCGACAGACCGATGTAAACCGGAGCCAGCAGCCAGCGCGATGCATACATCAGGTTTTCGGTGAAGCGTTCCATAAAGTCCAGTGAGTTAGTCAACAGAGAGGCACAGTATAACCGAAGCTTTGTGAAGTTATTTCAGTTCCTCATGTTCGCCCTCCGGCAGCGCGGGCGGCGTCGCCTGCGGCAGCGAAATCAGAAAGCTGACGCCACCTTCCGGACGTGTGCGTGCGCTAATCTGGCCGCCGTGCGTCTCGATAATCGCCTTACAGATCGCCAGTCCCAACCCGACGCCCGGTACGGCGGATTCTTTATCGCCGCGGGTAAACTTATCGAAAATCTTCTCTTCCTGGCCGGCAGGAATGCCCGGCCCACTGTCCCAGATTTCAATTTCCAGCCGCCCCGCCTGCTCCCTGGCGCGGATGCCGCGCGGCGTCTGTGCGCCAGCATATTTCACGCTGTTCTCCAGCAGATTGATAAACACCCGCTCCAGCAGCGTGCTGTCGCCGTGCAGCCAGATCAGCCGGTCCGGCAGCGCCAGCTGCACGCTGTCGCCCGGCAGAATCGCTGCCAGCTGCGTCAGGGCGCTGCCGACAAGCTCCTCCAGCAGCAGCCACTCCTGATGCAGGTTCAGTCCGCCCGACTGGATGCGCGCCATATCAAGCATATTGCTCACCAGCCGAATGGTGCTGAGCGTCTGCTCGCGGATCTGGCTCGCCTGCGGCGTAAATTTTGAATTATCCGCCGAAAGATCGAGCATCAGCATCTCCGCCTGGCCGAACAGCACCGTCAGCGGCGTGCGCAGATCGTGCGACAGGGCCGACAGCAGCGCGTTGCGCAGCTGCTCGCGCTCCGCCGCCAGGCGGGAAGCCGCTTCGCTGCGCGCCAGTGCGATGCGTTCCAGCGCGTTCGCCAGCAGCACGCAATAAGTCTCCAGCAGCCGCTGCTGCTCCGGGATCATCAGCTGGCGCAGATTATCCGGCTCCACCACCAGCAGGCCCCAGCTCTTCTCATGGGTTTTCAGCGCCAGCATCTGCCAGGGCATCGCCGGCAGCGTGTCGGTACCGGCGCCGGCGGGCTGCCCCTTGCTAAAGCTCCAGCGGGCAATGGCGCGATCGGGCGGCAGCGTCAGGCTGCTGTCGCCGATCACGACCAGCTCACCCTGCTCGTCCGGCAGCAGCAGCGCGCTGCGCGCCTGCAGAGTGGCGGAAAGGCTGCGCTGGCCGGCGGCGGCGATATCTTCATGGCGCAGCGCGCTGCTGAGCGAGCGTGCCAGCTCATAGAGATAGCGCGCCCGCTGTTCGCGATAGCGCGCCACCCGCGCCTGATAGCGCACTCCTGCCGTGAGGTTGCCGACGATCACCCCACCGCCAGCATCACCCCGAAGGTCACCAGATATTGCAGATCGGAAACCGCTACCGTGCCGGTCGGCGCGACGAAAAACAGGTCGAAGGCGAGGATATTCATCACCGTTGCCGCCACCGACGGCCAGCGGCCATAGCGCAGGGCGATCACCACCACCCCAAGCAGGTAAATCATTACCCCGTTGGCGGGATCGAAATCGGGCAGCCAGTACTGGCCACCGAAAGTGATCAGCGCGCAGAGCAGCAGCGCCGCCGCCGTACCGCGCAGCTGCGTCGCCCACTTCTCACCGAAGGTGCGCGTGTCGCTGAGCTGGCCCGGCGCGTCGCGCGTCGCCTCCTCCAGCGCCACCACCAGCAGATCGAGATCCGGCCCCAGCTGTCCGAGACGATCGGCGAAACTGTCGCGCCGCCAGCGCCGTGTCGGACGACGGCCGATAACGATTTTGCCAAGATTATGTTCGCGCGCGTAGCGCAGCACCGCCTGCGCTTCGTCGGCATCTGCCAGGGTGGCGGTTTCCGCGCCCAGCTCCTGCGCCAGCCGCAGCGTGCGCAGAATATTGCGCCGCCGCGCCTCCGACAGCCGGTGCAGGCGCGGCGTCTCGACGTAGACCGCATGCCAGACGCTGCCCAGCCGCGATGCGAGGCGGGCGGCAGTGCGTACCAGCTTTTCGCTGCCGGTATTGTCGCCGATGCAGAGCAGGATCGCGTCGCGCGTGTGCCAGACCTTTTCCCGCCCCTGCACGTCGCGCCAGGCGCGCATCTGATCATCCACCCGGTCGGCGGTGCGCCGCAGCGCCAGCTCGCGCAGCGCGAAGAGGTTGCCCTTACGGAAAAAATTCTCAATCGCCCGCTCCGCCCGGTCGCCGACGTAAACCTTGCCCTCTTTTAGCCGCTGGCGCAGATCGTCCGGCGGCAAATCGACCAGCACCACTTCGTCCGCGCGGTCAAAAAAGGGATCGGGCACCGTCTCGCGCACCTGAATGCCGGTAATCCCGCCCACCACGTCATTCAGGCTTTCCAGATGCTGCACGTTGACGGTGGTCATCACATCGATGCCCGCTTCCAGCAGCTCGTCGATATCCTGCCAGCGCTTGGGGTGGCGTGAGCCGGGCACGTTGCTGTGCGCCAGCTCATCCATCAGGATCACTGCCGGACGGCGCGCCAGCGCGGCGTCGAGATCGAACTCCTCGTAACGCGAGCGCCCGGTGGCGCGGCGCGGCAGTACGCTTAGCCCCGCCAGCAGCCGTGCGGTCTCCTCGCGGCCGTGGGTCTCCACGATGCCCACCAGCACGTCCAGCCCCTGGGCGCGCAGCCGGCGCGCCTCCTGCAGCATGGCGTACGTTTTCCCCACGCCCGCGCAGGCGCCGAAGTAGATTTTAAGTTTGCCGCGATGGCTGCCGTGCTGCAGCAGCGCATCCGGGTTGGGGCGGACGATCTCGTCGTTCATTGCGGTCCCTGAAAAAGTGAAGGCCGTTTTCCTGGCCGGGTCGGGCGGCGATTCAGCGCCCTGACGACAGCGCATCCAGCGCCATATTCAGTTTCACCACATTCACCCCCGGCTCGCCAAGAAATTTCAGCAGCGGACGATCGCTATTTTCCTCAATCAGCTGCTGCACGGTCTCCAGCGAGAGGTGCCGCGCCGCCGCCACGCGCGGCGCCTGCCACTGCGCCGCCGCCGGCGAGATATGCGGATCCAGCCCGCTGCCGGAGGCAGTAACCAGATCGACCGGCACCGTCCGGCTCGCCTGCGGGTTGGCGGCGCGCAGCTGCGCAATGCGCTCGCTTACCGCCTGGTCCAGCGCCGGGTTGCTGGCGGCCAGGTTGCTGCCTGACGAGGCGGCGCCGTTATACGGCGACTCCCCGGTCGCCGACGGACGGCCCCAGAAGTAGTCATGGCGGCTGAAAGCCTGGCCGATGAGCGCCGAGCCGCGCGCGGCGGCGCCCTCCTGCAGCAGCGAACCGTTGGCCTGCACCGGAAACAGCCACTGCGCCAGCTGGGTGGTAAGCAACGGGTAAAGGCCGCCGGTCAGCAGCGTCAGTAAAATCAACAGGGTAATAGCGGGACGTAACGCGTACATAATCTTTTCCTCAGGCCCAGCCCAACAGGGTGAGCGCAATATCGATCAGCTTAATGCCGGCAAAGGGCACCAGCAGGCCGCCGACGCCATAAATCCACAGGTTGCGACGCAGCAGCGCCGCCGCGCTCAGTGGCCGATAGCTGACGCCTTTCAGCGCCAGCGGGATCAGAAACACAATCACCAGCGCGTTAAAGATCACCGCCGACAGGATCGCCGAGTTGGGCGAATGAAGATGCATCACGTTCAGCAGGTTGAGCTGCGGATAGGTGGCGGCGAAGGCGGCCGGAATAATGGCGAAATATTTCGCCACGTCATTGGCGATACTAAAGGTGGTCAGCGAGCCGCGCGTCATCAGCATCTGTTTGCCGATATGCACCACTTCCAATAGCTTGGTCGGGTTAGAGTCGAGATCGACCATGTTGCCCGCCTCTTTCGCCGCTTGGGTGCCGGAGTTCATCGCCACCGCCACATCCGCCTGGGCCAGCGCCGGGGCGTCGTTGGTGCCGTCACCGGTCATCGCCACCAGCCGCCCTTCCGCCTGATACTGACGGATCAGCGCCAGCTTGGCTTCCGGCGTCGCTTCCGACAGAAAATCATCGACGCCCGCTTCGGCGGCGATCGCCGCGGCGGTCAGCGGGTTATCGCCGGTGATCATCACGGTTTTGATGCCCATTTTGCGCAGCTCGGCGAAGCGCTCGCGGATGCCGCCCTTAACGATATCTTTCAGCGCCACCACGCCCAGCACGCGCTCGTTTTCCGCCACCACCAGCGGCGTGCCGCCGGTGCGCGCCACCTCTTCCACCAGCGCATCCACCTCGGCGGGGAAAACGCCGTGATTAGCGGCGATATGCTTGCGCACCGCGTCCACCGCCCCTTTGCGAATGCTGCGCTGCTGCACATTGACGCCGCTCATGCGCGTCTGCGCCGAGAAAGGAATAAAAGTGGCGTCCATGCTCTGCAGATCGCGCTCGCGCAGGTTGAACTTCTGCTTCGCCAGCACCACGATACTGCGCCCTTCCGGGGTTTCATCCGCCAGCGAGGCGAGCTGCGCTGCATCTGCCAGCTGCTGCTCATTGACGCCCGGCGCGGGCATAAAGTGGGTCGCCTGCCGGTTGCCGAGGGTGATGGTGCCGGTTTTATCCAGCAGCAGTACATCCACATCGCCCGCCGCCTCTACCGCGCGGCCGCTGGTAGCGATGACGTTGGCGCCCAGCATGCGGCTCATCCCCGCCACGCCGATCGCCGACAGCAGCCCGCCGATGGTGGTAGGGATCAGACAAACCAGCAGCGCCACCAGCACCGTCAGGCTGACCGCGTGGCCCCCCCAAGCGGAAAACGGCCAGAGCGTGGCGGTCGCCAGCAGAAAGACGATGGTCAGCGAGATCAGCAGAATGGTCAGCGCGATCTCATTGGGCGTTTTGCGCCGTTTCGCGCCTTCTACCATGGCGATCATGCGGTCAAGAAAGGTTTCGCCCGGATTGACGCTGCACTGGATCACCAGCCAGTCGGAGAGAATGCGCGTACCCCCGGTTACCGAAGCAAAATCGCCGCCCGATTCGCGGATCACCGGCGCCGATTCGCCAGTAATGGCGCTCTCATCCACCGACGCGCCACCTTCCACCACTTCGCCGTCGCAGGGGATAATATCGCCCGCCTCTACCCGCACCCAGTCGCCTTTACGCAGGGTTTCCGCCGCAACCTGCTGCCAGTCGGCGTCGTGCCGCGCCGCGCTGAGTTTTTTCGCGAAGCTGGTCTTTTTCACCCCTTTCAGGCTGCTGGCCTGCGCCTTGCTGCGCCCTTCCGCCAGCGCTTCAGCGAAGTTGGCGAACAGCACGGTGAACCAGAGCCAGAGCGCAATGCTACCGGTAAAACCGGCGTCGCCCGCCGTCTGACCGGCCGCCATCGCCGCCGCCAGCAGCGTGGTCAGCACGCTGCCGAAATAAACCAGGAACATCACCGGATTGCGGAACTGCACGCGCGGATCCAGCTTTTTAAACGCATCGATGATGGCGGTGCGCATCAGCGCCCCATCAAACAGCGCCTGTTGTTGACGACTCATTAGCTTCCCCGCCCGTTAACGCGAAATCAGTTGTAGATGTTCTGCCACCGGCCCCAGCGCCAGCGCAGGAATAAAGGTCAGCGCGCCTACCAGCAACACCGTGCCGATCAGCAGACAGACAAACAGCGCGCCGTGGGTCGGCAGCGTGCCGCTGCCCACCGGCTGCGCCTTTTTCGCCGCCAGCGAGCCGGCGATCGCCAGCACCGGAATGATGATGCCGAAGCGGCCGACCAGCATGCAGAACGCTAATAGCAGGTTCCAGAAAGGGGTATTGGCGCTCAGCCCGGCGAAGGCGCTACCGTTGTTGTTGGCCGCCGACGAGACGGCGTACAGCACTTCGCTGAAGCCGTGGGTGCCGGGATTCGCCATGCCGGCGCGTCCCGCCTCGCTCATCATCGCCAGTGCGGTGCCGAGCAGCACCAGCGTGGGCGTCACCAGGATCGCCAGCGCGGTCAGCTTCATTTCACGCACGTCGATCTTTTTACCGAGGTATTCCGGCGTGCGGCCGATCATCAGCCCGGCGATAAACACCGCCAGCACCACGAACAGCAGCATGCCGTACAGCCCGGCGCCGACGCCGCCGAACACCACCTCGCCCAGCTGCATCAGCCACATCGGCACCATGCCGCCGAGCGCGGTAAAGGAGTCGTGCATGGCGTTGACCGCGCCGCACGAGGCGGCGGTGGTGATCACCGCAAACAGGCTGGAGTTAAGGATGCCGAAGCGCGTCTCTTTGCCTTCCATATTGATGGCGCTGTCCGCGCCGAGCGTCAGGAAGTGCGGGTTGCCGCGCAGCTCCGCCCACATCACCGCCGCCACCGCGACGATAAACATAAGCGTCATCGCCCAGAGCAGCGCGTGCCCCTGACGGCGATCGCTAACGACCTCGCCGAAGGTGAAACAGAGCGCCGCGGGGATAAGGAAAATCGCCAGCATTTCAATGAAATTGCTCAGCGCGGTGGGGTTTTCGAACGGATGCGCCGAGTTGGCGTTAAAGAACCCGCCGCCGTTGGTGCCCAGCATTTTTATCGCTTCCTGCGAGGCGACCGGCCCCAGCGACAGCGTCTGCTTCGCCCCTTCCAGTGTTTGCACATCGACGCTGGCGCTCAGCGTCTGCACCACGCCCTGGCTTACCAGCAGCAGCGCGATAATCAGGCCGATCGGCAGCAGCACATAGAGGGTAACGCGTGCCAGATCGCGCCAGGCGTTGCCAAGCGTTACCAGCGATTTATTGGCGAAGCCGCGCATCAGCGCAAAAGCGACGGCGATACCGGTCGCCGCCGACAGGAAGTTTTGCACCGTCAGGCCGACCATCTGGCTCAGCGGACTGAGGGTGCTTTCGCCGCCGTAGGATTGCCAGTTGGTATTCGTGACAAAGCTGACGGCGGTGTTCAGCGCCAGATGCCAGCTCAGGTTCGGCAGATGCAGCGGATTGAGCGGCAGCGCCTGCTGCGTCAGCAAAATTGCCAGCAGCAGCGCCAGGCCGGCGCCGTTAAACAGCAAAATCGCCAGCAGATAGTGCTGCCAGCTCATGCTCTGTTTTTCCGCGCCGCACAGGCGCCACAGCGCGCCTTCCAGCGTCGGCAACAGCGGTCGGTCGCGGACGATGCCCGCCATCGCGCGGCCCAGCGGGTGCGCCAGCAGCATCAGCACCACCAGATAGCTGGCCAACAGTAAAAACGCCGAGGCAATCATCAGAACGCCTCCGCGTTAATCAGGGCGTAAACCAGATAGCCCAGCAGTAAAAACAGCAGCACGACGCCGGCCGCAATTCCAGTACTCACAGTTACCTCCAAAGGCGCTTTACAGTTAGCGCAGAGGATAAAAACTGGCGTATAAAATTGGCGTTAAATTACGGCCACGCGGTGTAAAAAAAGTATAAAAATGCGGGCGCCGCCGCCGCCGGGCGGTTAACGGCGCCAGCCCGAAGCCTTAACGACCGATCAGCCCCCTGGCCGGTACGATCCGCCGCGCCCCTCAGGATCCGGCCCGATCCGGCCTCACCCCTTCCTACCCTTTATCCGCAGGCTGGCCAGCGCAACGGCAGTTGTTGAGATAGTAAGTGATTTTCATTATCATTTTCTTTTCCCTCTCGTTACTTTACCTATGCGCAAGCTTTTACTTTTGCTGTTGTTGTTCAGCCATTCGCTTTTTGCCCGCCAGATCACTGACATCAACGGTGCGCAGGTCACTGTTCCGGACCATCCGCAGCGCATTGTGTTAGGCGAAAGTCGCATGCTCTATACGCTGGCGCTGCTGCAGCCGGGCTATCCGGCGGCGCATATCGCAGGCTGGCCTGCCGACCTGGCGAAGTACGATCCGCAAAGCTGGCAACAATACCTGGCGCGCTTTCCGCAGCTGGCCGATATTCCGCAGCTCGGCTCGGGCAGTATTCGTGAGCTGAACGCCGAGCGGGTGTTGCAGCTGAAGCCTGACCTGGTCATCCTGCCGCGCCTGGCGAAAACCGGCGGCGAGGAGGCGCGTTTCCGTCAGGTGATGCAGCAGGCGGGCGTACCGGTGATTACCGTCGATCTGCGCGTCGACCTGCTGCATAACACCCTGCCCAGCATCCACATTCTTGGCGAGGCGCTGAACCAGCCGCAGCGCGCGCAGGCGTTCGCCGACTTTTATCAGGCGCATATGCAGCGTATCGAACAGCGCCTGGCGAACAGGAGCGGCCCGCGCACCCGCGTGATGCTGCACCTGCATCTGGGCCGGCGCGACACCTGCTGCACCACGGCGGTGAACGGCAATCTCGGCCAGCTGGTCGCCTTCGCCGGCGGCGACAATATCGCGGCCGGCACGGTGAAAGGGGTGTTCGGCGAGCTGAACCCGGAGCAGGCGCTGGCCGCGCAGCCGCAAGTCTATATCGCCACCGGCATGGCCGATGCGCAGGGCGAAGCGAAAACCGTCGCGCTGGGGCCGCTGGTCAGCGCCGCCGAGGCGCAGCAGAGCTTTCAGCGCGTGATGGCCGCGCAGCCGCTGCTTAGCCAGTTAACGGCGGTGCGCGCCGGCCGCGCCGGTGCGCTGTGGCATAACTTCTATCTCAGCCCTTATCACGTCGTCGCGACCGAATGGATCGCGAAAATGCTTTACCCGCAGCTGTTTGCCGATGTCGATCCGCAGCAAACCCTGCAGCAACTTTACCAGCGCTTTTTGCCGCTGGATTTTTCAGGGACCTTCTGGAGTCAGTTACCACAATGAATAAAATCGCCCCTTGCCTGCTGGCCAGCCTGATGCTGTCGCCAGCGCTGCAGGCTGAGGAAACCACGCTGCTGGTCACGCAGCAAAACGACAACGGTGACAGCGGCTATCAGCCGCACAGCAGCGTTACCGCTAACCGCTCGCCGATGAAAATCATCGATACGCCGCAAAACGTCACCGTGGTGCCGCAGCCGTTCCTTGATGACCGCGACGCCCAGGATATTGATGAGGCGCTGGGTTACGTCAGCGGCATCACCCAGTCCAACACCCTCGGCGGCACGCAGGACGCGATTATCAAACGCGGCTTCGGCGACAACCGCGACGGCTCGATCCTGCGCGACGGCGTGCGTTCGATCCAGGCGCGCAACTTTACCCCCACCAGCGAGCGCGTCGAGGTGCTGAAAGGCCCCTCCTCGATGCTGTACGGCATGAACGAGCCGGGCGGCCTGATTAACGTCATCAGCAAAAAGCCGCAGCTGACGCCGCGCGTACATCTCGAAGGACGCCACAGCAGCTTCGGCGGCGGCGGCGGCCAGCTCGATGTCACCGGCCCGCTCGGCACCACCGGCTTTGCCGGCAGGCTGATCGTCGACCATGAAGAGACTGACTACTGGCGCAACTTCGGCCGCCAGCGGCAGACGGTGATCGCGCCTTCCTTAATGTGGTATGGCGAATCGACCACCGTGCGCGTCGCCTGGGAGCATATGGAGTACCTCACGCCGTTCGATCGCGGTACGGTCATCGACCCGCGCAGCGGCAAGCCGGTCGATGTTCCGCGCGAACGCCGCTTTGACGAGCATTACAACGCCACGCGCGGCGATCAGGATACCCTGAGCTTCCAGCTTGACCAGACGCTGAACGATCGCTGGCGCTCGCAGCTGACCTGGGCCTTCAGCCGCAACACCTACAGCGATAATCAGGCGCGCGCCACCGCCTTCAACGCCGAAACCGGCGTGCTGACGCGCCAGGCGGACGCCACCGTCGATGCTCAGAGCCGCTCGCAGATGGTACAGCTGACGCTGAACGGCGACGTCGACTGGGGACGCGTCAATCATCAGCTGCTGTTCGGCTTCGATTACGAAGCGGATCGCACGTTCCGCGGCGATATGATCCGCGGCACGAAAGATAAAAGCTTCAACGTTTATCAGCCGGTTTACGACCAGATGCCCGCCTCGACCGCCGTCAGCGCCAAAGACAGCGACCAGCGCGAGAATATCGACAGCCGCGGCTGGTTTATGCAGGATGCGATGCGCCTGAACGACAGCTGGCTGCTGATCGGCGGCCTGCGCTACGACAGCTTCGATGTGATGTCCGGCAAGGGCCGTCCGTTCAACACCAACACCGACAGTTCAGACAGCCGCCTGGTGCCGCGCGCCGGTGTGGTGTACAACCTCAACAGCTGGTCGAGCCTCTACGCCAGCTACACCGAATCCTTTAAGCCGAACAGTTCTATCGCCACGCAGATCGACGCGCTGCCGCCGGAGCTGGGCAAAGCTTATGAGGTAGGCGCGAAGATCGACCTGCCCGGCCGCGTCACCGGCACCCTGGCGCTGTATGACATTCACAAACGCAACGTGATGGTCAGCGAACTGGTGGATGGCGAAAGCGTCACGCGCACCGCCGGCAAGGTGCGTTCGCAGGGCGTTGAGCTGGATCTGGCGGGCAGTCTGACGCGCACGCTGAGCCTGGTAGGCAGCTACGCCTACACCGACGCGCGCGTCACCGCCGATCCGGAAAACCGCGGTAACGCGCTGACCAACGTGGCGCGTCATACGGCGGCGCTGTTCCTGACCAATGATTTCGGCGCGACCGGCCTGCTGCCGGCGGATGACCTGCGCGCCGGCATCGGCGCGCGCTACGTCGGCCGTCGCCCCGGCGACGCCGCCAACAGCTTCTATCTTGACGACTATACCGTCGCCGACGCCTTCGTCGCCTGGACCACGCCGGTTGATAGCTATCGCGTGAAGTGGCAGGTCAACGTCAAAAACCTGTTCGACAGCAGCTGGTACCCCTCCAGCGGCAACAATCTGCGCGTTACCGTCGGCGAACCGCGCGAAGTGGTGTTGAAAGCCAGCGTCGATTTCTGATTTTTTCCCCCGGGCGCGCCGCTGCGCCCGTTTTTTTTGCCGTTTCGCCTTCTATTCAGACTGATCCCGCCCCAAAGCCGCCATCCCTTCCTACACTTGTGGGTAAAGGAGGAAAATTAATGCTAAAGCTCATTCGCTCACTATTTACCAGCCCGGAAAAACTGCTTCAGGTGATGTCTCAGGATGACGTTCAGGATTCGATTGAGGATGGCGATCGCATCGTTATCGATGAAAACGGCAGCGCGATGGTCAATATTCACAGCAAGGAGGTGCAGAAAGATTTTGCCCGCCACGTTGAAGCACTGAAGAGGGCATAAGATGGGAACGGCGATATTTATGGTGCTGATGGTCTGCGGTTACTGGTACAGCAGCCGCGATCTTTCCACCCGCTTTAAATTTAAACGTACTTTCGGCTGGGACGTCTACTTTCTGGTGGCGCTCTACGGCTGCATTTTCGTGATTCAGGGCGTTATCGCCACCGCTATTATTTGGCTGCTGCTGCTGGCCGCTTCCGCCACCATGAACGAATTTCCAGGCTATTTCGGCCCGGAACACCACCGCTATCACATTGAGTTTATGAACTGGAGCTTTCTCGGCATCCAGGCTCCGGTGGTGATTATGCTGACCTTCGCCGTGCTGTTTTGTCTCTACCGCTCCAACTGGGCGGGCAGCGCGCGTCTCGACAGCCGTGGGCGCCGCGAGCTGTATAATACGCTGTCGCGCTCCAACGGCGTGGAACATCTGCTCTATCAGTGCATGGAGCAGGGGGAACTGGCGTGGATCACGCTCACTTCGCACCGCATCTATATCGGTATGATCCATACCTCCTCCTTCGACAGCGCCGACGCCAATAATGTGGTGCTGATCCCGATGCTGAGCGGCTACCGCGACAGCAAAACGCTCGACCTGGTGGTGGAACATAACTACAGCGCCTGGTATGACAAACATGACATTACCCTGACCTCGGAGCCGCAGTCGGCGCTGGCGTTCCGCAAGGTGATTCTGCTCGATCAGATCGAAAGCCTGTCGCTGTTCGATCCCGCCAGCGCGCTGGCGCTGAATATGCGCGAGGATGGCGACTGAGCGGTATGCGCGCAGAACTATGCTAAGGTGAATATTCACTTTCGGACGGGCCGTCGCCAGACGGCCCGCTCTCTGCCGGAGTTTGTTGATGTCGCTCTCCTTTCTCGCTTCGCTTAACGCCGTTTCCGCCGCCGACTGGGACAGCCTGCTGCCCGATAACCAACCATTTTTGCGTCACGCCTTTCTCAGCGCGCTGGAAGAGAGCAGCAGCGTCGGCGCGGAAAGCGGCTGGCAGCCCGCGCATCTCGCCTGGTTCGAACAGGGACAGCTGCGCGCCGCGCTGCCCGGCTACAGCAAAAGCCACTCCTGGGGCGAATATGTCTTCGATCACAGCTGGGCGGACGCCTGCCGCCGCGCCGGCATCCGTTACTATCCGAAATGGCTGGGCGCGGTGCCGTTCAGTCCGGTCAGCGGGCCGCGTCTGCTGGGCGACACGCAGGCGCTGACAGCGCTGCTGGAAGCGCTGCCGGAGAGCCTGGCGCGGCATGGCTTTTCCGGCGCCCATATCAATTTCACCGACGCGCGCGCCGATGCGCTGCTGGCGACGCAGCCCGGCTGGCTGGAGCGCCTCGGCTGTCAGTATCACTGGCACAATCCCGGCTACCGCGACTTTCAGGATTTCCTTGATACGCTGATGTCGCGCAAGCGCAAGCAGATCCGTAAAGAGCGCGCGCAGGTGGCGGAAAACGGCATTACCTTTCACGGTTTTAGCGGCGGCGAGCTGAGCGAGGCGCAGTGGGATTTTGTCTACACCTGTTACGCCAACACCTACGCGGTGCGCGGCCAGCTGCCCTATCTGACGCGGGATTTCTTCAGCCTGCTGGCGGAGCGGATGCCAGCGGCGATCCATGTGGTTTTCGCCCAGCGCGAGGCGCAGCCGGTGGCGATGGCTTTTAGCCTGCTCAGCGAGGATACGCTTTACGGACGTTACTGGGGCTGTCTGGCGGAGTTCGATCGGCTGCATTTTGAAACCTGCTTCTGGCAGGGGATGGAGTTCGCCATCGCGCGCGGGCTGCGCCGTTTCGACGCGGGCGCGCAGGGGGAACATAAGCTGGTGCGCGGCTTTGAGCCGACCCTTACCCGCTCATGGCATACCCTGCGCCACGAAGGGCTGCAGCAAGCGGTGGCGGACTTTCTGCAGCAGGAGCGGGAAGGCGTGCGCGCCTGGGCGGAGGAAGCGCGCGAATCGCTTCCCTACCGCCGGGGCGAACAATCGGCTCAGTAATCGCCGACGAAGTTACCGGTCTGATGCCGCCACAGGCGGGCATAGAGGCCGTTCTGCGCCAGCAGCTGCTGGTGATTGCCGATTTCAATAATCCTGCCGTTCTGCAGCACCACCAGCCGATCGAGCCGGGCGATGGTGGATAAGCGGTGGGCGATGGCGATCACCGTTTTGCCCTCCATCAGCGTATCCAGACTCTCCTGAATCGCCGCCTCCACTTCGGAATCGAGCGCCGAGGTCGCCTCATCCATAATCAATATCGGCGCATCTTTCAGCAACACGCGGGCGATGGCGATACGCTGCCTCTGGCCGCCGGAGAGCTTCACGCCGCGTTCGCCGAGGTGCGCATCCAGCCCGCTGCGCCCCTGGTTATCGGAGAGCAGCGGAATAAACTCTTCGGCGCGCGCGCGGCGGATGGCGGTCCACAGCTCCTCTTCGCTGGCGTCGGGACGGCCATACAGCAGGTTGTCACGGATCGAGCGGTGCAACAGCGAGGTATCCTGGGTGATCATGCCGATCTGCGCGCGCAGGCTGGTCTGAGTGACGCTGGCGATATCCTGCCCGTCGATGGTGATGCGCCCGCCGTTCAGGTCATACAGCCGCAGCAGCAGGTTAACCAGCGTCGATTTCCCGGCGCCCGACGGGCCGATCAGCCCAATCTTCTCGCCCGGTTTGATATCAAGATTGAGGCTATTGATCACCTGGCGGCCGCCGCCGTAATCAAAGCGCACGCTGTCAAAATGAATGGCGCCCTGGCGGACGTGCAGCGGCCTGGCGCCTGGCGCGTCGGTGACGCTCAGCGGCTGGGAGATGGTGGTCAGGCCATCCTGTACCGTACCGATATTGTCGAAAATGCCGTTCACCACCCACATAATCCAGCCGGACATATTGACGATGCGGATCACCAGCCCGGTGACCAGCGCGATCGCCCCGACGGTAATCAGCGATTCACTCCACAGCCAGAGCGCCAGGCCACAGGTGGCGCCGATCAGCAGGCCATTCAGCGTGGAGAGCGTCACATCCATGCTGGTGAGCATGCGGCTGGCGTGCTGGGTTTTGGCGGTCTGTTCACCGATCGCTTCCTGCGCGTAGCGCTGTTCCAGGTCGGTATGGGCGAACAGCTTCAGGGTGGTGATATTGGTGTAGCCGTCGACAATGCAGCCCATCAGCTTCGAGCGCGCCTCAGAGGAGACCACCGAGCGCGCCTTGATGCGCGGCACAAAGTAGCGCAGCGTGCAGGCGTAGGCGACGATCCAGATAATCAGCGGCAACATCAGCCGCCAGTCCGCCTCGGCGAACAGCACCAGCGAGGTGATGGCGTAGATGGATACGTGCCAGATGGCGTCGACGATCTGTACCGCCGAATCGCGCAGCGCATTGCCGGTTTGCATAATGCGCTGCGCGATGCGTCCGGAAAAATCGTTCTGAAAAAACTTCAGGCTCTGGCGCAGCACGTAGCTGTGGTTTTGCCAGAGGATCAGGCTGCCAAGGCTCGGACCGATGCTCTGATGGATCAGCAGATCGTGCAGGCCGATAAACAGCGGCCGCAGGATCAGCGCCACCGCCGCCATCCACAGCAGCGTGCCCCAGTGATCGTGAAAGAAGGTGGCGGGCGTCGAGGCGTTGACCATATCGATCAGCTGGCTCAGATAGCGGTAGAGCGCCACCTCAATCAACGAGGTAATCAGCCCGACCGTCAGCAGCGCGGCGAAGCTGCGCCACACCTGACGCAAAAAATAGCGGTAGAAGGCGCCGACGGTTTCCGGCGGCGCGTCGCCAGGCGCATCCTGGAAAATGTTGATATAACGTTCGAAACGGCGGAACAGCATAATCACGCTCACTTTTTGACCGACGAGTCTCTGAGCTTAGTGCAAATTGCCGCGAGGGTTTAACTCTGCAGCGTAAAAGCGCATGCTGAAACTTTCTACGCGGAGGCGAAGATGACAAAAAAACTGGTGATTTTTCTGCACGGCGTCGGCAGCAACGGCGACGATTTGGCCGGGCTTGGCCCGCACTGGGCACCGCTGCTGCCCGCAACCGCCTTTGCCGCGCCCGATGCGCCTTTTCGCTTCGATCACGGCCCCGGCTATCAGTGGTTCAGCCTTGACGGCATTACGCCGCAAAACCGCGCTGAACGCGTGATCGCCGCCCGCTCCGCCTTTGATAAGACGCTGCACGGGCTGCTGAGCGCGCATCAGGTCACCGAGCCGGAAAACGTGCTGCTGGTGGGCTTTTCGCAGGGTTCGATCATGGCGCTGGACGCGCTGGCCTCCGGACGCTGGCCGCTGGCGGGCGTGGTGGCCTTTTCCGGCCGGCTGGCGACGCCGGAGCCGCTGATGCCGGCGCGCCACGCCCCGGCGCTGCTGGTGCATGGCCGGGTCGATGCGGTGATCCCGTGGGAAGAGAGCGAATCGGCGGCGCTGCGGCTGAAAGCGGCGGGCGTGCCGGTAGAGACGCTGTACGAAACCGGCATCGGCCATACCATTTCCGGGGCGGGCGCCCAGCGCGCGGCGACCTTTATCGCCCGCTGCTTCGGCATTGGCGACCGCATGTGATCCTGACGCCTGCCGCGTCGGCTATGACCAGCAGCGGCGCAACGCGGCGAACGCTTGCTGCGCCGCGCGCAACGGTGGCTGCTGCTGCAGCTGGTCGTTGAACACCTCAATGCCGACCGGGCCGCGATAACCCTTACGCTTCAGCGCGGTGACATAGTCCGCCACCGGCAGGTGGCCGTCGCCCGGCAGCAGCCGACGATGGCGCGCCGTCTCCATCAGGTGCGCCCTATCCCCGGCGTCACCGCCTCGGCCACATCGCACAGCTGCACTTCATAAATCCGCTCCGGCGGAATGCTCTCCAGTACGCGGGCGTCGTCGCCGCGCGCGGCGATATGAAACAGATCCACCACCAGCCCGACGTTCGGCAGATCGAGCCGCTCCAGCCGCCGCCAGGTCGGCTCCAGCCGGTTATCGATGCGGCTCCAGGCCATTGGCTCATACATTACGCGCAGGCCGTGGTGCGCCGCTTCGGCGGAAAGCCAGCGTAAATCCTCATCGATCAGCTCAGCCTGACAGTCGTCGCGCGTACTGGCGGGCGCCTGTACCGTATCGCAGCCGATCGCCTGCGCCAGCTGGAAAAAGCGTTGCGCTTCCTGACGCTTTTCATGACGCAGCGTCAAGGGCGCGCCGGCGAAATCGCGCAGCACCTGACAGTTGGTAAAGCCCAGCGCAAGCTGCCGCGCCCGTTCGCGCACCGCCGCCGCGCCGCCCGGCGCCGAGTCGATGCTCTCCTGCCAGATTTCTACCTCATCGAAACCGGCCTCTTTCGCCGCCTGCAGCTGTGTTTGCGCATCGCCGGACAGCAGCACCAGGTTAAGAAATGTACGGTTAGTCGTCATCGATCCTCCTTGTTAGCGGGAACGCCGGCGCGCCCACCGCGCGCCGCCCTGTCTAACTGTAGAAGGTTATCGCTGCGCTGGCTTAACCCAGCAGGTTGACCAGCATAAAACCAGCGAAAGTCATCAGCAGTGAGCCGGCCACATGGATCAGCACATGCCCCATCGCCCAGAGATATTTGCCGCTCTGCATCAGCAGCATGATTTCAGCGGAAAAGGTGGAAAAGGTGGTCAGGCCGCCGCACAGCCCGGTGACGATCAGCAGCTTCCACTCCGGCGACAGCTGCGGATGCTTCATAAACCAGGCGGTGGCCATACCGATAATCAGCCCGCCCAGCAGGTTTACCAGCAGCGTGCCGGGCGGCAGACTGGGAAACAGCGCGTTAAAACGCAAAGAGATTAACCAGCGCAGCGTACAGCCCACCGCGCCTCCCAGCATCACAACCAGCATCGATTTCAACATCGCCGTTCAGATCCCGAACATAAAAAGGGTAATTCACAGGGTATGACGCATGGAGGAGGAGGTCGACGTCCTGACATGCGGCACACCTTCCCGTTAAGAAAGCGTCGTGTCAGGCGTCATCAGCGCTCGCAAGCGGAGTCGCGGTTGGGCAAGGTGGTACGCCATCACCTTATCACCGCTGATTTTAGCCGCGCCGGCGGCGTCAGACAAGCGCGCAGCAGGCAGGCGCGCCGCGCTCAGGTTGTTCGCCTCGCCGGGTAAGGCTTGAGCCGCTGCGTTTTGTTATGATATAACATTTCGCTTTGTCACCTTTGGGAAAGAAATATGTCCGATAAGCTTGTTCAACGCCTGCAGGCCATTGATGCGCTGCGCGGCCTGGTGATTTTGCTGATGCTGCTGGATCACGTGCGCGAAACCTTCTATCTGCACAAGCAGTTAGCCGACCCGATCGATGTCGCCCATACTGACCCGGCGCTGTTTATCAGCCGTAGCCTGGCGCACCTGTGCGCGCCGGTATTCGTGTTTTTAACCGGCCTCTCCGCCGCGCTCTATCAGCAGAAGCAGCAGAGCCGCGCGGCGGTTTCGCTGTTTCTGCTGAAGCGCGGCGTGGTGCTGATCGCGCTGGAGCTGACGCTGGTAAACTTCGCCTGGACCTTCAGCTTCCCGCCGGAGGTACTCTATTTGCAGGTAATCTGGGCGATCGGCCTGAGCATGCTGGCGCTGGGCGCGCTGCTGTGGCTGCCGCTGTGGGCGATCGCCACGGTTGGCGTGCTATTGGTGGCGGGGCATAACCTGCTGGACGGCCTGCACGCCGCGCCCGGCTCGCCGTGGCATCTGCCTTGGGCAATTCTGCACGATCGCGGCTGGATTGAGGTGGGCGAGACGCTGCGGATGCGCACCTCTTACCCGCTGCTGCCGTGGATCGGCGTGATTGCGCTGGGCTACTGCGCCGGCCAGCTCTGGCAGCCCGGCTGGCGCAGCGCGCAGCGCGGCCGCGTGTTGCTGACCGCCGCCGCCGCCCTGCTCGGCCTGTTTGCGCTGCTGCGTCTGATTAACGGCTACGGTGAAAAACCGTGGCAGGCGGGCGCGACGCCCGGCGAAAGCGCGATGGCGTTTTTCAATATCACCAAATATCCGCCTTCGCTGCTGTTTCTCTGCCTGACGCTGGCGGTGGGGCTGGCACTGCTGGCGCTGTTTGAGCGCGTGGAGGGCAAAAGCCGCTTGATTGGCTGGCTGGCGGTGTTTGGCAGCGCGCCAATGTTCTTCTATCTGCTGCATCTCTATGTGCTGAAGGCGCTCTATCTGCTCGCCGAGGCGCGCTGGGGAAAAAATCAGGGCGACTGGTTCGGCTTCGATGCCGTCTGGCAGCTGTGGGCCTGCATGCTGGCGCTGGCGCTGCTGCTCTGGTGGCCGGTGCGTGCTTTTGCGCGCCTGAAACAGCAGCGGCGTGATATTCGCTGGCTGAAATATTTTTAAGTCGGGCCGCATGATTCGGGGCTTACTGGCTGAAATTGTATTAACCGCGCCGGGTCGCGTCGGTGCGATAGCCGTTTTAACCGCGCCGGGTCGCAATGGCCTACCCCCATCGCCTTATCGCCCGGCAAAGAGGCCGGGCGATAAGAGCGGGGCTTATTCTGTCGCCGCCGTCGGGCGGCTGCCTGCAATCGCGAGATAGTCGGTATAAAGCTGCGGCGCGCCGGAGAAAGAGGCGAGCTGACGCCATTCCTCATACATGCGCTCACTCTCCTGATGATCGCGTACAAACTGCAGCGCGCGCTCCGTTGAAACATCCAGCTCAGGATGAAAGGCGTTCAGCGACGCCTCGCTCTCGATAATCAGCATCACCGCATACTGATCGAGGCGATTTCCGCCGGTGCCTTTCAGCATATGGAATTTCCAGCCCGGATAATCGTCAATGCGCTGCACATTATCGATAATAAAACGCTCGAAGGTTTCCGGCGCCACATCCTGCTGCAGCGCCAGATTATGGATACCCACAACGCGCGCCGTCGGCGGCTGGCCGGGGATCTGCTGGTAGTTTGGCCCGGCCGGCAGCGAGCTGTGGCTGTTTTCCGCCAGCAGCGCATAGCGCGAGAAAATCGTCGGCAGTTCGCCGAAGGTGGCGAAGGTTTTCCACTCGGCGATGCGATCCAGCGCCGATCGGTTCTGTTGCCAGAACGCTTTGGCGGCCTCGGTCTGCGCCCCTTTCTCATCGATATAGCGCGCATAAGCCTGCGCATCTTGCGCTTCATACAGCATCAGATACTGGTTTTGCCGTTCGCCGCGCAGGCCTTTAAGTAAGGTCCACCGCCAGCCAGGGTAAGCGGGGATGTCGCTGCCCCGCTCGCGCGCGAACTGCTCGAAATGGTCGGCGGTAACGCCTTTTTTCAGGTTTAATCCAATATAGTGCAGACTGAAGACCGGCCGGGATAGCTGATGCATAAATGTTCCTTAGTATTAACAGGTTAGCCTGTAAGTTTTACCCGATTGGGTAAGGTAAATAACCCTGCTTCGCGCGTCGGGGGCTACTTTCCGGGCGCAATGCGGCGGCTTCCGCTTGCCAGCAGCAGCAGGATGACAATGCCGGCGCTGAAGGTCAGTGATAGTCCGATCAGTTGTGCCGCGAAACCGATCAGCGCCGGCCCGGTTAACAGTCCGGCGTAGCCGATCAGGGTCACTGCCGGAATAGCGAAGTCGGGCGGGACGCCGGGCTGGTTGCCTGCGGCGGTAAACAGCAATGGAACGATATTGGCCAGCCCCGCCCCGGTAAGCACAAAACCCAGCAGCGCGATGCCGATCTGCGGCGCGGTGACCAGCATCAACAGCCCCGCCGCCGCCAGCAGGCTGCCCAGCATCAGTACGCGCGCGCCGCCCAGCCGGTTGATCAGCCGGTCGCCGAACAGACGCGCCAGCGCGACGGCAACCGAATAGAGGGCGTAGCCCAGCCCGGCCTGCTGCGCGGCCATGCCGCGCTCGCTGGTCATAAACAGCGCCGACCAGTCGAGCATGGCGCCTTCGGTGAGAAAGATAAAAAAGCAGACCACGGCGATCAGCAGCACGGCACGATGCGATAGCGCGCGCAGCGTGCCGCTCTGGGCGGCGCTCGCCGGGCCGCTTTTCGGCAGCAGGTGCGCAAACGCGACGGCAAGAAGCAGCGCGATCGCTACGGCGACGGCGCACACCGCCATCAGCGGCGCCGCGCCAAGCCAGAGCAGCGCGCTGACGCTGCCGGCCCCAAGGATGCTGCCCAGGCTGTAGCAGCCGTGAAAACCGGACATTTTCGCCTGCCCGCTGCGCCGCTCCACCACTACCGCCTGAGCATTCATCGTGACGTCCAGCACGCCGTTGGCGGCGCCGAACAGCAGCAGCGCCAGCCCCATCGCGGCAAAACTCTCCACCAGCATCAACAGCGGCAGAATGAAACAGAGCGCCAGCGCGCAGAGCGTCAGCAGCGGGCGGTAGCCGAAGCGTGCGATCAACCTGCCGGTAAAAGGCATCATACTCATTGAGCCGGCGGCGATGCAGAACAGCAGCAGGCCCAGCGCGCCTTCGCCGACATTAAGATGCGCTTTGGCAAAGGGGATCAGCGGCGCCCATGACGCCATCCCCAGTCCGGCGATCAAAAAAATGACGCGCGTTGCCTGTTGCTCACGCATCCCCGTGCGGCTTTTCTCGCTGATATGCATGGTCATGTTGCGGTTATCACTCCCTGAAAAGAGGAGAAACAAGCCGGAAACGGCTTTTTGCCGCCGCGCCGGCGGCAGAGCCGGCGCGGGGCGTCCCGACAGCGTGGATCAGTTCAGGCTCTCCGCGACCGACAGATAGTCGGTATAGAGCTGCGGCGAGCCGGAGAACGAAGCGAGTTTTTTCCACTCTTCATACATCAGCTTGGTATCGCGGTGCGCACGGGCGAACTTCGCCGCTTCGTCGGTGGCGATATCGGGTTCCGGGTAAAAAACATCCAGCGCGGCCTGGCTGGCGATCTCCATCAGTACCACATATTGATCGAGTCGATTGCCGCGCACCCCTTTCAGCAGACGAAACTTCCAGTCGGGATAATCTTCGATACGGTGATAATTTTCGGCGATAAAGGTTTCAAAGGCGGCCGGCGTGACGCCAGGACGCAGCGCCACGTTATGGATGCCGATGACGCGCGCCACCGGCGGCTGACCCGGGATCGCCTGGTAACGCGGCCCGTAAGGCACGGTACTGTTGCGGTTTTCCGCCAGCAGATCGTAATCGGTATAAATGGTCGGCAGCTCGCTAAAGGTGCCGTAGGTGCGCCACTCCGTCAGCACCGCCTGCGCTTCAGGGTGCTGCTGCCAGAACTGCTGCGCCAGTGCCGTTTTATCCCCGTCCGGCGTCACATAGCGATCGCGCAGTTCGGCGCTTTCGATTTCATACAGCATCAGGAATTGCCCCGCCCGCTCGCCGCGCAGGCCGCGCAGCAGCGTCCAGCGCCAGCCTGGATAGCAGGGAAGATGAGCGCCCCTGGCTCTGACAAAGGTTTCAAACGCCTCCGGGGTGACGCCCGCTTCGGTATCGATCGCGATGTAGTACAGGCTGAATACCGGCTGCGTCGCGCTGTTGGTCTCCATGTCGTCGCTCCTTAATTGTCCAGGGTGAATTGCGTATTGATAATCGCCTCAACCAGCGTGACGCCGTCAGGCGTCAGGGTGACCCGTTGGCCATCTACCCTCACCAGCTGCTTCTGCTGCAGCTTGTGCAGCGTATGGCTGATAAGCGCGTTATCGAAAAAGCTGTTGCCGTCGAAACGCTGCCGGAACAGGGCATCATCAACCGGGATCAGGGTAGAAAGCGCCATTTTGAAGGCGTTAACCTCGCGCGCGGCGGGAGAGACGCCGCGGCTCTCCTCAATCGGCAGGCGGTTTTCATCCAGCGCCTGCTTATATTTTTTATAGCCGGTGATGTTGATCGCCTCTGAGCGGGTGCATTTCGAGCTGCCGCCGAGGCCGATGGCGACTTCGGGGTACTGCTTATCAAGATCGGTGATGAGGCCTTTCCATTTTTCCGGCTGCTGATGGTTCTGGTGGAAATACATGGTGGGATGTTCGCGGTAGCCCGCAGCGAGGTAGTTCTCTACCAGTTCGCGCATCTGGTACTGTTTGCCAAGGCCCGGAAACGTCATGCTGTTCATGTTGATCAGCCCTTTTTTCTGCCACAGGCTTTCACGCTCGCCCGAAACGCCGGTGCGCGTTTTCATAAACTCTTCCATATGCAGCTTGGTGCAGACCACGTGGGAAAGCTCCAGCTCCAGCGTTTTCTCCATATCATATTTCACGTCATCCACCGTCTGGCCCAGCATCCCGTAGATAAGATCGACGCTGACCCAGTCGATGCCCAGCTCGCGGGCGCTGCGGATGGTCTCTTCGCATTCGTCCGCCGAATGCATTCGCCCGCAGGCGGCAATAATCTGATCGTTAAAAGATTGGGTGCCGAAGCTGATTTTGCCGAAGCCGAGATCTTTCAGCACGGCAAGGTACTCCCGGTTCAGGGTGCCCGGCTCGCCCTCAAAACGCAGGGTGGCGGCAGAGAAGTTGAAGTGGTCGAAATAGAACGCCATCAGGCGGCGCAACTCCGCCTCCGGCAGCAGCGAGGGCGTGCCGCCGAAAATATTAAACTCCCCCACTTCCGCCTGCGCCAGCGACGGCACCTTCTTCAGCCACATCCGCGCTTCTTTGATGTTGTAATCCACCAGGTCGCGGAACACCTGCTGCGAGGCGGGCGCTTTGGGGTTCAGTATCACCGTCGGGTACTGGCAGAAATGGCAGCGGTAGCGACAGGTAGGAATATAAGCCCAGAGGTGGATCTGCTTCGCCTGGCGGATTTCGCTATCCATATCGGCAAAAAATGCGTCGAGCGGGTAGTCGTTCACATCGCCGGGAAAAACATGGCAGCCAAAAGGATCGCGATGCACATAATCGAGAAAAGCGTGATTATCCGCATGGGAAAGAAAGTCATACACGCGCGGCACAGGATAGTTCGGATCGATATCGCGCAGTGACGCCATCGCTTCGCTGTTCATCAGAATACGCCTCCGTTAGCAAAGTAGTTATGAGCCTCGCCCGACTCGCGGTCTTCGCAGAAATACCAGACGAAACGGTTGAAATCCTCGTCCCGCACCGGCTCCAGACAGGCAGGCAGCGGCGGCGGATAACCGATATCCTCGCCCACCGCGCGGCGCAGCGCGGCGAACAGCGCGTCGCGAAACTCAAAATAGAGGCGATAGGCGGGGGTTTTGTAGGCATGGATCGGTTTGAAATCGATCAGGCGCATTTCATTCTTTATTTCATGAATGCGCGCATAGAGCTGGTCGGCGACCGGTCCGGAATAGAACGCACGCACGTCGTCGCGCTCCAGCAGGATCTGCGGGTTGAGCAGCGCTGGCAGGATGATGTTTTTCGGGATGTAATCTTTAATCGAGTAAAACCACGCCTGCTGCGACTGCATCTCGTTGGTATCGGCCAGCGCAGGCCGCTGCGCCTCGCTATCCGGGCGCACATCCTTCATGGTGATAATGCCGTCACGCCCGTAAGCGACGCCGGTGATCACCTCCTCCAGAATGGTATCCACGCGGCGGCTATTGATCTCAACGCGCGAGGCGCTGGCATAGACCGGCTTGCCGCCCCAGGCGATAACCCGGATGCCGAAATCCCAGTCATCAGAGAGATGCTCCACGAAGCGGCCTTGGTTCAGCTGATAGAGGATTTCGATGCCGCCGACCCGGTCATACAGCGTGCGCTCCACGGCGAAGCCTTTGCCATCCGGGAAGCCGCCAAACAGGCTGAAGGAGAAATCGCGGCAGCGCAGCGTTTTATCAATTTCGCGGAACAGATTAGGACGATGGCGAAATGAGTCCAGGTTGTAGTAGTAGTTGCAGGTGCCGAGATCGCCCTTTTCCGTCATCATCTTCTCGACCAGCTCATGCAGCCACCAGGGATCGACCGTACAGTCGGCATCGGCGGAGACGATGTAGTGCTTGCCTTCGCGTCCCAGCCGGCTGTCGCGCGCCCGCGAGCGCAGCGAGGCGTAGTCCATCCCACGCTTGCGCGCGGAAGAGACGCCCTGCACCTTCTCTTCAATAATATGAATATCCATCGCGGGATGCTGCGCGTGGAAATCGTTGATTTTCCCTACCGAATCGTCGGTAGAGTTATTATCAACAATTATCAGCTCATAGCTGGCATGGGTGATAAGCCCGTTTCGCGTCTGCTGCTGCAGCAGCGAAAGCAGCACCGCATCTATTCTGTCGCTTTCATTAAAAACGGGTAGGACAACGGAGACAAAAGTAGTGTCACGCATATTTCCTCCAGAACGGTTGAAATCCATAATGTCGATTACGTTATTCGCCAGAACCTGCTTACCAATAAGAAAATTGCTTTCAGCGATTTTTTCTCTTTCCGCCCGGTCATTCAGCAGGGCGTAAACCTCATGAATAAATGTGTCGTCGGGCCATCCATCCTTCTCTTCAGATATCTCCATCACCGGCGCGGTAAAGCCATGCTGGCCGTAAACTTCCTGGTAATATTCGTAGCGGGTGGTGATATAACAGCGCCGGCTGCTGATCGCCTCGCCGATGGGATTGCCATAGCTGTCATAATCCCAGGAGGTTAAAAAGGAGACGAGATCGCAGGCGTGATAGAGATCCTCGATGGTCATGGCGCCGCTTGCTAAGGAAATACAGTTATGGTGCAGCGGCCCGATAAAGCGCACGCAGGAGGCGACTTCCTGCCGGGCAATTAACGCCTCCAGCTCGGCGTAATGCGCGGCATGTTCATCGGTATCGCCGGCGATGACCAGCCAGACCTTTCTGTCGATATCATCGCGTCCGAACAGCTGGTTCAGCCGCCGCGTCAGCACGATATCGCGGTCGATGCGTTTCTGGGGGATAATGCGCGTGGTGCGGGCAATAAGAATATCCTGCGGCCGGATGCCAAGATAAGCGCGGATATCGGCGGAAGCCCTCTGTTCGGCGAAATCGTAGGTATTTTTTTTGACGCTGATCTCTACCTCGCCGTCGCACCAGGCCTCCAGCTTGCGCTTTAAATCTTCATTAAGCGTGACATAAGCGATATAGGGCGATTTCACCGGCTTGACCGCATGGGGCCAGGGCGCCGCGCCATACTTCATGGCGGTTTTTTCACTGTTCCACATCAGGTCGTGATCGCGCCAGATAACATAGCGGCCAAGCTGATTTTCCCGACCATACTGTTCAATGGCGAGACGGAGCGCGCGGGTATAGATAATATTTTCCGGCAGCGTGCCGTTTTCAACAATCACCGTGCAGACATGCAGGCTGCGCCACAGCGCCATAATTTTTTCGGCAAGCGCCGCGGCGGATTGATTTACCGCCGCCAGTACCGCCTTTTTTTCCTGCGCGGTGGCGGCAATTTTCTGGCTGATTAATATGCCATGCGCCCTTTCAATAAACTCAGGATAATAAAAAGGGACGGAGGAAATATCGTCAATACGCAGCAGAGTAAACACATCGCGATAAATATCGCGCTCATAGCTGTACGGCTTATTAAAATTCCCTTTATCCAGCTTAATATCGTAGCCCAGGTCGAGACAGGCGTGCAGCCCTTTTTTGGCCAATTCCCTGGCAATTTTACAGGCTTCAACAGTAATACCTGATAACGCGACGGCGTCAAAAGAAATAAATATCGCGCAGTTAAGTTCGTACTTTTCCATTTATTAGCCTCTTATGAATGAAATAACGCCACCATAGGAATGAGGAGCATAATAACCGGCAACAGAACTTGTATTAATGACAGGGCACTTCTATTCCAGCGGAATAAAAGGCCCTGCTACAGATTGAGAAAGAGATCGCGCAGTGACTTTGCCGTCACTGAAAAGAAAAGCAGCAAGCGTTAACTTATTTTAACCACCAGGCCGATTCGTAAGGCCTGAGCGTACCGGCACGTAAAGGCTGTTCGCTATCGGCATAATTGCCATATATCAGACGCCACTGCGCATCCCCGGCGAAATAATCCTCGCGAAGCTGAATGGTCTCGCCGCTGAGATTGGCAATCACCATCAGCGTGTTATCGCCGTCACGCCGTTGATAACACCAGCAATCCTCTGCTTCCGGATCGAGATCGAGGTAGTCGCCAAAGGTGATCACCGGCAGGCTTTTGCGCAGTTCAATCAGGCGGCGATAGGTATGCAGTACCGAATCGGGATCTTGCTGCTCGCGGGCGACGTTGATGCTGCGATAGTTGTCCGCCACGTCAATCCAGCTCTGCCCCGCGCTGAAGCCCGCATTGTCGCTGTCGTCCCACTGCACCGGCGTGCGGCCGTTATCGCGCGATTTCTGCGCCAGCACCGCCAGCACCTCCTCCTCCTGCTGATGCAGCATCAGGATTTTGTACATGTTCAGACTTTCCACATCGCGATATTGATCGATGCGGCTGAAATGGGGATTGGTCATGCCGATCTCTTCGCCCTGGTAGATATAGGGCGTGCCCTGCATGCCATGCAGCACCATCGCCAGCATTTTGGCGGAGACCGTGCGCAGCGGGCCATCATCCCCCAGCCGCGAGACGATACGCGGCTGATCGTGGTTACACCAGAACAGCGCATTCCAGGCCAGGCCGTGCATACCGCACTGCCACTCCGAGAAAATTCGCTTCAGCGCGACCCGATCCGGCGGCGCCAGCTTCCACTTCGCGCCGCCCGGATAATCCACCTTCAGGTGATGGAAATTAAAGGTCATCGACAGCTCTTTGCCATCCAGGCGCGCATAGCGCTGACAATGCTCCAGACGGGTCGAAGACATCTCGCCCACCGTCATCAGCCCGCGCGGCTGGAACACGTCGCGGCTCATCTCCTCCAGAAAATCGTGGATCGCGGGGCCGTCGGTATAAAAACGGCGCCCGTCGCCCTCATCATCGTCCGGCAGATCGGGGTGTTTGGAAACCAGGTTGATCACGTCCAGCCGCAGGCCGTCAACGCCCTTATCCGCCCAGAAGTGGCACACCGCTTTCAGCGCGTTGCGCACGTCGGGGTTCTCCCAGTTGAGATCCGCCTGCTGGGAAGAGAAAGAGTGCAGGTAATATTGCTGCGTCTCTTCATGCCAGGTCCAGGCGCTGCCGCCAAATTTCGAATGCCAGTTATTGGGCAGGCGCCCCTCTTTCCCGTCGCGCCAGATATAGTAATCGCGCCACGGGCTGTTACGATCGCCGGCCGCCGCCTTGAACCAGGCATGCTCGGTGGAGGTATGGTTAAACACCATATCCATCACCACTTTGATTTGACGCTGGTGCGCGCCCGCAATCAGCTCCTCAAAATCGGCCATGGTGCCGAACAGCGGATCGATGCCGTAATAGTCCGCCACGTCGTAGCCGTTATCAACCTGAGGAGAGGTATAAACCGGCGTCAGCCAGATGGCGCTAACGCCCAGCCACTGCAGGTAATCCAGCCGACGGGTTATGCCTTTGATATCGCCGATGCCGTTGCCGGTACTGTCCTGGAAGCTGCGCGGATAGATTTGGTAAATCACGCCGTTCTGCCACCAGTGAACGTTTTTATTCATCATTGCGTTCATCCCTTACTCAGACAACCAGCAGCTTGCCGGCGGCATGCTTGCGCTTATAGATAAAGGTGGTAAGCACCAGCGGGATAATGATCGCGACGAGCATCGCCAGGCCAAAGATAGACCAGTACTGCGTTTTAACCGACAGGAAGGCAGGCAGGCCGCCCACGCCGATACCGTTGGCCATCACGCCGGAGAGGCCGCAAATCAACCCGGCGCAGGCGGACCCTACCATGCCGCACAGCATCGGGAAGCGATATTTCATGTTGATACCGTACATGGCCGGTTCCGTTACGCCCAAATAGGCGGAGATGGCGGCGGGAACCGATATTTCGCGTTCGTTGGTTTTTTTGCTCATCAGAATGATGCCCAGCACCGCCGAACCCTGCGCCATATTGGAGAGCGCGATAATCGGCCAGACCGGCGTGCCGCCCAGGTTCTGGATCAGCTGCAGATCCACCGCCAGCGTTGTCTGATGCACCCCGGTGATCACCAGCGGCGCGTAGAGGAAACCGAACAGCGCAGAGCCTATCGGGGCGAAAGGTCCGGTCATCAGGTGGCTGACGCCCCAGGCGATGCCGTTACCGACGATGCGGCCGAAAGGACCAATAATGGTATGCGCCAGGAAGACGGCGAGCAGCAGCGACACCACCGGCACCACCACCAGCGTCAGGTAATCGGGGACGATGCGCTTCAGTTTCAGCTCAATCCACGCCAGCGTCAGGCCCGCGAGAATAGAGGGGATCACCTGCGACTGATAGCCCACTTTATCAATAGCGAACCAGCCGAAGTTCCACACTTCCGGCGTCTGCTGCCCCAGCAGGTAGGCGTTCATTAGCTGTGGGGAGACCAGGGTGATGCCCAGCACAATGCCCAGAATCGGGGTGCCGCCCATCTTTTTCACCACCGACCAGCAGATGCCCACCGGGATATAGAAGAATATCGCTTCGCCAATCAGCCATAAAAAGTCATAGACGCTTTTCCAGACGACGGAAGCCTCCGTCAACGGCGCGTCGTTATAGAGCGGCAGGTCGCCTATCAGGTTGCGGAAGCCTAAAATCAGACCGCCACTGATCAGCGCGGGCAATAGCGGAAAGAAGATTTCAGCAAAATGTGAAATCAGGCTTTCATGCCATTTCATATTTTGCCGCGCCACCCGTTTAGCGCTCTCTTTATCGGTACCGCTGACCTGGGTATGCTTCAGCAGCAGCTGATACCAGTCATCAACGTCGGTACCAATCACCACCTGGAACTGTCCGGCATTGGTAAAGCAGCCCTTTACCATACGTAATTTTTCAATTTCGGCTGGCTTTGCTTTTTTAGGATCGTTGAGAACAAAACGCAATCTTGTAATACAGTGACTTACTGTCGCTACGTTCTCTTTGCCGCCAACCAACTCGATGAGTTTATCAATATCTTGGGGGTTACTTTTTATCGCCATTTTTAACCTTCCAGACGGTGTTGAATGTGTAACGCGAATCAGGTTTCGCTGTGTAAGCGGATTTTTTGGCTACCTGTAAACGATGCAGACCATAACGGCTAACAGAAAGGCTCGATAGTAGGAACGTTCCAATTATCGAGAGGGATCACAAAATAATTACCATCGCGCCGGGGCAAGGAGTCGTGCCCTGGACTAACTGTTAATGCTAAAATCTTTATTTCAAACACTTTTAAAGGCGTCCTCATGTATGAGTGATAAAAAGCTGACACTGAACGACATCGCCAGGCTGAGCGGTGTTGGAAAGTCCACGGTATCGCTGGTGATCAACAACAGCGAGAAAGTCAAAAAAGCCACCCGTGAACACGTTGAGGCAATTATCAAACAGTATGGATATACGCCTTCTAAAGCGGCGCAGGCGCTGCGCTCACAGCGGGAAAAAATTATTGGCGTGGTAGTGACGCGTCTGGATTCCGCCTCGGAAAATCGGGCGATCAGAGCGATCCTGCCCCATATTTATCAGCAGGAATATGACGCCATTCTGATGGAAAGCTTACTCGATCCAAAACTTCTCGAAGGACATTTGCATGTGCTTGAGCAGCGAAATGTGGAGGGCGTCATATTATTTGGCTTTTCCGGCGTAAATAAAAAGATCATAAAAAACTGGAAGAATAAGCTGGTGCTTATTGCCTCCGCCTTACCCGATTTCGCCTCGGTCATCTACGATAACGCCGGCGCGGTTAAGCTACTGATGGAAAAAATGAAAAATGACGGTCACCGCAACGTCAGCTATATCGGCGTGACCAGCAATGACATAACTACCGGCAGCACCCGCTATCAGACCTATCTCACCTATTGTGAAAAATTCGGCTATCGCCCGACCGCCGCGTTAGGGGATTTGAGTTACCAGAGCGGCTACGATCTGGCGAAAGAGATCCTCACGCCAGAGACCAGCGCGTTAATTTGCGCTTCCGATACCATTGCGCTGGGCGCGATAAAATATATCAAAGAGCAAGGCTGGGAAATTAAGGTGGGCAGTATCGGCAGCACGCCGTTGATGACATTTTTGCAGCCCGATGTGATATCGGTCAGGCTGGGCTATCAGGAGGCGGGGTTAAAAGCGTCTCAGCTGCTGATGGATATGCTGCGCGGCGAGAAAACCCACGAGCATGTGATTATTCCCTGCGCCATTCAATAACCCCCGGCGGCCTGGCCGGGGATCGTCAGGCGCAGCGTATCACCGCGCCGGAAAAGTTGTTTAAGACGCCGGGGACGATCCGGTAACGGGTTCGAAACTATGCGCGTGCCGCCGCAGCCAGTGGGCGGAGCGGAACACAGCGCCGCCGTTGCGCAACAGCAGCCAGGCGGCTTTGCCTTTCTTCAGCACGATGAACGTCCCCAAATGAGGAAGTTCACGGGATCGTAACCATGTCGTCTGCATGAGCCATCTCCTCCGTAGTCGTGAAGTCAGTGTCGCTTTCTTATTAAAGATCAAAATAAACGAAACGGAAGCCGGCGGCTGAATTTTTTAACCTGGCGCGCTGCGTTTGTTCCAGGAATATTCCTGGCCGCTGCGCCTGACGCCGCCGAAATGTTATTTATAATGGGTACAGACGCAGCGGCTACAGTTATTACCGGCCCCATTCATAAAATATAACATTTCTGTTTAACCGTTACATGGCGCGGACTTATGGTATTTTCTGCTGTCATAAGAAAATCTTTTAGCTGCCATTTGCTTGCAATCTCACTGCCGCCCGCTAGATTTAAACACGTTGGATGCGCATATATTTGTCTCCCCACTGATAAATATATGCATTCTGTTAACGCACACGAGGAGAAATAATATGACTCAGCATCGTGGTGGTTCAGGTAACTTTGCGGAAGATCGTCAGAAAGCGTCTGAAGCAGGTAAAAAAGGCGGCCAGCAGAGCGGCGGCAACTTTAAAAATGACCGTGAAAAAGCCTCTGAAGCAGGCAAAAAAGGCGGTCAAAATAGCCGGCGCAGCTAATCTTTAAGCGGGCAGCCGCCTGAAAGGATTAGTCAAACCCGCAGCGTGCGTGCGCGCTGCGGGTTATCTTTATTGCAGTTTTATTTTCGTGCCAGACATTCCTGAATATAAGCCCGCCGCGTTAACGCGCGTAGCCGAACTTTTATTTAAAACAAGCGTAGCGGTAAAAGCAGGAGGAGTCTTAATCTCGTTTTTTTACCGTTGCATTTGTTTATTCCTGGCTATACTGAAATTAACAGGGCGCGTTACCCTGACTATATAAATTAGCCTTTGGTTATGGAGAAAACTATGAGTATTAAAACGCTGGAAGACCTGTTTATTCACGATCTCTCTGACGTCTATAGCGCTGAGAAACAAATTAGCCGTGCGCTGCCGAAAATGGCGCGTGCCGCCAGCGATGAAAAACTTATCGAAGCGTTCAAAACTCATCTTGAAGAAACTCAGGGCCAAATCGAGCGCCTCGACCAACTGGTTGAAGCCACCCCGGAAGTGCGTATCAAACGTATGAAGTGCCACGCGATGGAAGGTCTGGTGGAAGAAGCGCAAGAACTGATTGATTCCGTCGAAAAAGGCATCGTACGTGACGCCGGCCTGATCGGCGCGGCGCAGAAAGTTGAGCATTACGAAATCGCCACCTACGGTACCCTGCGTGCGATGGCCATCAAGCTGGGCTATAAAGAAGCCGCTCGCCTGCTGGAAGAGACACTGAACGAAGAAAAAGCGACCGATGAGAAACTGACGTTGATCGCTGAACAAGCGCAGTAACGCAGTAAGGTTTTACGCCAGGCCAGACGGCCTGGCTTTTTTTTGCCCGGCGCCTGCGCCCCTCTCCTGCCCCCGCTGGCATCGTTTTGCTGTCCAATAACCGCGCCTTTCGCAGCCTTTCCTGTCCATTACTGCCCAGCAGCCTGTTCCTTTAGCGTCTGCCCTCTTCCTTGCTCACCCGGCAGCCCGCCAGGCTACCCTCAATCGCCCCTCTTTTCTGCCGCCTGCTCCTGCCTGCGACAGGCAACGCCTCCCTGCGTCGCCACGCTTAGTTATGCTGCAAACACTCCACCTGAAACTTATCGCCGTAGCGCTGCACGCCCGCCAGAAAAGATTCGACGGAGAGCGGATCCGGCGGCGGCAATAGCGGCGCGCGTTGCTGCAGCTCGCGGTCGAAACGCGACAGCGTCGCGAAATCGCGCGGGAATTTTTCCGTATCAACCCCGACGAACGCGCCCTCATCCGAGGCGTAGTTCAATAACTGCTGCCAGCGCTCGATGGGCGCCATGCCGATACTCTCGGTGCCATGCGAAAAGAGCAGCAGATCGATATTGCGGAACGGCGGCTGCCGATCAAGATAGCGCTGCAGCGAAGCGGCGGACGGCTCGGTACAGAAGCTCAGCCAGAAGGGAATGGCGTGTTGCTGCATGGTCGTCCAGGGATCCATCAGCAGGAAGTTATCCACTACCAGCCGCGAGGCAATAACCCCGGCCGACATATACCAGTCGCGGTAGATCTCGGCGGCGACAAAGCTCAGCGCCTCCGGGTTTTCGTAGCGCAGTTCCACCAGCTTCCAGCCCTGGCTGTTCGCCAGCTTTTTCAGCTCCGCCATCAGGTGGGCATCAAAGCCCCACTCCGCTTCCGGCACCGTGGCGTCCGGCGCGGGCGGCTGCCATTTTTCCCGCTCGCTGCCATAGCGCGCCAGATGCTCCATCACCCGCGGCCCGCCCTCAAAATACTCCTGCTCGGTAGCGCCGCCCAGCGAACCAAACTGATAAAAAGATCGGTCGCTGGTGCGCGTTGCGGGCCACTGTTGGGTGCAGTGATTAATCACCAGCGTGCCGCCCGGCGGCAGCGCGCTGAGTAAAAACTCGTTATATTCCAGCGGCAGCTTGCGGTGCTTCAGGCGAAAATAGGACATCTGCTCCAGCATCAGCCGATCCTGATTCGGATCCTGCATCTGATGCACCGCAATATGCGGCGAGGTGGCCAGCAGCGCGTCGACAATCGGCTTGCCTTCGGTCAGCCCCTGCTGCGCGTCATCGGGATCGTTATGGGAAGAGCGCACCGGACAGAGAAAGGTCTGCGGCAGCCAGGGTACCCCCATCGCCGCCGCCAGATGCACCATCGCGCCGTTAGAGGCGCCGACAAAGGCCGCCTGATACTGCTGCTGCGGATACTGCCCGGCAACCCAGCGCGCAATGCCTTCAATATCGAGCTGCTGCGCCTGGGCAAGGGTAATGCCTTCCGCCATGCCGCCGACCGCGTAGCCCCATTCGCGCAGCCGTTCAGGCAGCAGGTTCAGGGCGGGCAAAACGCGATCGAGACCCGGCGACTGGCTGGGACTACTGAAGGGACGCTGATGCAGCGCATTGCTGAGCGCCGTGACCATCGCCGCTGAGGAGTCGAAGCGGGCGATGCCGCGTGGTGGTTTACTCATGATGCTCATACTCCTTCTGCACGCGGGCAATAAAGGGACGGATCGCGCGGCTGTAGCTCCAGGGATAGACGTAATGCAGCGTGTGGGTGCCTTTCGGCAGCGTCATCAGCTCGCCGCGCGGCAGCAGCGCCACCATCTCTTCGACCCAGCGCGCCGGCGACACCACATCATAGGAGCCGCGCACCACCAGCACCGGCGCTTTGATATGGGGCAAACGTTGTTCAATACGATCGCGCAGCATGGCGCGCAGGGTGCCGACCATGCGCCAGAGGCCCGCTTTGGCGAAATCGACGCGGCAAAGGGCGGCGGCCGAGCGGTGCGATTCACGCCGCCCGTTGCGCCAGTCGCGCCAGACCTGGCGCAGCAGCGAGCGGGAGCGGCGATCGACGGTCGGTCCCTGCAATACCAGGCCCGCCACCGCTTCGGGATGCGCCACTGCCAGCGCGGCCAGTACCTGGCAGCCAAAGGCGTTGCCGACGAAAACCGCGCGCGGGAGTTGATTCTGCTGCATCCACATCCAGAGCGCTTCCGCCAGCCTGTCGACATCCAGCACCGGCTGCGAGGCGGGAAAGGCGCTGCCGCCGAAACCGGGCAGATCGGGCACCAGCACGCGATACTCCCAGCCGAGCGCCAGCGCTAAATCTTCCATCGCGCGACCGGAGAGCGCCAGCCCGTGCAGCAGTACCACCGGCAGACCCGGCCGCGTCTCCGGCGTGGTGCGGGTAAACATACGCCACGGGCCCACCTGCTGATAGTAGCCCGCCAGGCCTGCCTGATGGCTGTGAATGCCGACCGGCGGCGTTTGCTGCCACTTGCGCCACTTTCTGACTAACAGGGCGCTACCGGCTATGGCAGCGGCCATACCGAGAAGCACTGCGCGGTTATCTGGCCCGCGCCGCGGGGTGTTCTCTTCATCAGCTGCCCTCAGAGTAAGGATACCCGCTAAGTTTAGGCGCTAAATGGCGCTTCGCCTTGTCGGCCGTCCCGCCTGACGGGCGCAGAGCCTGAAAGTGTGCGATGGCTATCAACAATCGGCATTTAGGAGAAAAAGAGAGTGACACAGACGCGCTGCACCGCTGACATCATGGCTGGCATGCGCCGCTAAGATTATGGCTGGCAAAGGGAGAGATGTTGTAACAAGAGGAGGTGATAACCATCGGTCCGATCCCTGGCCGCGGTTATCGAGGGTTTCTGTGCGGCGGCGCCGTTAGTTCAGCGCGCCTGGCGGTACATGCTTAAAGGTTTCAACGTAAGCACGAAACACATACCGAAAGAACTTTTTCATAGCGTGGACCTGAATAACTTTTGTTGAAAAAAACAACGAAATTATAACGACTGCCCTTTTTTGCGGCAACGTTTTTTGAACCAGATCACAGAATTGGCGGCGATTATGCAAAGGTTAACTTAAACAAAAGCTAAACAAGAGGGCGTCTTTTTAACTTTTCCGCCTTTTTCCAGCGATCACCGCATTGATTTATCAGCAATATTTTCACTACAGAAGAAAAAGCGCGCGGCCAGACGAAGTGCATAATCCGCTGCATAAAGTGAATAACGGCACGGCCGCGGCGCCGGGCGGCGTCAGGCGTTGAACCGGCGCGGTAATTGCCGGACAATGGCGCTCTGGTTTTTCTACTCTTTTAATCGCTATGAAATCCACTTTTGAAAACTGGCTGGCGCCGATGAGCATTCTGCTGCTGGGCTTTCTCTCCGCGCTGCTGCTCCCCGCGCCCGCTTTAGGGCCGCAGCTGGCCGCGCGTCTGATGGCGCTGCTGCACTTCAGCGATCTTAATCAGCTCTACACTATCGTGCTTTGCCTGTGGTTTCTGCTGCTGGGCACCGTCGAGTTTTTTGTGCTGCGCTTTCTCTGGCGCCGCTTCGGCCAGGTGTAGCCCCTCGCCTTCCGGCCCGCGCGTTTCCGGCGCGCGCGCTGTGCGTTATTGCAGCGGTCCCGCGCTGATTTCCCACGACTTTATCAGACTGTGCCAGGCTTATTACCTGATATGGCGCTTTTTGCCGGCCCGAAAGGACAATCATTAAGGAGAAGCTATGGCTAAAAAATTCACTATCGCCGCCCTGATCGCGTTATTTACCCTGCCCGCGTTCGCTGAAGACGCCGGCGGCTACAAAAGCGGCGAAACGCCGCCGCGCACCCAGGACAGCGGCTATAAAGGCACCGAAGATACCACTTCACCTTCTATCAGCCAGGTGAAAACCATGCGCGACGGCGCCTGGGTGACGCTGGAAGGGTATATCGTGAAGCAGAAAGGCGAGCAGAGCTATCAGCTGCGCGGTCGCGGCAATGAAACCATCGACCTGGTGATCCCGAAAAAGGTCTTCGACGGCAAAACCTATGATGCCGAAGATCAGGTGCGGATGAATGGCCGCCTGCGTCAGGATGGCAAACGCAGCTGGGTGGATGTCGAACAGCTGGGCGCGCCGTAAGTCGTCGCGCTGCGCAACCGAAATCACCGGAGGCCGTTATGCATAAATTCGTAACGCTATGCCTGGCGGCCCTGATCGCCGCCCCTGCGCTGGCCGCCGACGGCGGCTTTAATCCCGACGGCAAAGCGCCGCCGCCGGAAGATCAGAAAGATGGCTACCGCGCCGTCACCGATAACCAGAAGCTGACGGCGGCCGACAGGCTGACGCAGCTCTCCACCGGCACCTGGGTGACGCTGCAGGGCAACCTCCTGCGCCAGAGCGGCAGTAAAACCTGGACGCTGCGCGACGCCTCCGGTACCGCGCAGCTGCAGATTGATGATGCTGTCTGGCAGGGTCAGGAAGTGAAACCTGACGATTTAATCACCGTCAACGGTACCGTGCTGCGTCATGGCAAAAGCGTGCTGGTGCAGGTGAAAAAACTCCATCTGATGTAACGCTTTGCCGTTTCTCTCGTTCCCTTGCCGCATAAAGTAAGGGAACGCTTACCTGCAATCCCTTTCCCGCTGCGCCTTGCGCGATTTTTTAACATCTTCCTCGCTGAAACTGTGAGGCTAATCGCTTCAGCCTGTTCAAAACTTAACCACATTTTAAATTTTAAACAAATTATTCAATTTTATTGCGAGAATGTTATATTTCTTCGGCTACCTATAACGTGCAGTTAACCTGCACCCTTAGTGTGGTTAAACCGGGAAGATTTCGATGTTTATGGAAAGAGGATAACCCGCCGAACAGAAGACGGTCTCTTTCACCTGCAATTACCGTTGCTTCATCAACGGACGGAGATGTCGCCTCATGCGTAAATCAGCATTACTTCTGACGCGGTGTATGAATGCTTTAGGACTCAGCAAACATACCGCGACAGGAGGGGAAAAGGACGTCGATGTACTGCTCATCGGCGGAGGGATCATGAGTGCCACGCTGGGCACTTATCTTCAGGAGCTGGAGCCAGGCTGGACTATCGAGATGGTAGAACGGCAGGATAAAGTGGCAGAAGAGAGTTCAAACGGCTGGAACAACGCCGGTACTGGTCACTCCGCGCTGGCAGAAATGAATTACACGCCGGAAAAGCAAGGCGTCGTCGACATCACTAAAGCGATCGAGATTAACGAAGCCTTCCAGATTTCCCGCCAGTTCTGGGCCTCCCTGGTGCAGAAAGGCACGTTGCACACCCCGCGCAGTTTTATCAACACCACCCCACATATGAGCTTCGTCTGGGGCGACGACAACGTTAATTTCCTGCGTAAGCGCTATGCGGCGCTGCAAAAAAGCACCCTGTTCCGCGGCATGGAATATTCAGAAGATCGCGCGCAGATCGCTAAATGGGCGCCGGCGATGATGCAGGGCCGCGACCCGCAGCAGAAAGTGGCCGCAACGCGTATTACCATCGGCACCGACGTTAACTTCGGCGAAATCACGCGCCAGCTGGTGGCCTCGCTGGTGAAAAGCCCGCGCTTCCGCCTGCGTACCCGCCACGAAGTGCGTGATATTCAGCGCAACGCCGACGGTAGCTGGAAAATCTTTCTTGCCGATCTGGCGAACGGCGACGCGTTAAGCGCTATCAACGCCAAATACCTGTTTATCGGCGCCGGCGGCGCGGCGCTGCCGCTGCTGCAGAAAACCGGCATTCCGGAGGCGAAAGCGTACGCCGGTTTCCCGGTGGGCGGCTCCTTCCTTGTCAGCGAAAACCCGGAGGTGGTGAAGCGCCATCTGGCGAAGGTCTACGGCAAAGCGTCGGTCGGCGCGCCGCCGATGTCGGTGCCGCATCTGGATACCCGCGTGCTGGACGGCAAGCAGGTGCTGCTGTTCGGCCCGTTCGCCACCTTCTCTACCAAATTCCTTAAACATGGCTCGCTGCTGGATATGTTCCGCTCTATTACCCCCGGCAACCTGATGCCGATGGTGCGCGTCGGCCTGGATAACTTCAACCTGGTGAAATATCTGGTGAGTCAGCTGATGCTGACCGACGACGACCGCCATGCGGCGCTGCAGGCCTATTTCCCGGAAGCGCAGAAAGCGGACTGGCGTCTGGTGCAGGCGGGACAGCGCGTGCAGATCATCAAAAAAGATGCGGAAAAAGGCGGCGTACTGCGTCTCGGCACTGAGGTGATCGCCTCGCAGGATGGCACCGTTACCGCGCTACTGGGCGCATCGCCGGGCGCCTCGACCGCCGCGCCGATTATGCTGAACCTGCTGCAGAAGGCATTCAGGGATAAGTTTGCCTCGCCGGAGTGGCAGGCGAAGATAAAAGAGCTGGTGCCCTCCTGGGGCCAGAAGCTGAACGGCAATATCAGCGCCACCGAGCATGAGCTGGCGGAAACCAGCCGCATCCTGCAGCTGGATTACACGCCGATGACGCCGGCGGCGGCCAACGACGAGCCGACGCAAACTGCCGACGTGGTCGGCAAATAAGCCCAGGGCTAATCGCCGAGAGGATCGGCAACCCCACCAGCAACGGGCGGACAACGGGCGGCGAAAAGCCGCCCTTTTTTATGCCTGCCGCGCCGGGCGCCCTGACGCCGCCCGGCCGCCTACAGATAGCCCAGCAGACGAAACCAGCCATAGTAGAGCGGAAACAGCAGCAGCAGGCTGATAAACGCCACTGCCAGGCAGAGCCGCAGCCCGTCGCGCGCCGGAACGTTGCCCAGCGCCATCGCCACCACTACCGGCGACGCCTGATAGGGCAACAACGGCGTGGCGTAGGCCAGGACCTGCAGCATAATCACGCTGGTCAGCGGAAAGCCGGAGGCATCGGCAAAACTCTGTGCCATCGGGGTAAACATCGCCGGCACGCCGTTAGCGGTGACGGCAAAATTCAACAGGCCGGTAATGGCGCTAAGCGAGAGAAAGTTCGTAAAGGGCGTGGCGGGATCGAGCGGCGTCACGCGCAGCAGCCCGCGCGCGATTAAATCACCGAGGCCGGAATCGACCACCACCGCCGTGACGCCGAGAATAGCGGCGATATAGAGGCAGGTGCGGAAATTGACGCCGCTGGCGAACGCCTCGCTGGAGACGAAGCCGACGCGCGGCAGCAGGCAGACACAGGCGGCGCACAGCCCGACCCAGGCGGGCGAGATGCCGTGCAGGCTGTCGGTCATCCACAGCAGCAGCGTCACCAGCAGCAGCGCCATCAGCCTTCGCTCTGCGCCGCTGAACGGCGCCGCCGCTTCCGTGCGGACTACCGGCACAGGCCGGGCCGGAAACAGACGGCAGATACAGAGCGTCAGCAGCGCGCCTTTCAGCAGCCCCACCACCGGCGCCTGCAAAAACAGCCACGGCAGATAGCCGGGATGCAGACCGTACGCGGTTTCGGCGGCGCCGCTCAGCACCAGGTTCGGCACGTTGGCGGGCAGAATGCTGGCGGAAAGCTGAAAAGTGCCAAAACCGACCGCCAGCGCCAGGCCGATGGCGCCCCGGCTCCCCTCTTTGATACCCGCCCGGTTCGCCAGCGCCCCCACCACCGGCATCAGCAGCGCGATGCGCCCCATATTGGAGGGCATCACAAACGCCAGCAGGTAGCTGATGACGATCACGCCGCCGACCATGCGCGGCCAGCTGCCGCTGAGATGCGGTGCCAGCCGTTGCGCCAGCCGGTCGGCCAGCCCGACGTTACGGATCGCCACGCCGAGAATAAACCCGCTCAGCACCAGCCAGAAGGCGGACGAGGCAAAGCCGCCAAACACGCTGGCGGCGGGCGCAATATGCAGCAGCATCGCCGCGGCGAAAAACAGCAGCGCGGTAATAAATTCCGGCAGGCGCGCGCTGGCCCACAGCAGAATCGTCACCGCCACCACCAGGGTAGTCAGCCAGAGATGAGGATTGGACGTGAACAACGGACAGCTCCTTGCCAGCGCAGCCGAAAAACGCCTGTTTTTTGGCTGATTAAGATTTCTTCTATTAGGGTTAAAGAGTATTGAATTTCATCGCGGTCTGGTAAAGCGCTCCATGTCCGTATTTGTGATTGCAGTCACCGGAGGAAAAGCATGACCCATGCACAGCCGCATCCCGGCGCCGAAGAAGAACTGACATTGCTCGATCGCTACTGGCGTGCCGCCAACTATCTGTCGGTCGGCCAGATTTACCTTATGAACAATCCCCTGCTGCGCGAGCCACTGCAGCCGGAACATATCAAACCGCGCCTGCTCGGTCACTGGGGCACCACGCCTGGCCTGAACTTTATCTACGCCCACCTGAACCGCATTATCCGCCGCCGCGATCTGAATATGATCTATATCTGCGGGCCGGGCCACGGCGGCCCCGGCATGGTGGCCAACACCTGGCTGGAAGGGAGCTACAGCGAGATCTACCCGGAAATCAGCGAAGACGCCACCGGGATGCAGCGGCTGTTCAAACAGTTCTCTTTCCCCGGCGGTATCCCCAGTCATGCCGCGCCGGAAACTCCCGGCTCGATTAACGAAGGCGGCGAGCTGGGTTATTCGCTTTCGCATGCGTTCGGCGCGGTATTTGATTACCCCGATCTGATTGCCGCCTGCGTCATCGGCGATGGCGAAGCGGAAACCGGCCCGCTCTCCTCCAGCTGGCACGGCACCAAGTTTCTGAACGCCGCGCGCGACGGCGCGGTGCTGCCGATCCTGCATCTTAACGGCTATAAAATCGCTAACCCGACGCTGCTGGGACGCAGCAGCGACGAGGATCTGCATCAGCTGTTCAGCGGCTACGGCTATGAGCCTTTATTCGTCTGCGGCGACGAGCCGGAAAAAATGCATCGCCTGATGGCCGAAACGCTGGACAGCGCCTTCGATAAAATCCGTGAACATCAGCAGCGTGCCCGGCGCGGCGAAGCATCCGACGCCATCCCGCGCTGGCCGATGATCATCCTGCGCAGCCCCAAAGGCTGGACCGGCCCGAAAACCGTCGACGGCAAGAAAGTCGAAGATTTCTGGCGCGCGCATCAGGTGCCGGTCGCTTCCTGCCGCGAGGATGACGGCCACCGTCAGATCCTTGAGCAGTGGATGCGCAGCTACCATCCTGAGGAGCTGTTTGACGAGCAGGGCCGCCTGCGGTCAGAGCTGCGCGCGCTGGCGCCGCAGGGTGAAAAGCGGATGGGCGCCTCGCCTTATGCCAACGGCGGTCGCCTGCGGCGCGAGCTGGATACGCCCGATATCCGCACGTTCGCGGTGGATGTCACCACGCCTGGCGAAAAACAGGTGCAGTCTACCGAGGTGCTGGGCGACTACCTGCGCGCCATTTTTGCGCGCAACAAAGATAACTTCCGCCTGTTCGGCCCGGATGAAACCGCCTCCAACCGCCTCAGCAAGGTGTTCGACGTCACCAGCCGCACCTGGATGGAAGAGGTCCGTTCCTACGACGAACAGCTGGCGCCGGATGGCCGGGTGATGGAGATCCTCAGTGAGCATCAGTGCCAGGGCTGGCTGGAGGGCTATCTGCTGACCGGCCGTCACGGCCTGTTTAACTGCTATGAAGCCTTTATTCACATTATCGATTCGATGTTCAACCAGCACGCCAAGTGGCTGAAGGTGACGCGCAAACTGCCGTGGCGCAAGCCGGTCTCGTCGCTAAACTATCTGCTCTCTTCGCACGTCTGGCGGCAGGACCATAATGGCTACAGCCACCAGGATCCCGGCTTTATCGATCACGTTGCCAACAAGAAGGCGGATATCGTGCGTATCTATCTGCCGCCCGATGCCAATACCCTGCTGTGGGTGGGCGACCACTGCCTGAAAACCTGGGATCGCATCAATGTGATCATCGCCGGCAAACAGCCGGAGCCGCAGTGGCTGACGATGGACCAGGCGGTGAAGCACTGCGAAGCGGGCATCGGCATCTGGGAGTGGGCGGGCACCGAAAAGCCGGGCGAGGAGCCGGATGTGGTGATGGCCTGCGCGGGCGACGTGCCAACCATGGAGACGCTGGCGGCGGTCGACCTGCTGCGTGACTATCTGCCCGACCTGCGCGTGCGCGTGGTCAATGTGGTAGACCTGATGGCGCTGCAAACCCAGGATCAGCATCCGCACGGCATGGAAGATGCGACGTTCGACCAGCTGTTCACCGCCGATAAACCGGTGGTGTTCGCCTTCCACGGCTACCCCAGCCTGATCCATCGCCTGACCTATCAGCGCAATAACCACCGTAATTTCCACGTGCGCGGCTTTATGGAGGAAGGTACCACCACCACACCGTTCGATATGACGGTGATGAATGAGCTGGATCGCTATCATCTGGCGCAGGAGGCGATTCTGCGCGTGCCCTCGCTGGCGGGCAAGGCGGACCACATCCTCGATGCGCTGGAGGAGAAGATCGCCGAACACCACCGCTATGTGCGTGAATATGGCGAAGATGTACCGGAAGTGCGCAACTGGAAGTGGCCTTCACAGCAGGGCAGCGGCGGCGCACCGGAGTAAGCGCCTGACGACGGACAGGAGAGCCGGGTGCCGGTGAATCCCTGCCCGCTTTCGGGAATAACGCAGAGCGGGCCGGCTGCGAGCAAAGGCAGCCGGCCGCCCACTGCCCGCTTCCGGGAATAATGCGCAGCGGGTCGGCTGCGAGCAAGGGCAGGCAGCTGCCAGCTGGCCGTTGCCGGAGATAAGGCGCAGCAGGTCGGCTTGCGGATCGGCCACTCTGCGCACAGGTGATACTCCCTTGAATCTTCTGTCGGCCTCCTGCGGAGGCCGCACTTTTTACAACGGAGCGCCCCACGCGTCATACAGCATCCAGAGCGCGGTCAGCGCCAGCGACGTCGCCATCACGCCGTTAAACAGACGCCGCTTCCAGTCAATATCAAGCAGCACGCGCATCCGCTCGCCCAGCATCGCCCAGAGCAAAATGCAGGGCAGATTCAGCAGTGCATAACCCGCCAGCACCGTCATCACGCCGTTATCCGCGATATAGAGCAGCGCCACGTTGCTGACCATCAGCCAGGCTTTGGGGTTCACCGCCTGAAACAGCGCGCCGCCCAGCGTCGACATCGGCCGCTGCCGTGCGGCAAGCGTCGGCGCCGATGCACGCCAGATTTTCCACGACAGCCAGAGCAGCCAGCTACAGCCCAGCAGCGTCAGCGGCAGGCGCATCTGCGCCATCCAGCCCAGCAGCAGCTCCAGCGCCAGCGCCATCAGCAGCAGCTGGATCACGCAGCCGAGCAGGATGCCACCCACCATCGGCAGCGTGCGCCGCAGGCCGAAATTGACGCCTGAGGTCGCCAGCAGCAGGTTGTTCGGACCCGGCGTTATCGACATCACGGTGACATAGCTGAAAAAAGAGGGATCGATCATGGCAGGCTCCGGTTTGAAAACAGAAGCTTTATGGTATGCGGCGTTCCGTCATGGTAACAGAGACAACAAAACGCTATTGTCAGGGGTACAAATTTGTTATTTATTCACTGTACCCCTTCACCCGGAGCGCAACTGTGTCCGTGACGTTGTTTGAGACTACGCGTTATCAGCAGCTGGCGGCAGAGTTCGCCCGCGCTATTCAGGACGGCACCTGGCCGGCCGGCAGCCGTCTGCCCGCTATCCGGCGCGTCGCCGCCGCGCAGCAGCTCAGCATTAATACTGTACTGAGCGCCTGGCGGGTGCTGGAAGATCGCGGGCTGATTGAATCGCGTCCGCAGTCGGGTTACTACGTGCGCAGCGTGCTGCCCGCGCCGGAAAAGATCGTTGCCTACCGTGCCACCGTCGCGGCGCCAGGCCAGGCGCAGCTGGATCTGATCGATACGGTGTTCGCGGCGCAAAATCACCCTGACTACACCAACATTTCGCTCGCCTGCCCGCGCGACGGCGATTTCTATCCGGCGGCGAAGCTGGCGCGCATCACCGCCTCGCTGCTGCGGCGCAACCCGCAGATGATTGGCCGCTATGCGCTGCCGCCGGGCAGCGAACGGCTGCGCGAGGAGATCGCGCGGCGCGCCAGCTATATGGGCATGACGCTGACCGCGGGCGGCATCACCCTGACCCACGGCTGTATGGAGGCGCTGCAGCTGGCGCTACGCGCCACAACGCGGCCGGGCGACTGCGTAGGACTGGAGACGCCGACCTACTTCTTTCTGTTTCCCCTGCTGGCAAGCCTTGGCCTGACCGCGCTGGAAATCCCGACCGATCCGCAGCACGGCCTGTCGCTGGATGCGCTGGAGATGGTGCTGAGCGAACACCGCATTCAGGCGCTGATCGCCATGCCCGGTATGCAGAACCCGCTGGGATGCAGCATGCCGCTGGAGAATAAAAAGCGGCTGGCGGCGCTGATGAACCGCTGGCAGGTGCCGCTGATTGAGGATGGGTTATATGACGAACTGCAGGATCGCACGCCGCAACTGCCCGCGACCAAAGCGTTCGATCGCGACGGCTGGGTGATCTACTGCACCAGCTTTACCAAAACGGTGGCCCCCGATTTTCGCATTGGCTGGATGGCCGCCGGGCGCTTTTCGCAGGCGGTAGCGCGGCTGAAGGCGTTCTCTTCGATGGCGGAGCCGATGCTGCTGTGCGAAACCCTTGCCCAGTTCCTGGCGAACGGCGGCTACGATCGCCATTTACGCACGCTACGCCGCCGCTATGCCGCCAACCTCGACGAGGCGCGCGGTCTGATCGGCCGGCACTTTCCCGTCGGCACCCGCGCCACCCGACCGCAGGGCGGCTTTGTGTTCTGGGTGACGCTGCCGGAGCAGATCGATACCGTCGCGCTGTTTCATCGTTTGCTACAGGAGAAGATCTGCGTGACGCCCGGCGCGCTCTATACCCTGAGCGATCGCGCCGATCACGCGCTGCGCCTCTCCTGTTGCTATCCGTTTGATGAACGTTACCGCTACGCCATCAGCCGCGCAGGCGCGCTGGCCTGCGAAATGAGCGGCCTGCCGGCGGGCGCGGACGGCCCGTAAGCGCGGGGAGGGGGCGCTGTGCTACGGCGTGCCGTTACGCCCCCACTTCACATAGCCGTCGCGGCCCGTCAGCCGTTCGTAGTAGGCGCGCACCGCCGGATAACTGGCATGTTCCAGCGGCGTTTCGTACCAGCGGTTGACCGACAGGCCGATGGGAATATCCGCCAGGGTAAAGCGTTCGCCGGCAACATAGCGGCCGGTTTTCTGCAGCTGCTGATTCAGAATGCCCATAGTATAGGTCCAGCCTTTGCAGGCAGCGGCCAGCAGACGCGCGTTCTGATGGGCGGGCGACTGGCGCACCAGCGACATAAAGGCGTAGCGCCAGGCGGTATTCAGCTCGGTGGCCTGCCAGTCGATCCACTGATCGACGCGCGCGCGCTCACGCGGCATGGTCGGATAGAGCCATTCGCCGCCGTAGCGGTTCGCCAGATAACGAATAATGGTATTCGACTCCCAGAGCGTAAAATCGTCATCCTGAATCACCGGGATCATCGCGTTCGGGTTCAGCGCCAGAAAGCGCGCGTCGTGCGTCGATGTAAACCCCTCACCCCACTCTTCGCGCTGATACGTTAGCCCCAGCTCGTCACACAGCCATAAAACCTTGCGAACGTTGATGGAAGAGGCGCGCCCTAAAATTTTCAGCATCATTTCGGCCATGAAAAATCGTGTCGGTATGGTTATTCATAGTTGTCCCGATTGACGATAGCAATCTAAACACGTTAGTAATCAGCTTTCTGTTACTCAACACTGGGAAAATCATGGCCACTCCGCGCCCTTTTAAGCAGGTCGATGTCTTCAGCAGCACGCCTTTCAGCGGCAATCCGCTGGCGGTGATCCTCGACGCCAGCGCGCTGAGCGCGGCGCAAATGCAGGCCATCGCCCGCTGGACCCATCTTTCAGAAACCACCTTCGTGTTACCGCCGACGCATCCCGACGCCGATTACCGGGTGCGCATCTTCACCATTGAAGGCGAGCTGCCTTTCGCCGGGCACCCGACGCTGGGCACCGCCCACGCGCTGCTGGAGGCGGGACATCAGCCGAAAACGCCGGGCCGCCTGGTACAGGAGTGCGGCGTCGGGCTGGTGCAGGTGGCGATCGGCGAGGGCGGCGAGCTGGCGTTCGCCGCGCCGGAAGCGACGCTGACGCCGTGGCAGCATCCTGGCATCGCGGCGGCGCTGAACAGCGAAGCCGTTGACAGGCAGCATAGCGTGACCATCGTCGATATGGGCATTCGCTGGCTGCTGGTGCCGATGGTATCGGCGCAGGCGGTGCTGGATATTCATCCCGACGCGTCGCGTCTGGCGCAGCTGCTGGCGGACGCCGGGGTTAATGGCCTGATGCCGTTCGGCCCGACGGCAGAGGAGGAGGTGGCGTATGAAGTGCGCGGCCTGCTGGTGGAACAGGGCGCGCTAACAGAGGATCCGGTCACCGGCAGCGCAAACGCCTGCCTGGCGCGCTATCTGGCGGCGCAGGGATTGACGCATGACTACCTCGCCCGTCAGGGCACCGCGATACAGCGTGACGGCCGCATCAGCGTGCGCTTTCGCGACGACGCCCTCTGGATCGGCGGCGCGACCCGAACGGCGATCGACGGTGTGCTGACGGCGTGAATTACAGGAACATGCCGCCAGAGGCCTCAATGCGCTGGGCGGTGATCCAGCGCGTTTCATCGCTGAACAGCGCCGCCACCGCGTAGCCGATATCGTCCGGCAGCCCGGCGCGGCCCAGCGCGGTTTGCGAAGCGATCCAGGCGTTGATTTCGGGGTTGTCGCGCACTGAACCGCCGCCAAAGTCGGTTTCAATCGCCCCCGGCGCCAGAATATTGACCGTAATGCCGCGCGCCCCCAGCTCGCGCGCCTGATAGCGCGTCAGCACCTCCATCGCCCCCTTCATCGAAGCGTAGGCGGCATAGCCCGGCTGGCTGAAACGCGCCAGGCCGCTGGAGACGTTCAGAATACGTCCGCCATCGTTAATCAGCGGCAGTAGCCGCTGGGTAAGGAAAAACGGCCCTTTAAAATGTGTCAGCATTAGGGTATCGAACTGCGCTTCGGTGGTCTCGGCAAAAGCACCATACAGCCCGACGCCCGCATTGTTCAGCAAATAATCAATGCGCGATTGCCGCCAGCCGTTCTGCAGCGTTTCCTGCAAGCGGGCGACGAAATCACCGAAGCGCTGCACATCCGCCACGTCCAGCTGCAGCGCGGCGGCGCGACGTCCGCACGCCTGCATTGCGGCCACCACTGCTTCTGCCTCCCGCTCATCCTGACGCCAGGTAATAATGACGTCGACGCCCTTTTCCGCCAGCTTTAGCGCCGCATTACGCCCTAAACCCCGGCTGCCGCCGGTAATCAACGCGATTTTATCGCTCATTTGTCCTTCTCCACGCAGTTAGTGAGTGAAAAACCAGCATATTGAAATCTACAGCGCCGATAAACTATGCTCAGTACGCTTCATTGTTTCATTTTCGACAACAAACGGTGCATAAATGGATAAAATTCATGCAATGAAGGTGTTTGTGACCGTCGCGGAGATGGAAAGCTTCACCCGCGCGGCGGAAAGTCTCGGGCAGCCGAAGGGCACTATTTCACGCCAGATTCAGGCGCTGGAGGATCACGTAGGGGCGCGGCTGTTGCACCGCACTACGCGCCGCGTCCAGCTGACGCAGGATGGGCTGGTCTACTACGAGCGCTGCCGTGACGTGCTGGCAACGCTGGAGGAGATGGATGCCCTGTTCCAGAGCGAGCCGGCGACGCTCAGCGGTCGCCTGCGCGTCGATATGCCGGTGGCGCTGGCGACGGATATCGTTATTCCCAAACTGCCGCAGTTTCTGCAGCACTATCCCGGCCTGGAGCTGGAGCTGAGCAGTAGCGACCGCCAGGTGGATGTGATCCGTGAAGGGTTCGACTGCGTGGTGCGCATCGGCCAGCTGCAGGATTCCGGCCTGATGAGCCGTACGCTGGGCCATCTGCCGATGATGAATTGCGCCAGCCCCGATTACCTGATGCGTTTCGGGATGCCGCTCCGGCTGGAAGATCTCTCGCAGCATGCGATGGTGCATTACAGCCAGCAGCTCGGCAGCGCCCACGGCGGCTTTGAGTTTTTTGATGGCCAGCGCAGTCACTTTGTGCCGACCGGCGGCGCCCTGACGGTGAATTCGACACCCGCCTACCGCCACGCCTGTCTGGCCGGGCTGGGGATTATCCAGGTGCCGCGCCACGGGGTGCAGACGCTGCTGGAGAGCCAGCAGCTGGTTGAAGTATTGCCCCATTTTTGCGCCCGCCCGATGCCGCTGTCGCTGCTCTGGCCACACCGCCGCAACCTGGCGCAGCGGGTCAGGGTATTTATGGAGTGGCTGACGCAGGCGATGAAAGACACCATCGTATAACAGCGCGGCTATAATGACATTTTGACGCCTAAACAGAAGGATGACTCCGGTTCATGACGGACAAATATTCGCAGCCTCCCGAACAGCGGAAGGAAGAGAAGCCGCTGATTAATATTAAAACCGGCAATCACACCGTGGATCGCTCGATTAGCCGCGTATCGCGCTTTGTCAGCTGGTTCCAGGCGATCCCGGCGGTGGCGCACTTTCTGCGCGCCGGGGAGCGCTTCAACGATCGCCTCGGCAGCCAGTTCGGCGCCGCCATCACCTATTTTTCCTTTTTATCGCTGATCCCGATCCTGATGGTCTCTTTCGCCGCCGTCGGCTTCGTGCTGGCGTCACACCCGACGCTGCTGAACGAGCTGATCGATCGCATCGTCAGCAGCATCAGCGATCCGACGCTGGCCAGCACGTTGAAAAATACCGTGCATACCGCCGTAGAACAGCGTACCACCGTCGGCATTACCGGCCTGCTGGTGGCGCTCTATTCCGGCATCAGCTGGATGGGCAACCTGCGCGAGGCGCTGCGCGCGCAGTCGCGCGATGTCTGGGAACGCGGCGCGCAGGATAAAGAGAAGATCTATTTCAAGTACACCCGCGACTTTATCTCGCTGACCGGGCTGGTGCTGGCGCTGATTATTACTCTGTCGCTGACCTCCATCGCCGGTTCGGCGCAGGATGCGATTGTGCGCGCGCTGGGGCTGGACGGCATTGAGTGGCTGCGTCCGGCGATGACACTGATCGCGCTCTCGATCTCTATCTTTGCCAACTATCTGCTGTTCCTGTGGATTTTCTGGATCCTGCCGCGTCACCGTCCGCATAAAAAAGCGCTGCTGCGCGGCACGCTGCTGGCGGCCATCGGCTTTGAGGTGATTAAATTCATCATGACGCTGACGCTGCCAAAGCTCGCCTCTTCCCCTTCCGGCGCCGCCTTCGGTTCGGTGCTGGGGCTGATGGCGTTCTTCTACTTCTTTGCGCGCCTGACGCTGTTCTGCGCCGCCTGGATCGCCACCGCCGACTATAAGGACGATCCGCCGCTCACGCTGCGCCGAAAAAAGTAGTGCTTTAAGCCACGACGCGGTATCCACAGAGGAAAATGCCGCGTCGTGCGCAAAATTTCGCCATAAGTCAGTATGAATAGCTAACCCCTCACTTTTATTTCCCCGTTTTGTAGTGATTCACGCCAGAAAACGCGCCGTTCGCCCTGCCATTCGCCGGTAAAGCTTTCCTGCCAGAAATTATCCACTTTTTGCTGCGCGAGGGCAGGCGCGGCGCGGCTTTTCGCCATTGAACCCGCTTCTGCCAGTGCGTAAGATTCTTTGTCCGGGTTTACAAATAAGAAACAATTATGCAAGCATCCATCGCACCACCTCTCGACACCGAAAACGGCCCCGCGCCGGTTAATTCGCGCGGCAAAGTGGTTATCGCCTCGCTGGTCGGCACGGCCATCGAATTCTTCGATTTTTATATTTACGCCACCGCTGCGGTGATCGTTTTTCCCCATATTTTCTTTCCGCAGGGCGACGCCACCGTGGCGACGCTACAGTCGCTGGCGACCTTTGCCATCGCCTTCGTCGCGCGCCCTATCGGCTCCGCGCTGTTCGGCCACTTCGGCGATCGCGTCGGGCGTAAAGCGACGCTGGTCGCCTCGCTGCTGACCATGGGCATCTCGACGGTGGTGATCGGCCTACTGCCAGGCTATGATACCATCGGCGTGTTCGCCCCGCTGCTGCTGGCGCTGGCACGTTTCGGCCAGGGGCTGGGCCTTGGCGGCGAATGGGGCGGCGCAGCGCTGCTGGCGACGGAAAACGCGCCGGCGAAAAAGCGCGCGCTCTACGGTTCGTTCCCGCAGCTCGGCGCCCCGATCGGCTTTTTCTTCGCTAACGGCACCTTTCTGCTGCTCTCCTGGCTGCTGACCGACGCCCAGTTTATGAGCTGGGGCTGGCGTGTGCCGTTCGTGCTTTCCGCGGTGCTGGTGATTATCGGCCTTTACGTACGCGTCTCGCTGCATGAAAGCCCGGTGTTCGCCAAAGTGCAGAAAGAGAAAAAGCAGGTCCGCGTGCCGATCGGCACCCTGCTCAGTAAACATCTGGGCGCCACCCTTCTCGGCACCTTTATCATGCTGGCGACCTACACGCTGTTTTACATTATGACCGTCTACTCAATGAGCTACGGCACCGCGCCGGCACCCGCCGGGCTGGGCTTCTCGCGCAACAGCCTGCTGTGGATGCTGATGGTGGCGGTGATCGGCTTCGGCGTGATGGTGCCGATAGCCGGTCTGCTGGCGGATCGCTTCGGCCGCCGCAAAACCATGATTGTGATTACCCTCGGCATTATGCTGTTCGCCCTGTTGTTCCCGATGCTGATGGCCTCCGGCAGCCAGGCGATGATGATGCTGTTCCTGCTGATCGGCCTGAGCATTATGGGGCTGACCTTTGGCCCGATGGGCGCGCTGCTGCCGGAGCTGTTCCCCACCGAAGTGCGCTACACCGGGGCATCATTCTCCTACAACCTGTCGTCGATCCTCGGCGCGTCGGTGGCGCCCTATATCGCCGCCTGGCTCAACGCCAATTACGGGCTGTTCGCTGTCGGCCTCTATCTGGCAGCGATGGCGCTGCTGACGCTGATTGCGCTGATCGCCTGTAAAGAGACGCGCCATCAGACGCTGTACGAAGCCTGACGGCGCGGCGCGCTTGCCGTCGGGAAAAAGAAAAAGGCGTCGTTATGACGCCTTTTTTGTGGCCGCCGCTGGCGGCATCGGGGTTATTTTTTCATCTGCTGCAGAATATTAACGCACTGGTTATCTTCGTTATCGCTCGGAGAGATCAGCGCCAGCAGCGCTGCCGCCGGCGTCACCACTGCGCCCAGCGCTACCGCCGCCGCGCCGCGCGCCAGCAACGGCCCGGTTTTCACGCCCGCATCCGGATTTTTAAAGGTACCGCGCACGTAGAGCGGCGAACGCAGGGTAACGATGCGCACCCCTTTGCTCTCCGGGTTAATCGAGAGATCCATCCGTTCATTGGCGAAGTTAACATTGCCGGAGAGGTTGACTACCGCGTTGCTGGTATCGAAAACGAACAGCCGCGAGGTCGCAAGGCCGTTGCGTACGTCCAGGTTAGCGGCCGCGCAGTTGATGCGCACTTCGTCATCACCGAACAGTTTGCCGACCACGTAGTTGCCGACGTTCAGCCCGACAATCTCCATCAGGCTGCGGCTGATCACGCCATCATTCATCAGCAGTTTGACGTCGCCGTTGCTGGTCGCCAGCAGATCCGCCACTGAGTTGCCGGTGCCGCTCAGCGTTGCGTCGCCGTTTAGCTGGCCGAGGCTGTTCTGCATCGCCTCCACGCCGGGGAACAGCTGGCGCAGATGCAGCTTACGGGCGTGCAGGTCGGCGCGGCCGCGCATCGGCGTGCGGCTCCCCTCCAGCCGCACGGTCGAGTTGAGCGAACCGCCTGCCACGCCGAAGCGCAGGGGATCGAGCAGCAGGTCGCCGTTTTTCAGCTCCAGATGGGTATAGAGATCGCTTAACGGCAGCGAGTCGCTATGTTCGATACGCTTGCCGCTGAACTTCACGTCGGCATCCATCACATCCCAGTTTTTGGTGTCGAAGCGGTCATGCGGCAAGACGCGGTCGCCGGGCTGATTGCTCTTTTCACCGCGCTGCGTTTCCGCCCGGGCGGTTTTTTCACTGCCTTTGCCGCTGTCAACGCCGATCAGCGGGCCGAGATCCGCCATGCGCAGCTGACGCGACATCACTTCGCCACTCAGCTTCGGACGCGGTTTGCCCTGGGTGTAAGTGAGCGTGCCGTGAATATCGCTGTCGCCGATATGGCCGTTGAAGTTCTCGTAACGGTAAACAGCATCGCCTTTTTCGCGGAATTTCACTTTCAGATGGCCGTCAGTCTCATAAGGCGGCGTATCCGGCAGCAGTACGCCGGTCAAATCGTAGAGGTTCGCCAGCGTATCACCGGAGAAGCGCACGCGCAGATCAAGCCCGCCGAGGTTAAGCGGATCCTGCAGGCTGCCGGTGATATTGACGCGTGTGGTGCCGTTGCGCACTTCAGCCTGCACCGGGAACGGCGTGGTTTTGCTGCGCAGCGAGAGCATGCCGCCAAGCTTGCCGCTGCCATCCAGCCGCTGATCGTTATAGGTGCCGCTGGCGCGCCAGCCGAAGACGAAATCGGCCGCGCCTTTCTGCTTATCATCGCCGCCCGCTACCTGGCCGTAAGGCACCGGCTTGCCGAGCGGATCGATCTCCATTTTCACGTTGGCTTTATTCACCGCATCGCGATAAGCGAGGTGCGCCCGGTCGAAGAGAATGTTGTCCAGGCGGAAGGACCAGGCAGAAGGCTGCTGTGGCTGATCGTCCGTTTTATCGCTGTTGGCGAGGGTAAAGGTCCAGTTGTTTTTCTTATCCGCCGTCTGGATCAGGCGGGCGTCAGGCTGCTGCAGCTTGATCCAGGGAATGAAAATTTCTTTATGCAGCAGCGCCAGCGGCGAAAGGGTGGCATCGGCGCGCTGCAGCTGCACCATAGTGACGTCCGGGATTGTGGGCGGGTTGCCCAGTACGATATCTTCAGCGTGGATCTGCGGCCAGGGCACCCAACGGCGCCAGCCCGGCTCTTCGCGATTACGCACCCAGTTCACGCCGAGATCGCCGCGAATGGCGAACGGGCGGTTCAGCTCCGTCGAGACTTTCTGGTTGATGGTTGGCTTCAGACGATTCCAGTCGAAGGTTGCGATGACGACAACAACTACCACAACCAGCAAACAAAAAATCCCGATAACCCAGCTGGTGATCTTTCCTGCGCGTGACATCTCCGTCTCCTTACCTGCTCTCTGTCTGGTAAAGATAGTAGAGAGCAGCGAAAACGGCATCAGGGAAGCTGAAGCGGCAGCGTCGTCAGCTGGCTGAAAGGCACGGGACGTGAAAAAAAGTAGCCCTGTGCGGCGAACGCGGGCGACTGACGCACCTGCTCCCACTCTTCGGCCGTTTCCACCCCTTCGACAATTACCCCTTTGCAGTAGCGGCCGATCAGCGCCAGCAGCATGGCGAACAGGCTACGCCCCTCGTCGCTGTCGCGCAGCAGCACGAACAGCTCGCGCGCCAGTTTGATGTAGTCGTAGCTTAGCTCCGTCAGCGCGGAGAAGTTCGCCATACCTGAGCCGAAGTCATCCAGCCAGAGCGCACCCAGTTCCGGCATCTGCGCCACGATCTCCTCCTGCGGCAGCACATGATGCTCCACCAGCTCGAAACGCACCCAGGGCAGGCGGCCAATCAGCGCGCGTAGCGCGCCGTGATGCTGGATAGCCAACAGGGTCGGCCCGTCGATATTCACGGAGGCAACGCGATCGGAGCCGATGAAAAAGCCCTCCCAGCGGCGTAGCAGCTCCAGCTGTTCCTGAATTATGTGCAGACGCTGGGTGATGCTCAGCGCGGCGAAATAGCGTTCCGGCGAAATTGCCTGTCCCGGCGCGGCAGGATGCGACACGGCGGTCAGCAGCTCAATTGCCATCAGGCGACCCGTAACCTGATAAATCGGTTGAAAGGTGTAAGAACGCTGGCATGCCAGCCAGTACTGCTGCTGTTCCTGATGCGGTTGCGCGACAATTGAGGAGGGAAGCGGGTGACTCATTTTCTTCATCCTCATGATTTTTTTATTTTGAATGGCGGGCCGTGAGCCTGAGCCTGACGCAGCGTGACGAAGAGCGCACTTTTTGCACGTAGCGCCGCGTCGAGGCGATCCACTTTATCAGCCGGCAATACTTTCAATCGTGACAATAACGTGGTGATTTATGGTTTTATCGCCGCTTATATCAACAGTTTAGTGACTTAAGTTAAATTAAAACGGTGTTTTAAAATATTGACTCGGCGCCGCGCCGGATAGAGACTAAGGCAGGTTTTCATTACGGGGTGACCATGATGACAGGGAAAAAAATAGCGGTAATCGGCGAGTGCATGATTGAGCTTTCGCAGCGGGGCGACGCGCTAAAGCGCGGTTTCGGTGGCGACACCTTAAACACGGCGGTTTATATCGCGCGTCAGGCGCCGGCAGCGCAGCTGACGGTGGAGTATGTCACTGCGCTCGGCACCGACAGCTTCAGCAATGAGATGCTCGCCGCCTGGCAGCAGGAAGGGGTGCAGACCCACCTGGTGCAACGTCTGGAGAACCGGCTGCCCGGCCTCTACGTGATTGAAACCGACGCGCACGGCGAGCGTACCTTCAGCTACTGGCGCAACGAAGCCGCCGCGCGGTTCTGGCTGCAAAGCCCGCAGGCAGAGGCGATTTGCCAGCAGCTGATGCAGTTTGACTATCTCTATCTCAGCGGCATCAGTCTGGCGATCCTCTCGCCGGAAGATCGCCATCAGCTGATGGCGCTGCTGGCCGCCTGCCGACGTAACGGCGGCAAGGTGATTTTCGACAACAACTACCGTCCACGCCTCTGGCCGAGCCGCGAAGCGGCGCAGCAGGCCTATCAGGCGATGCTGGACTGCACCGATATCGCCTTCTTAACCCTGGATGATGAAACCCTGCTCTGGGGCGAAGCGCCGACGCAGCAGGTGATCGCGCGCACCCGCGCCGCCGGCGTCAGTGAAATCGTCATCAAGCGCGGCGCGGACGCCTGCCTGGTGGCGCTGACCGACGAGCCGCTGCTGGAAGTGCCGGCGGTCAGGCTGGAAAAAGAGAAGATCGTCGACACCACCGCCGCAGGCGACTCTTTCAGCGCCGGTTATCTGGCGGTGCGCCTGTGCGGCGGCGATGCGCAGGCAGCGGCGCAGTGCGGCCACCTGACCGCCAGCACGGTTATTCAGCATCGCGGCGCAATTATTCCGCTGGACGCTATGCCGCAGCGATAGCGAGGACTATGCTGTTGCTTTCCACCACCGCTCAGGAGAGTAACGCGATGCTTAAGGTTTGGGGACGTAAAACTTCAACAAATGTACAGGCTGTGATGTGGTGTATCGGCGAGCTGGGGCTGCCCTATCAGCGCGTCGATATTGGACACAAATATGGCGGCAACCAGACGCCGGCCTTTCTGGCGATGAATCCCAACGGTCTGGTGCCGGTGCTGCGCGATGGCGACGGTCCGCCGCTGTTCGAGTCTGCAGCAATCGTGCGCTATCTGGCGAGCCGCTACGGCAACGACGCTTTCTGGCCGCAGGATGCGCTGGCGCGCGCCACGGTCGATATCTGGGCCGAATGGGCTAAATCGAGCGTCTACGTCAGTTTTATTCGCCCTGTCGCCTGGCCGCTGATCAGAATGCCGGAGAAAGCGGATAAGCAGGCGCTGGCCGAAGCGATGGACAACCTGACGAAGCTGCTGAAAATCGCCGACGATCGCCTGGCGCAGCACGACTATCTGGCCGGCGATCGCCTGACGGTGGCGGACATTCTGTTCGGTATGCAGCTCTACCGCTACTACACGCTGGAGATGACGCGTCCGACGCTGCCGGCGCTGGAAAACTATTACCAGCGCTTAACCCAGCGCCCTGCCTATCAGGAGCATGTTATGGTGCCCTACGATGAGTTGCGCGAACCCGCCTGATGTAAGCAAGCACTCACATTAATTGGCTGGCGCTGATTTTACTGGAAAAACGGCGCCTTCCCGACATGCCAGCGCACGCTGGCCGCCGCCGGTTACGCGCGCCGCCCTTTCTTTGCCTTTCCCGATGCGCGGCAAAGTGTTTAATAAAACTCACTATTTTCCCCTAAATCAAATCGCTGATTTTGCCACCAGGCTAAATCTGAATTGCCTTTTTGTCGTCCGGAAGAACTGGACGCGCACCGCCCTCACCGCCAATGATTAATAGGCCCCGCCTGGCTTTTTTCCGCTGTGCTGCGGCTCTTTCACTCCACCCTCACGTTCATCAGGACAGGCTATGAAAGCAGATATTTTTAATCTCTGGCCACACGGCGATGCCCCTGGCGCCAGCCAGTCGACCGCTAAGCCGCAGATCATCGATTTAGCGAAAGAGTTTGAGCCTTACAACCGCGCGGCGTCAGGCGTTCGCTGTCCTGAGCTGGCCGTCTGGTATCCCGAAGAGTCGAACGGCGTCACGCTGCTGGTAGCGCCCGGCGGCGGCTTCGCCCGCATTATGATCGACAGCGAAGGCAGCGCGCTGGCGACCTTTTTCACCGCGATGGGCTACACGCTGGCGGTGATGACTTACCGGCTGCCCGCTGACGGGCACCATGAAGGCGCCGATGCACCGCTGGCCGATGCGCAGCGTGCGGTGCGTGTGTTGCGCGATCGCGCGACGCGTGGCCTTAACGGCAGGCGTATCGTGATGATGGGCTTTTCCGCCGGCGGCTATGTGGCAGCCAGCCTCGGCACGCGTTTCAGCGAAAAACTCTATCCGCCGCAGGACAATATCGACAGCCTGCCGGCGCGCCCCGATGCGCTGGTGCTGGTCTACCCGCTGATCACCCTGCGCGATGGCCAAACCAATGAAGAGGCGCGCAGGCGCCTGCTGGGTGAATGGCCGGACAGCAAAACCGTTGAAGCCTGGTCACTGGAAACGCGCGTTACCCCGGAAACGCCGCCGGTGCTGCTGATCCATGCCGTGGACGATGATAAGGTGCCGGTGACCCACAGCATGGCGTTTTTCAGCGCGCTGCGTGAACAGAAGGTGCCGGTTGAGCTGCATTTCTATGAGCGCGGCGGTCACGGTTTCGGTATGCGTAATCTTGCCGATTCGCCGCTGGCGAGCTGGCCGATGCTGGTGACCGAGTGGCTGCGCGCGCAGAAAACCCGCACGCTGGCGGTATAACGCGCGGGAACGGGCAGAACAGGGGGAAAGCGCTATTGCCCGCTTTCTGACAGGCAGCGCCGGGGTGGCAACAGGCGGGATAACGTCAGGCAAACAGCACTGCCGCTTTCACGCGCAGCGCAACGCCGCAGGCGGGCAACGCCCCCTCCGCGGCGCCCAGGGATGGCAAGGCCAGGCCGCGTAGACGCTCAGCGCCGCCGCGAGCCGGCCCACGATTTACGACTGCGGTACCGGGATATCGGAGACTTCCGCTTTCCCCTCTTCCGGCGTAGCGGCTGCCGGCGCAGGCGGCGGCGCCATGATTTTTTGCCAGCTCTGGTGCAGCGCTTTCACGTTAGCTTCCGGCTCGCCCTGCGGCTGCATCAGCGCCATGGTCAGCTCCTGCGACAGCTGCTGACGCAGCTCCTGGTTCAGCGCCGCCAGCGTCAGGCCGTTAAGGAAATCCTGACGGAATTTCTGATACTGCTCCGGCGCGATATCCACTACCGCGTTCTGCTGCGAGCGTAAACGCTGGCTCATCAGCACGTCGGTATCGGTGCGCGCATAGGTGGCGAACAGCTTGTTCAGCTCGGCGGTTTTCTGCGCCATCAGCGCATCGAACTCGGTCTGCGGCAGGCCGTTATCGCGTACGTTAGCCAGCTCGCGCGCAATCAGATTCATGTTTTTTTCCAGCGTTTCGGCGCTGGAATCCATGCTGATGGCGCACTGGGCGCGCTGGTAAAGCACCCGGCAGTCAAATCCAACCTGCACGCCCTGCGCTTTGCTGTCACTCAGTACGCGCTGCACGTGCCAGAACAGTGCCTCGCGCGCGAGGTCGCTCTGCCAGTAACGGCTCAGGTTTTGCGAATCGCGAATCGGCTGCCACGGCATATCCCAGATCAGCGACAGGCGATCCTGCTTCAGCGCAGGATTAACCAGTGCGACCGGCTCGGCCGGCAGCGGAGAGAGCGTCGGCACCGGCGCAGGCGTCTCGCGACGGCCTTCCAGCGGCGAAAACGCCTTATTGATCTGCTCGCTCAAAGAGCGGCTATCGATATTGCCCACCACGAACAGCGTCATGGCATCCGGCGTATACCACTGCTTATAGAAGCTGCCGAGCTGATTGATATCGACCGGCGCTTTAGGCTGTTCGGCCGGGTCATGACCTAACAGCGTGGAGCCTTTCAGCCGATAGCGCCACCAGACGTCACGCGGGTTCGGCGGCCAGTTGGCGATGGGATCGTCGGCGTTCAACGCAGTGCTGACCACCTGATCGTTAATCGACATTTTGCCGGCGGTGGCGGCAAGCCAGCCGAGCGCATCTTTCAACAGCTCCGGGCGGTTGTTCGGCAGGCTCAGGTTGTACAGCGTGAATTCATAGGAGGTGACGGCGGGCGGCAGCGGATGATCAGGGTCCATGCCCTGCTGCCAAAGCGAGCGCTGTGCCGCCGGATCGAGCGCGGTGTTATGCACCATCGCCAGACGGGGAAGCAGATGCGTAAAGCCGGTTTGCTGAGCGTTCTCCATCAGCGATCCGGTATTCACCAACAGGCGAATTTCAACGCGATCGCTGGGGCGCTGCGGCGTACTAAGCACCTGCCATTTAAAGCCGTTATCTAATTTTCCCTGCTGCCAGGCAGGATCGGGTTGTAGTGTTTCAGCCTGCAATGTGCCACTGACGGCCGCCAGCAACAACCCACCAACTAAAAGACGAATTCTGGTGCCCTGCATGTGAACCCCTACTCAATTGCCCACTTAATCTCATTGATGACGCGCGATAGTCAGGCGTTATCGTCCTGTTGATAACGCACAGCGGGCGCACCGCAGTTAGACCACGCAAAAACGAGGTTGTCACACAACGAAGTGAAAAATCATAAAAAATGAATGTAAACCGTGCTTTCGCGTCTGAAGCGTGGCCAGGCGCCTGTGGCGGCACAGTCTGTGTGGGCTTTATTATCCAAATGCATGGGGTAAGGGCAAGTCGCAGCGGGCGCGGATAACGGTTTTTTGCAAAGTTTTATAATTTTAGCGATTTTTACCGCCGAAAAGCTGCTCATTACGCATGCAAATCGCTTTTTAGCGGACGATAGGCGCGGTCGATGAAGCCGCCGCGCAAGGCGATAAAAAGAGAAGGGGCGCTTTCTGCCAGGCAGAAGGCGCCCCTTTTTCTGGCCTGTTAGCGCAGCCTGACGATCATACCGGCAGCTTTTTCGTTTTTTTCGAAGAGGAGAGCGTTTCGCGCAGCTGTTTCTCATCCAGCTGATCGACCCATTTCGCCACCACCACTGTCGCCACGCCATTGCCGACAAGGTTGGTCAGCGCGCGCGCTTCCGACATAAAACGATCGATGCCGAGGATCAGTGCCAGGCCCGCCACCGGCAGATGCCCCACGGCCGACAGCGTCGCCGCCAGCACGATAAAGCCGCTGCCGGTCACGCCCGCCGCCCCTTTAGAGGAGAGCAGCAGCACCACCAGCAGGGTGATCTGGTGCATGATATCCATATGGCTATTGGTGGCCTGGGCGATAAACACCGCTGCCATGGTGAGATAGATTGAGGTGCCGTCGAGGTTGAACGAGTAGCCGGTCGGGATCACCAGCCCTACCACCGATTTTTTGCAGCCCAGCTTCTCCATCTTATCCAGCATGCGCGGCAGCGCGGATTCGGATGAGGAGGTGCCCAGCACAATCAGCAACTCTTCTTTGATATAAGCGATAAATTTAAAGATATTGAAGCCGGTGATGCGGGCGATGGTGCCCAGCACCAGCACCACAAACAGGATGCAGGTAATATAGAAGCAGATAATCAGCTGGCCGAGCTGCACCAGCGAACCCACGCCATATTTGCCGATGGTGAAGGCCATCGCGCCGAAAGCACCGATCGGGGCGAGGCGCATGATCATATTGATGATGCCGAAAATCACCTTCGAGAAGCTTTCAATCACGTTGAAAATCAGCGTGCCTTTATCCCCCAGGCGATGCAGGGCGAAGCCGAACAGGATGGCGAATAGCAGCACCTGCAGAATATTGCCGCTGGCGAAAGCGCCGATGACGCTGCCAGGGATGACATCCAGCAAGAAGGCGACCACGCCTTGCTGCTCCGCCTGCTGCGCATAGACCGCCACCGCTTTTGCATCCAGCGTCGCCGGGTCGACGTTCATGCCGGCGCCCGGCTGGATCACGTTGACCACAATCAGGCCGATGATCAACGCAATGGTGCTGACCACTTCAAAGTAGAGCAGCGCCACCGCGCCGGTGCGCCCGACCGCTTTCATGCTCTCCATGCCGGCGATGCCGGTCACGACGGTACAGAAAATCACCGGCGCGATAATCATTTTGATCAGTTTTACAAAGGCATCGCCCAGCGGTTTCATCTGCGCGCCCAGCTCGGGATAAAAGTGGCCGAGCAGGATACCGATGGCGATAGCGGTGAGGACCTGAAAATAAAGGCTTTTGAACAACGATGTTTTCATAAAAGCGTATCCGTTGACGGCGTGGGAGACGAGTGATTAGCTGTTATTATCATCAAGAGACAGCGCGGAAAATAACACCGCGTTAACAAGATTGATATAATCTCGCCCACCGTGGCGGGGTCATAATCAGGATTTATGAACTGAAACGCTTCAGCCAGAATAACCATAACCAGATATTCAGAATTATTCGCTGGCTGATGAAAAAAGCGGGCAGAAAAACAAGGCGGGGCGCGGGTTGTGGCAAGCCGAAAGCGAATAGCACGGCGATTGCGACAAACAGAAACAGCAGATAATAGCGGCGGTTACGGCAAACGGAAAAAGAGAGTAACGCGGCGGGTTACAGCAAGCAGAAAGCGAGCAGGCAGCCGGACGAACCGAAAACAAAGATTGCGCGGCGGGTTACGGCACGCAGAAAGCGAACAGGCAGCAAGACGAACCGAAAACAAAGATTGCGCGGCGGGTTACGGCACGCAGAAAGCGAACAGGCAGCCGGCTAAACAGAAAGCGAAGATTACGCAGCCAGCGCGCCGGGCGGCGCGCTGGCCCTTTACTGCGGACGCGACAGCGTCAGCAACCATTTTTCAAAATCGCTAAGCGACAGCGGGCCGTCATAGAGATAGCCCTGGCCGATGGCGATACCGCGCGCCAGCAGCCAGTCGCGCTGCGCCTCCGTTTCCACCCCTTCCGCCACCACCTCAAGATCGGTGATGTCCGCAATCGCCGCGACAATCTTCACCATCGTATCGTCGTCGGGCAGCGCGGAAACAAAGCTGCGATCCATTTTCAGCTTACTGATCGGCAGCGATCGGAACTGATGCAGATAGCTGAGGTTGGCGTAGCCGGTGCCGAAATCATCCAGCGCCACCGCCACGCCCGCCTCCTGCAGCGCGCCGAGCAGGCTTTTCGCCTGCGCCGGATCGCCGATCTGCGCGGTCTCCGTCAGCTCCAGCACCAGGCTGCCGGGGCGGATACGGTGACGTTCCAGCAGCTCCTGCAGATGCCAGACGGTGCCCGGTTCGCGCAGCTGCAGCGCGGAGATATTCACGTTTAAAGGCAGCCAGATGCCGCGCTTTTGCCAGCCCGCCAGCACGCGGCACGCCTCTTCCAGCGCCCAGCGTCCCAGCGCGCCGATAACGCCGATCTCTTCCGCGCTGGCGATCAGCTCTTCCGGCAGGCTGTAGCTGCCGTCGGGCTGACGCATACGCAGCAGCGCTTCGGCGCCGACCAGTTCGCCGTTGGCCATATTGATTTGCGGCTGCAGAAACAACGCGAACTGCTCCTGCTCCAGCCCCTGCAGAATATCATGCTCCTGCGTCAGCCGGCGCTGAGCGCGTTCGGTCAACAGCGGGTCGAAGAACAGGATCTGGTTTTTGCCCTGATGGCGCGCCGACATCATCGCCGACACCGCGCGCCCCAGCAGCTCCGGCGCGCTCATCTGCGCCGCGTCGCGCTGGGCGATGCCGATGCTGAGCGTCGGACGCAGCTGCACCTGCTGCAGGCTGACCGGCTGATTCAGGCGGTTCATCAGGTTGCGCGCCAGCCGGTAAGCGCGGAAGGGATTATTGGCTTTTTTTACCAGCAGCACAAAATCGCTGACGCCCAGCTGGCCTACTACGGTGCGCTCTTCAATCACGCTGCGGATTTTTTCCAGCAGCGTCAGAGTCAGGGTATCGCGCTGCTCTTCCGTCAGCACCCCGTTCGCTTCCAGCAGGGTTTCGATGCGCACCACAATCACGCTAAACGGCCCGCTGTAGACCGCCGCTTTCAGATGCTGCTCCAGCAGCGCCAGGAACAGCGTGCGGTTAGGCAGATCGGTCAAGGCGTAGTGCGTGGTCAGGCGGCTCATCTCGTCATGCACCGACTCCAGCACCTGCTGGTTACGGTTATAGCTGCGGATCAGCATGCCTATCTCATCGTCCTGATGCAGCGGCGGCACCGGCAGCTTGTGAGTGAGGATATCCTGCGGCGGCAGATCCTGCAGCGTGCCGGCGATGGTGCGCAGCGGGCGGATCACCAGCCGGTTGATGCACCAGCTGATCGACACCGACAGGATCAGCGCCAGCAGCAGATAAGTGGTCAGCATGGTAGAGATGGTGCTGAGGATAAACTGGTAGACGCGCCAAGAGTCCGCCTGCAGCACCAGATAGGCCAACGGCTTGGGCGAGGCGGCGCTTTCGACTGAATAGAGCGGCACGGTGATCTGTACCGGCAGCTCAAACACGCGCGCGATAAACCGCGGCACCGGCTTCTCATTTTCGAAATCGGTACGCAGCGCCTGAAACGCATTAGGCAGCACCACGTCGGCGCGCGACAGAATGCCGGCGGGCTTCAGCGAATTCAGAATGCGTTCCGCCTGTGGAATATCGGCGCGCAGCACCGCCTCTGAGAGCGGCTGACGCACCGTATGCGCGATGTTTTCCATCTGCTGCGCATAATCCGTCCTGCGCTGCTGCACAAAGTGGAAAAGTTGAATAACGATAAAAATACAGATGGTCACTACCGCAACGGCAGAAACCGTTGCCATCTGCTTGATCGTAAGTGACCGACTAACGCGCAAAGCTCTTCTCCAGGCCCTGAACAGCGGGCGAAAACGATGAAAGCAACCAGGAGTATATCTCATGGTTGCTGTTTTTTAAGTAAAGATAGTGACGGCAGGAAACCGGTTTAAGGGTTTTCCGAGCAGAAGGCTACTTAAAGTCGGCGTAAGGCGCCAGCGGCTCTGGCGGCAGATTAAGATCGCCTTCCCAGCCTGCCAGCGAATAGCGGGCGTAAATCAGGCCGTGGCTGGGGGTGTAATCCTTCGCCTGCTGGATATCCACCGCCATGCCGACCGTCCAGTGCGCAGTGACGCGCCGCTCGACCGCCGCGCGCAGCGTATAGCCGAAGCCGCTGCCGCTGCTGTCGGTGGAAGGGTCGCTCGGGGCGGGCTGAAAGCCGGGCCAGACCGGATAACGTTCTTGCCCACGGGTTTTCGAACGTGACCAGGAGACCGAACCGCCCAGATCGAATGACCAATTCTCCGTGCGCTGCCGGTAGCTGACCGGCACCGCCAGCGAGAAATATTGCTGCGGGCTGTAATAGCCACCCTGGCCGAAAGCATAGTCGCTGAGATCTTTCTGGTAGTGCCACAGCATACTGTTCAGACCGATGGTCGCGCGCCGGTTATCTGCGTTGATCAGCTTGTAGTAGTAACCCGCCATCAGTCGCTCGCGGCTGTTGTCCGCCACATTTTTCCCGGTGATCTGGTGGGCGCTGAGATCGGCCCAGACGCCGTGCGCGCCGCCCTGATCGTAGCTCAGCCCGACGGAGCCGCCGGTCGCCACCACTCCGCCCCAGGTGCGTCCGCCCTGCGGGCTGGGATCGCGCGCGCCAGCATAGGCCAGCAGCGAGCTGGAGATCGGCCGGCGTGAGGCGGTCAAGGTCAGGCCGATATCTTTCACATCGGTGTTCCAGCTGACGCCGCCGACCCAGTTCACTACCTCAAAGCCCATCGGCGACGTGCCGATATCGGCCGACCAGCGATCGTTTTGCCAGCCAGCACCGATCGCCACCCCTTCCTGCCGCTGAGTCAGATCGCGGCTACAGCCGGCGGTGCCGTTATCGGCGCAGGTGCCGAACACTTCGCTATGGCTGCCGCCTTCGGTAGAGAAAGTGCCCGCCGAAATTTCCACGCGATCCACGCGCACAAAGCTTTTGCCGTCCGCCAGCGGGGTATCCAGCTGCAGCATGGTGGTGTGGGCGGTGAGATCGGAGATGCCGCCGGTGCCTTTATTGCGCGAGTAATCCTGCTCCAGCATCAGGGTGGTGTCCTGGCGCTGATAGAGATCGGCTGCATCGCTGCGGATGCCGCGCTTCAGCCAGTCGTCATCCGCCTGGTTGCGCATCAGACGGGTAAAGCGGGCATTGTCGGCAGGCACTGTCGGCGTAATACCGCTGGCGACCATCGCCTGGCGGTAATCCAACAGCGCCAGCGCGGGCTGCTGCTGCTGCGCCTCCAGCCGGGCGACATCGCGAAACAGCAGCGCGCTGCTCTGCGATGGCGCTTCCTGCTGCGCGCGCGGCTTCAGCTGCTGATACAGCTGGCGCGCCCGCGCGGCGTCATCCACGTTCAGCCAGGCGTTGGCCAGGCGGCGGCCGACGTTCAGGCTCGCTTCGCCGCTGCCGGCGGGCAGCGCGTTGAGCGCGGCGCGTGCTTCCGCCTTGCGGTCCAGCGCCGCCAGCGCGTCAATCTGCCCCAGCGCCGCATCCTGATTCTGCTTATCTTGCGCCAGCACGCGCTGATAGCCCGCCAGCGCCTGTTGCGGATAGCCGTCCGCCAGCGCCCAGTCTGCCAGGGTGATATCGCGGCGCGGCGAAGCGGGCTGCTGATTGAGCAGCGCCGTCGCGGCAGCGTTATTGCCCGCCTGACGCAGCGCGTCGGCCTGCGCATAAACTTTATCCTGCTGCAGACGGTCAGCCAGCTCGCGCATGTTTTGATCCCAGCGCGCCTGCGGCACGGCGTTCAGCTGGCGCAGCGCCTCATCGGCGCGATCGCTGCCGGAGAGGTAAAGGCTGTAGGCGTAAACCTGGGTCGGATCGGCGGGCAAACGTTGCGCCATGGCCGCCATCAGCGCATCGGCCTGCTGCGGCGTGCCCGCATTACGCAGCGCCCCCGCCAGCCGGTAGTTAAGCCAGACATCATCCGGCGCGTCCTGCTGCGCCTGACGATATTTTTCCGCCGCCTGCGTCCAGCTGCCCTGCTGCGCCAGCGCATCCGCCTCGGCGCGCAGCACATCGCTGCGCAGGCTGTTGAGCGTGCTGCCCAGCGCACGCTGCTGCTCGCCGCTTAGCCCGTTGATAAAGGCGATCGCCTTCTGCGGCGACTGCTGCTGATAGAGGCCCGCCAGCCGCCGCACCGCGGTGGTATTGGTACGGTCCATGCGCCAGGCTTCGCGGAACAGCCGTTCCGCCTCGGCGTCGTTTTTGCGCGCCTGCGCCACATCGCCGAGGCCAATGAGCGCATAGCTGTCGGTGTTGTCCAGCGCGCGCGCCTGTTGATACTGGCGTTCGGCGCTGACGATATCGCCCTTCGCCAGCGCGCTGTCGCCGTTTTCGATCGCCAGCCAGTAGCGGTTAGTCTGGATTAGGCTCTGCCACAGGCCAACGCTGGTGCTTTGCTGACCCGCCTTCAGCGCCTGCTCCAGATAAGTGATGGCGACGGCGCGGTGGTTGGCGCGCCCCAGCGCCTGCCCCATGGCTCCCAGCAGATCGGGATCGTTGGGATTCAGCTTCAGCGCCGACTGCAGCGCCGGAATCGCCTCTTCGCCGCCGCCGTTATCCACCAGCGCCAGCGCGCGCGAACGCTGCTGGAAAGCGGGATCGGCCAACAGTGTCTGCCGCCGCGCCAGCTCCTGTTCGCCGTTGCTGCGCGCATCACCGCTGGTAAAGGTATCGAGATACTGGCGTAGCTGCGCCACGCTTTCCGCCGTTACCGGCTGTGCCTGAATACGGCTCAGCCAGAGTTCCGCCGCCTGGTCGCGCGCGCCGGGATTATTGGCCAGCGTTTTCAGCGCCTCCGCCGCCTGCTGCGGCTTATCGTTCTGGAACTGCAGCCGCGCCAGCTGCATGCGCACGCCAATATTGCCAGGGTAGCGCTGGTCCAGCGCCTGCAGGTTCGCCAGCGCCGTCGGCTGCTGGCCGTCAATGCGCGCCACCAGGCTCCAGTACTCCAGCGCGATATCAACGCTCGGGAAAACGCCGTTGAACAGTTTGTCCCAGGCGGCGCGCGCCTCCTGCAGGCGGCCGGAGGTGGCCAGCAGGCGCGCCTGCTGCAGCTGTTGACGCCCCTCCGGGCTGACCAGCAGCATACTGGCCTGCGCTTCGCGCGCCGCCGCCGAATCGGGGGCGGTCTGCGTCAGCTGATTCATATACTGCTGCGCCTTCGCCTGGTCGCCCTGATGCAGCGCCAGGCGCAGCTGCGCGGCGATCACGTCAGGATTGTCGGGCGCGATCTTCTCCAGCCGGTAGAGCGCCTGGGTGACCAGATCGTATTTGTTGGTCGCTTCACCGGTGCGCACCTGCTCCAGCAGCCAGGTCACCGGCGAGACTTCGCGCGCCGGCGCCGCCGGATCGGCGGCGAACGCGGCGGCGCCGCCGAGCAGGCCGGGCAGCAGCAGGCCCAGGTAGCTTAATCTGAATTTTTGCATTGTTGACCCCGGGCCGGCAGCAGGTCGCCCTGCGCGCTAAAGCGATAGCGGTTTTCATCCCAGCCGACGCCGAACAGCGTCAGCACGCTGCTGTAGTAGGCGTCATTGCCCGGAGGCTGCTGCTGCACGCGCTGCTGCTGCGCCGTCAGCGCGTAAGAGCCTTGCAGCAGCGGCAACAGCGCGGCGGAAAAGCCGACGTTGCCCTGATTGGTGGTGGCGCCGGTCAGCACATCGACCCGCTCCGGCGGATTGCCGTTCTCTTCCGTCAGGCGCACCATCGGCGCGAAATGGGTCAGCAGCGTCGCTTTGCGTGCATCGTCATCGCTGAGCATGCCGGCCCAGAGATAGACGCGAATCGCATCGTAGCCGCCGACTGGCCCTTTCGATTTATCGGGACGCCAGCCGCTGCCGCTTTGCCAGACATACCAGTCGGGCGAAAAGCCTTTCGGTGCCGTCTCCTGCAGCAGGCGCAGCGCGTTACGGTTGATCTCCGGCCACGGCCCTTTCAGCCGGGTCAGGCCCGCCAGCAGCTGTAGCGGCAGGTAGCTGGGGTTGATCATCCAGCTATCGCCGTCGATAAAGCCATATTTGCCCGGCATCAGCATCAGGCCGAATCCTTTCAGGTCGGCCACTTCCTCTTTCGCTACCCGGTTCAGCAGCAGCGTGCCGGTCACCTGATAGCTGCGGCTGTGCCACAGGCGGCTCGCCTGCAGCAGCGTCCAGCCGATCCAGAGATCGGAATCGGAGGCGGGGTTTTTATCCAGCACCTGCCATTTTTTGCTGCTGCTCTCCTGGCCCCACAGCCAGGCGGGCAGGCGCTGGGTTAAATCGCCCTCTGCCAGATTATTTTCAGTCCAGGCCAGCAGGCGATCGAACATCTCGCGATCGTTGGCGACCAGCGCGAAAAACAGCGCGTAGCTCTGCCCTTCCGAGGTGGTGATGTTCTTCCCGTCGCTGGGATCGATCACCCTTCCCTCTTCGCTGATGTAGTCGCGCTTAAACTGTTCCCAGTCAGACCAGGCGGCGCATTCAGCGCTGGCGCGCACCGCCGCCAGCATCAGCATTAACAGCATGCCCAGTCGCAGCATCAGACGTTTCACTCGTCATCCTCATCGCCAAGACGACGGCGCGTTACCAGACGCATCAGTCGCCAAACCATCAGCGCCACCAGCACCACGACGATCACCGCGAACAGCGCCATCAGCGCCGGATGCGTCGCCAGCGCGTGCCACATGCGCTCCCACCACGGCAGGTGGCCAACAAAATAGCTATCGCCCACGCGCAGACTGTTTACGCCAGATTCGCGGATAATCGCCGCTGAGCCATAAATCGCCGCGCGCTTGCCGCTGTCGAGCAGCGCGTCGTTCAACAGCTGATAGGCGCGCGGGCTGTCCGCCAGCAGCGCCACTACGCTGCGCTGATCGTGGAACGGTGACTGGAAGCCGACGATCGCCGCCATCGGGCCATCCGAGGCGATGGTGGTCTGGCTGGCAACCGCGCGGTCACTGGCCGGCGCCGCTACGTCATCCAGCGGCGCCTGGCGTACCGGCTTTTTCACCCAGCTTTTCGCCGCGTCCATCAACAGGTTAATGCGACGATCGTCACGCAGATCGGGCGGAATATCGCCCACCATCAGCAGATCGGCGTCCGCTTTTTTCGCGGCCGACCAGTCGTCGGCGATCTGCACGTTCAGCGCCGGAAAACCGGTCTGCGCGCCGATATTGCCCAGCGCGTTCAGCAGCGCGCTCACCTGGTCGGCGCGCGGCTGCGCGTTGATCAGCACCAGCGTCTGCGACAGATCCGCCAGACGGCTGAACGGGAAACCGGCGTTGGCGAAGGCGCGCAGCGACGGCATCTGCATATAGTGACGGTAGCCGGAGAAGTCGATCGTGGAGTTGCCGTCGACCACCACATGGTTGGTCACCGGCGTCACCGTTTCACAGCGGTCGCCGTTGCTGCCGCCGATAACGGTGGTGGCATAGTCGAAATCGAAACGCAGCTGGTTCACCACGCCCAGCCGCAGCGCCGGAATGGTCAGCGAGGCGCTGTTGTCCTGCAACCCGGAGATCAGCGGAATATGCAGCAGCTGTTTGCCGCTGTCGCTTTTTACCTGCAGCGGATAGTCCTGCATAAACTGGTTATTCAGGTGGATAGCCAGCCGTGAGCCGTCGTTTTGCAGTGGCGAGGTGTAACGGTAGGTGAGATCCATATTGATGCCGCGCGCGCGCACCAGGAACAGGTCGGGCGGCAGGTTCAGCGTCAGGCTAACCGGATAGGGCTGAATGCCGTCCGCCTGCAGCTGGTTTTCATACTGCTGCAGCTCGGAAAATTTAGTGGCACGGTCGGTACGCACCCAGTTCGGCGCATCGTAAGGCTGACGCGCCGCCAGCTGTTTCACCTCTTCCACGGTAGAGGACTGGCCGCGCAGCAGCAGGTCCCCCTGGGCGATGCCCTTCGCCGCCGTCAGCAGATCCTCATCGTTGCGCCCCAGTACCAGCAGCATCTTCTGATAGGGGTTATCGGGCTGGCTGATGATCTCTACCGTCGGCTTCTCTACCGGCGGGTAATCTTTCAGGAAATCGGGGCGCTGGTCATTGGTGGCGAACACCACCGCGTGCTGCTGCTGCGGCAGCTGGTTATACAGCACCGGGAACGACTGGCCGCGCCATTGCGCCTGTACGCCGAACCAGGACGCGAGCAGCGCCGCGGCATGCTGCTGGGTGCGATCCGGCGCGGCGGCAAACACCATCGGCAGCTGCAGCGGCCGGTTATCGCGGCTGTCGAAGAACGGCTCCGGGAAGTCGGAGAGATCGTTTTTCAGCGGCAGTTTCTGCAGCATCAGGTCAAGGCGGCTCTCTTTGCCGATATCGATCCAGATGGCGTGTTGGCCGGGTTTTCGCAGATATTGGTGTAGTGGCCCACCAGCTCGAAGCGCACACGGTTAAAGTCGCCGATAAAGCGCGGATCGATAGTTATCGTCGCCTGGCTCTCTTTGCCCAGCTGCTCCGGGGTGACGGTCACCAGCCCTATCAGCTCTTCATTCAGGTAGACCTTAAAATGCGACAGCGTCGGCAGCAGCGCCGGCGACGGGCGATAGCTCAGGTGTAACGTCGCCTGAGTGACCACTTCATCGCTGCGCACGCCAAATTCGATCTGTCCGTCCGGCCGCGTGCCGAGCAGCTTAAAGCTGCCCGGGGCAGGCGCGACATTGCTGAACAGCAGTTCGCTGGCGCGCACCGGCGCGCCGCCGTCGGCCGGGGCGGCCGCAGGGGCGGCAACCTCCGCCGGCGCGGGCGTTATCGCCGGCGCCGCCATATCGGAAGGCGCCGCCTGCATCATGCCGGCCGGCGCTGCCGCCGGATTGGAGTCAGGTGCGGCATGCGCCATCGGCAGCAGGCCCATCAGCATTGCGGTAAACCAGCTTATTTTTCTCGTCATTGTCGCATCATCAGTTGAGTCATTGTTTTACGCCGGCAACGCCTGCCGGCGCGCTTCCCACGCCTTTGGGAAAAAACGACGCCAGCCAGGAAAGGAAGGCGGTCAGCATCAGGAACAGCCGGCGCAGCCGCGCCGGACCATACTCGGCCAGGCGGATATAGCCTTTGAAGCCCAGAATCATAATGTCGGCCAGGCTCTGCACCGGTTTATCCTCGGGGAAGCCGTCCTGCCACAGCGCCCAGGTATCGGCGCGGGCAAAGGTACACTGAATAAAATCAATGTGCTGTTCGGTAGAGAGGTTTTTCAGGCGGATGCCTGCCCGGCGGCCGAAGACACGCTGCACCGTAGCGGGAAAGCTGAACTCCTGCTGGCTGCGGCGCAGCAGCAGATGGATCTCTTCGCCATCCTTTAGCGCCTCCGCCTCGCGCAGCTCGACGCCGACGCCGCCATCCGAATAGTCGCGCAGCGTGCAGGGCAGCATATGGCCATCCTTGCGCGCAATCGCGGCGGGCATCGCCATCTCTACGCGGTGCGCCTCGCGGATCTGCCGCGCTTCGACGGAGACCGCCACCGCGCCGCCCAGAATAATCATGTTGTAGAACACCCACAGCAGGCTCACCAGCACCGTCAGCACTTCGTTCTGCGGGCCGTAAGCGACCCGCCAGCCCGCCATAAAGACGCCTGCCAGGTTAAGCAGCACCAGAATCATATAGGGCTTGGTGATCACCCAGTCGAGATGTTGCTCCTCCACCAGGCCGCCCTTCGCCGTTACGTTGAATTTCCCTTTGTGCGGGTTAAACAGCGCGACCGTGGTGGGGCGAGCGATATACCAGGCCAGCACCGTTTCATACACCTCGCTCCAGAACGAGTGGCGATAGCGCCCCTGAATGCGCGAGTTGGTCAGGCTGGTATGCAGCATATGCGGCAGCACATAGATGGCGATCGCCAGCGCCGGGGCGAAAATGATATAGGCGTGGCAAAGCAGGAAAGCGAGCGGCGCCAGCAGGAAGATCAGCCGCGGAATGCCCGATAAAAAGTGCAGCATGGCGTTGGCGTAGCAGAGACGCTGCACCAGCTTCAGCCCGCGCCCCATTAGCGGGTTATCCAGGCGGAAGATCTGCACCATGCCGCGCGCCCAGCGAATGCGCTGGCCGATATGCGCCGACAGGCTTTCCGTCGCCAGCCCGGCCGCCTGCGGAATACGGATATAGGCGGAGGTGTGGCCGCGCCGGTGCAGACGCAGCGAGGTGTGCGCATCTTCAGTCACCGTCTCGACGGCGATGCCGCCGATTTCATCCAGCGCGGTGCGGCGCAGCACCGCACAGGATCCGCAGAAGAAGGTGGCGTCCCAGGTATCGTTGCCGTCCTGCACCAGGCCGTAGAACAGCGTGCCCTCGTTCGGCGTACGGCGGAAACGGCCGAGGTTACGCTCAAAGGGATCGGGCGAGAAGAAGTGATGCGGCGTCTGCATCATCGCCAGCTTCTTATCCTTCAGGAACCAGCCCAGCGTCATCTGCAGGAAAGAGCGCGTCGGCACGTGGTCGCAGTCGAAAATGGTCACAAACTCGCTTTTACACACCGTGCGCAGGGCATTATTGATGTTGCCCGCCTTGGCATGTTCGTGCGTGGTGCGCGCCACATAGTTAACGCCGACGCTCTCGGCGAACTGACGAAACTCTTCGCGGCCGCCGTCGTCCAGAATAAAGATGTTGAGCTTCTCTTTCGGCCAGTCGATGCCCAGCGCGGCGTAGATGGTCGGCTTGACCACGCTCATCGGCTCGTTATAGGTCGGCACCAGCAGATCCACCGTCGGCCAAAGGCGCGTATCTTCCGGCATCGACACTGGCTGGCGATGCAACGGCCACAGCGTCTGGAAATAGCCCAGCACCAGCACCACCCAGGCGTAGGTTTCCGCCGCGATCAGCAGCAGGCCGAAGGTCAGGCTGACCGGGTCGTCCCAGTTGAGTGTCGAGGTGTAGCGCCACCAGAGATAGCGACAGGAGACGGTCAGCGACAGCACAATCAGCATCATGGTCGCCAGCCGCCCCGGCACGCGACGCACCACCATCGCCAGTCCCCACAGCATCACCACGAAGATAAACTGCGTAAACAGATCGAACGGCTGCGAAATACAGATCAGCGCCAGCGCGGCGGCGGCAAGGCTGCAGACAATGAAAATCAGCTTGCGCGCCACGGGCGACAGGCTGCTGATGCGTTTTTCCAGCCGCTCGCCCTGCTGCAGGCGCTGCGGCAGGCTGTCGAGCCATTGATACGCCCGCTGCCGCCAGCTGAACAGGCGGCGGAAGGCGCTGAATCTCTTGCGCTGACTGCTGGTGCTGCCGTCCTGCGGCAAAACCAGCAGCAGCCAGACGCTCTGTGAAAAGAAGCGCACGATATCGAGCGGACGCGGGCGCTCCGGCGAAATGTGCGGCCAGAGCGTGCGACGCTGCGCAATGATGCGCTGCCAGCCCGGCGTTTCGAAGCGCAGCAGCGACCAGCCCAGCACCAGCCAGAAGCACTGGATGCCGGCCGCCAGCGCCGGGGTGCCCGCCTGACGGTAGCCCTCGTAACGGCGATTCAGCGCCTGCCAGGCGGGCGCGGCGATCAGCCAGCTTAACGGGTTCATGCGCGCGCCCCCGGAATATGCATGATCAGCCAGTTCGCCAGGGTGACGATCTCTTCGCTGGCCAGCGCGTGCGGGCGATATTCGCCCAGCGGCTGTTTATTTAGCAGCGCTTCGGAGAGCGCCTCGTCGCGGTGGATCATCAGCGGGATCAGGCTGTGCAGCGAACCAATCCAGAGCTGATGCAGATCCTGCTGCACTTTGCTGTTGGCGTTAAACAGGTTGAGCAGATAGAGCGGACGCACCGCGGCGACCGGCTGATGCAGCCGCATATGGCAGTTACCATCGGCCACCAGCAGCTGTACCAGGCGGTCCACCTCTGCGTAGACCGGCTGCAGCCAGGGATGCTCATCGCCCGGCAGATCGAGCAATATCCAGCGGTACTGCGTTTTCAGCGCCGCCAGGTTTTCCAGCCAGGCGCTGACGAACGGCGCCGGATCGGCGTAAAAGCGCGCGCGCTCTTCGCCGTTCAGCTGGCCGAAAGGAATAAAGTCGGGGCCGTCGGGGTAGCGCAGCGCCATAGGCTGCGCATCGCCATCCAGCGCCGCGCGCATCCAGCCGCAGCGCTCGTGTTGCGGCGTATTAAAGTGCAGACGCAGCTGATTGGCCGGCGACCAGTCCATCACCAGCGTCGGCTCGCCCAGCTGCTGTAAGGCCCAGGCCAGCGCCGCCGTGACGGAGGTCGTGCCCGTTCCGCCGCGTACGCCCTGTAGCGCTAAGACCGGCATGCGTTTTCTTCCTGTTGCTCGCGGGAAAGCTCATTTAATAATGGCCAGCGCGCCAGAATGGCTGCCAGCCGCTCTTCGCGCGCAATATCGACATAGCGAAATGCGGAAAAAGAGAACGCTTCGCCCAGCGTACTGATATCGTCACGCAGGCCGAGTTTTTCGGGTATTGCAGAAATTTCTTGCGGTTGTTTCATTTATCTTGCCATTAAAGAGGACGCTGAATAACGTTCATTTTTCTGACCTGCAGTAAGGGGCAGGCGATACATATGGCCCGGCTTTTTATTATATTCATCAAAATTATCCAGGCGAAATAAATCGCTGTCTATAATAAAATAGCTTCGGTTGAACCAATTTGCGAAACTTCTATGTCACTCTCTTTTACGCTCGGTATTGAGCAGGTTCAGAATGAATTAATTGATATGCAGCCGCCTGGCTGTTACTGGCTTACCGTTAGCCGGCCCGAGGATGCTCGCAGGCTGGCGCGGCAGGTGATGGCGGCGCAAAAGTCCCTGACGCTTATCAGCGCCGGCGACGCGCCGCAGGCGCTGCTGGAGCCGAAATTGCCGCAGGGGCCGAATCGCATTCCTTTTTACTCACTGCCTGAGACACGTCGCGCGCTATTGGATCTGCCGGAGGATTTAGCCCGCACCCTTTCAGCGAAGCCGCAGCTGATTTTATTTAACAATCATTTTTCTTTCCTTGAAAAACTATCACCTGCGGAATTAATCGACTGGATTAAAAAAATTAACCACACGCTGGCTGCGCGTAACTGTTGTCTGTTAATTATCACGTCCGGTTCGGGAGTAAATAATTTACGTCAGTCGTTACTGAGTACGTTCCGGCAATTAAACGGCCTGGCGCATCTGGAATATCAGCAGGATATCTGGAATTACCGCATCAGCTGGTGGTGTCACGATCGGCGCCTGATGGCGGATCGCGCGCTGCGCTTAACCTTTCAGCCCGCCGGTTTTATGGCGGTCAATGAAAGCGAGCAGAACACGCCGCTGACGCTGAACGACGAGGCGATCTGCATCGCAGAAAAACAGGTGCTGGAAGGCGCACCGCCGCTCTCCAGCCACTGGCAGCTGTTCGACAGCAATGAGCTGGTGGCGTCGCGCGCCCAGCAGGCGGATTCCGCCACGGTGATTTTCTGCCTGAGCCATAATGAGCAGATCCGCACGCTGGCGCAGGCGATCCACGGCCTGCGGCGCGCACGCGGCGCCGGCCTGAAAATCATCGTACGTGAGATGCAGACCAGCCTGCGCTACAGCGATGAGCGTCTGCTGCTGGCCTGCGGCGTTAACGCTATCGTGCCGTTCGGCGCGCCGATGTCGCGCTTTCTCACCACGCTGGAAAGCCTGCAGGGCCAGCGCTATAACCGCCACGTGCCGGCCGATCTCAATGCGCTGCTGCAGTCGCTGCAGCCGATGCAGCTGCGCGGCTTTTTACCGCTGGATCAGTTTTGCGAGGCGGTCACGCAGCTGGCAAGCAACACCCTGCTGCCGGAAAACGGCAAAGGCCTGCTGGTGGCGCTGCGGCCGGTGCCCGAGCTGAAACCTGAGCAAGCGCTTACGTTATGTAAGCCGCGCCGCTATGGCGACCTGGTAACGCTGCTGGGCGACCGGCTCTACCTGTTTCTCTCTTCGTGCCGCTATAACGATCTCGACACGGCGCTGAAGTTTATCTTCCGCCTGCCTCATGACGAACTCTTCTCCAACCGTCTGGTGTGGTTTGAAGATTTGCAGATCCTCTCCGAGGTGCGGCAGATGAAGACGCTGGTGCCGGGCGCATGGAAAGACCGGCCGCCAGCGCTGAGCGTGGTGACGCCGGAGAGCGCGACGCCGGCGCCTGTGGCGGCGGTGCGCCCCACGCCGCTGCCGGTGGCGCTAAAAATTGATACGAAAGGAGCCTCGCGCGAATGACATTAATGGATGGGGTACAGATCCTGATTTTGCTGCTGCTGATCGCGCTGCTGACAAAACCGCTCTATGCCCGCTGGCTGCCGGCACGCTGGCTGCCGGCACGCTGGCGCGGCATGATGCACCGGCTCCTGCCGCCTCGCTCGTTGAAATATGAAGGCACCTGGCGTCGCCAGTCCACTAAAACGGATAAAGAGAAATAATGACTGATGGTAAAAAGACGCAGCCTTCCACGGCTGCTTTCTGGCGTAGCTGGCGCGGGCTGGGCGGCTGGAATTTCTATTTTCTGATTAAATTTGCCCTGCTGTGGTTCGGCTACCTCAACTTTCATGCGCTGGCGAACCTGGTCTTTCTCGCCTGGCTGCTGCTGCCGCTGCCGTCGGAGCGTCTGCACCGTCTGCGCAGCTGGATTTCGCTGCCGATCGGCATCGCCCTGTTCTGGCATGACACCTGGCTGCCCGGCCCGCAAAGTATTCTGAGCCAGGGCGGCCAGGTGGCGGGCTTTTCCGGCGCCTACCTGCTCGATCTGTTTAACCGCTTTATTAACTGGCAGATGGTCGGCGCGGCGTTCGTAATGCTGGTGCTTTACCTGTTTATCTCCCAGTGGGTGCGCATCACGGTGCTGGTTTCGCTGCTGCTGATCTGGATAAATTTAATCAATATCGCCGGGCCGTCGTTTTCGCTGCTGCCGACCCGTTCCGCCACGCCGGAAGTGGTACTGAATAAGCAGACGCCCGCCAATAACGCGGCGGCGGATAAAAACGCGCTGGATGAGTCAGCGCCGCCAACCAGCGCCAACCTGACCGCTTACCTGAACCGTTTCTACGAGACGGAAAAGCAGCGCGTCACCCATTTCCCCGACACGCTCTCGCCTGATTCGCAGCCGTTCGACGTGCTGATTATCAATATCTGCTCGCTCGCCTGGTCCGATATCGATGCGGTGCAGCTGCGCGATCACCCGCTGTGGAAGCACTTCGATATTCTGCTTAACAACTACAACTCCGCTACCGGCTACAGCGGCCCGGCGGGGATCCGCCTGCTGCGCGCCAGCTGCGGTCAGACCTCGCACAGCGATCTCTATAAGCCGGCGCAGCAGCAATGTTATCTGTTCGATAATCTCGCGAAGCTGGGCTTTAAAGAGCAGCTGATGATGGACCACACCGGCGTTTTCGGGAACTACCTGAAAGAGCTGCGCGATTTCGGCGATATTCAGGCGCCGCTAATGTCGCAGACGGGCATCGCGCCGGAGCTGACCTCATTTGACGGTTCGCCGGTGTTCAACGATGCGCAGCTGATGCAGCGCTGGCTGGACGACCGCAGTAAAAGCAGCGATGCGCGTACCGCTACCTTCTATAACCTGATCCCGCTGCATGATGGCACGCGCGAACTCGGCAGCGCCGGCACCGCGCCGTACAAGCCGCGCGCGCAGGTGCTGTTCGATCAGCTGGACGCCTTCCTGACCAACCTGGAGAAATCGGGCCGGCGAGTGATGGTGATGGTGGTGCCGGAGCATGGCGCCGCGGTGGTAGGCGATAAAATGCAGATGTCCGGCCTGCGCGATATTCCCAGCCCGAGCATCACTCATGTGCCGGTCGGCATTCGTTTTGTTGGCATGAAGGCGCCGCACCAGGGCCAGTCGCTGAGCGTTGATACGCCGACCAGCCTGCTGGCGCTGTCGGAGCTGCTGTCGCGCGTGGTGGATGGCCAGGTGTTTAATGCGCCAAACGTCAATATGTCGGTGCTGACGGAGAACCTGCCACAGACGCCGGTGGTGTCGGAAAATGACAACGCGGTGGTGATGATGTACCAGGGCAAACCCTGGATTCGTCTCAACGGCGGCGACTGGGTGCCTTACCCGCAGTAAATAATGTTAAAGCCGTCACACTTCAGGCCCGGGCCGGTGTTTCACCGTCCCGGGCCTTTTTACAGGGCTGCGCCTTCACCTTGCCCATACTTCTTCTCTTAACCCGCCTGACCTGAATCGCATTTTTAACAGACGCGCTGATGTCATCTTGCCTCCCCCGCCTGAATCGCATTTTTTAACAGACGCGCTGATGTCATCTTGCCTCCCGTGCCTGAATCGCATTTTTTAACAGACGCGCTGGTGTCATCTTGCCTCCCGTGCCTGAATCGCATTTTTGACAGGCGCGCTGACCTCATCTTACGTACCCCCTGCCCTGAAACGTCATTTTCTTATAACGATAGATATTAATTATATTAATACATAGATCACATTATGAATCGCCTTCATTTTTCAACGTTATGGCCAGAAAGGCGCATAAAACATAAGAAAAACCTCTGTATGCGATAGATTCCTAATATTAATAATATTTGATCTTAAGCACGATTTAATGAGATTAAAACGTGCCTTTTTATTTTTTTATCATTAAAAACATCATCTTAAAAAACCAATGACAAAAGAACATGATTAAATAATTAATATATTGACAGTGCATTTGGCTTGCTGTACAAAACAAACGCAACCAGTAGTTAACAAAAAACTAACCAAGACAGGGCAACTATGAGCAATGTCAGGATCAGGAACAGTGACTACATTCCATTAAAAAACCTTACCAACAAGGCCGAGTTCATCACCTTTCATGGTTTTGCAGATGGAAAAGAACATATTGCATTACGCTTTCCGGGCTGGAATGTAAAAAACGGCGCTCCCCTGGTGCGCATCCATTCTGAATGCCTGACGGGCGATGTTTTCCATTCGCTGCGTTGTGACTGCGGAGAGCAGCTGACAGAAGCGCTTTCTTTGATGGATCGGCAAGGCGGCGTTGTGCTTTACCTGCGTCAGGAAGGTCGGGGTATCGGTTTATACAATAAAATCGACGCCTATAAACTGCAAAGCGCGGGAATGGATACTTACCAGGCGAATATTGAACTGGGTTTTCCGCAGGATGTCCGTGAATTCCAGACCGCAGCGCAAATGCTGCATGCGCTGGATATGCGCTCTGTTACGCTGCTAAGCAACAACCCCGAGAAAAAGAATCAGTTGCAATCCCACGGCATTCATGTCGAACGGGTAATGAATACGGGTACGTTTCTCAATACGTTTAATAAGGCCTATCTTTCCGCGAAAAAAGAAAAAACAAACCATCTCCTTAACCTGTGAGGCTGAAATCCATGTATAAGCACACTGCTCCTATTAGCGGCATAGCAACTCTTGGAAGTAAATGGGTATTGACGGCGGGTTACGATAATCGCGTTATTTTATGGGATGCTGAAAAAAAGTCGCCCATTAATCGTATCTTCCATGACCATCTTGCTAATCAGTGTGCCTTCAGCCCTTGCGGTAATTATATTGCGACCGTCAGCAGCGATTATAGCTGCAGAATATGGTCATTTCCGGAAATGGCATTAGCCGGCGTCATTAATACGCATCAGGATGACGTAGAGTCCGTCGCCTTTCATCCTGAAAAGCAGTGGGTAGCAACCTGCTCGCGTGATAAATCGATTCTTATTTCTGATTTCAGCGGCAAAAAAATTCATCATTTGCACGGCCATGATGCCGACGTTATCTCAGTGGAATGGAATGCAAATAACGGCCTGATCAGTTCCAGCGATGACGGCACCATCCGGGTTTGGAATGCCCAAACCGGCGAGCAAGCCGAGTGCATCGATCTGGATAATGTGGAAACGGACACCATTGTTATTACGCCGTCCGGCACCATTTTCGCCGGCAATGACAATGGCGAGATCATTATTATCGCCGACGGTAAAATAAGCAGCACACCCGCGCACGAAGCGGGCATAAAACGGCTGGTTTACGATAATAAGCGTCAGATTATCGTCAGCCTGAGCTACGATCGCAAAATGAAGCTATGGCGCCAGCATGGCGACACGCTGGAAAATTACCATACAGCCGAACTTCCCGCGCTTATCTGGCCGCGCTCATGCGCTTTTCTCGATAAGGATAAGCTGGTGTTCGCCTCTTTCGGCGACAGCTATGCCGAATACGCGATTTCTGAAAGAAAATGGTATCTGGACCATATCAGGCCCACCCAGGGGTTAAACGCGGTACAGCTTTTTAACGGCGCGCTGTGGAGCGTCGGGGATGCCGGTACCGTTTTTAACGGCTCGCATATCGCGGCGGAAATGGGCAGCCTGTGCAATTTCCTCTGCGACTTCAACGGCACGCTGCTAACCGGCGGCCAGATGGGCACGCTGTTTAACGCCTGCACCGGTGAAGTGATATATCAGCATCATTCTCCGCTTAACTGCGCCTCCAGCATTGGCGGCGATAATGCGATGTGCGTCGTTGGCGCCTATACCGGCGAAGGCATTGTGCTGCGCAACGTCAATGGCAAGGTGGAAGTGACGGATGTCATCAGCCTGCATCAAAATGCGATTAAAGGCGTCGCACTGACCGGGACGCTGATATTTTCCGTCTGCGCCGACACGGCCGCCGCGTTCCATAAAACAGACGATTTAAGCTGCCATAAATATATTCCTGCCGCGCATCATAAAATCGCGAACGGCTGCGATAGCGATGGCGCGGGCACGTTTGTCAGCATCAGCCGGGATCTGAAATTACGCATCTGGAATGATGAAACGCCGCAGGTTATTGATACTCCAAGCGCTAACTCCATTAAATGCGTGGCGCTAAGCAAAGATAATCGCCAGGTCGCGATAGGAAATTATACCGGCTGGGTCGGCATCTATGATCTATCACGCGCCGCCTGGGTCTACTGGCAACGCCGCTCCTTCTCTGGCATTTCAAGCATCAAAGCCGTTCCTGACAATTTCGTTTTTTCCACCTATGAAGGCATATGTGAATATGTGATGCCGGAGTGAATAAGGCGATGAGCGAGCGTGCAGAAAAGTTAACCCTGACGGGCCTGATAACGGAAAACGCAGATTTATCGGGTAAAAAGATCAATGAACTCACCTTTCGGGAAGCGATGGGATTACCGCCGTACGCGGTAAATAATCAGCTTGATAATATCGGCGAAGATTATCGTCTACTGGCGCCGCTCGAAAGCGAAGCCCTGGTTGCGATCATCAGTGACAAAAACAGCGCCTTTACCGAAAGGTATGCCGCAGGGAATTTGCTGGCGTTAAAAGGCGATCCGCGTATCAAGGTCTACGAGCCGGAGATGATTACGGTCCCCGCCGCAAAGGTTGTGCTGGGGCTGCCGGAGCAGCGGGTAAAGGAGGTCACGCAGGCTTTTAGTCAATATGGCGTGATTGAGGAGTGGATACGTAAAGAGTGCCCCGCCTATCAGGCCACATTACCCGCCTTTGCGCTCGGCAAATATTGCGTGACGAACTGGGAGTATTACTGCTTTCTTACCGACAGCGGCTATGAAGAGCTGCCTGACAGCTGGCCGTTCGGCGTCTATCCACGCCAGCGCGCCAACTATCCGGTCTATTCCCTTTCCTGCGAGGCCGCCACCGCCTACGCCGCCTGGCTGAGCGCGAAAACCGGCAGGGCATTTCATTTACCGACAGAGGCGCAGTGGGAATATGCGGCGACCGGAACGGATGGACGAGACTACCCCTGGGGCGACACCTTTCTTCCTGACCGCTGCAATTCCGTTGAAAGCGGCATCATCGATGCAACGCCTGTCGGCCTGTTTCCCCACGGCGCAGGCCCTTTCGGTCACCTCGATATGGCGGGCAATGTTGAAGAGTATACCGCTGACGTTTACAGGCCTTACGGCCCTGACTCAGCCATTCGGGATGATTTATGGCTAACCCAGGGAAGCGATTATTGCATCTCGCGCGGAGGGAGTTTTACCCGCTTCCGCGATCTTTGCAGAACCCGCAGACGTCACGGCAGATATGACTCAGAGCTATACATTATGGGTTTCCGACTGGCTGAAAACATAGAGCGCTAAGGAGCGTAGAGTGAATATTCAAAACCGACTGTTACGTATATTTTACTCAGAAAATGAGATCATCTGTTCTGATGTAAAAGGGCGGCTGCATAAGTTTGATAATGAATTGAACCTGCTTTGTTCTTCGCCTGCGCTGGGGTTTAATAAACCTATCAATGCGGTAGCGGTGCATAACGCCTTTATCTTTACCAAAGATCGTTTCGGCGCCGTAGGTAAATGGAACCGCCATACCTTAGAGCCCATCGATTTTTATCAGGCGGAAAATCTGTGCGACAGAGAAAAGCTGTTCGAAGATGAAGAGCCTTCCCCCTCGCCTAACCGCGCGATTGCCGTCTTAAATGATCGGCTCTATACCAATAACGGCTACGGTCAGATCGTGGTGCTGGATATCCATGATTTCCGCTTACTGGATATTCGCGAATCCCCCTCCCCCTCTTTTTTTGACGCTATTTGCGTGGACAATCCCGATGTGCATATGCTTTCTGATGTTGAAGGCGAAGTGTATATCGGTAACCTTGAAGAGAATTTTTTCCCGGTCCAACGTAAACTGGATAATAACGTTATTCATGGCGTTATTTATGATAAAAAACACGATCGCTTTTGCACTACGCAGGATGGCGGCCTCGGCGATGATGAATGCGTCCATACAGGCATTATCTCGATAGATAAAGACGGTAGCAACGTCAAAGAATTTAAAATATCACACGAAGATAACGAATTTATCTGTTTTTCGCACGACTATGAAAAGATATTTATCGGCGGATTTAACGGTAAGATTTCGGTTTTTGATAACAGTGATAAAGAGTTTAAGCTGGAAAAGGTTTTTGGCCCGCTTGAGTTCCAGATTATTCATGCTGCCGTCGATGAACACAATAATATCTATGCTTTATTGCAAACTGGCGATATTTTTAAAATCGACTTTGATGGCAATATTGTCAACCGCACCCATTTTTCCAATAAATGTATCTGGATTCTGGAGGCGCACCCGAATAACGATCATTACCTCTACGCGGGAACAGATGCGGGCGTGGCGATATTTACCTGGGAACAGGGGAAATTCGGTAGCGTTCAGGTCAGCCAGCAGGCCCATCATCGGCACGGCTTTGGCATCGTGAAAGATGTCAAGCCATTGAAAGATGGCTCTTATATCGGCATCAGCCGCAAGGGCGACATTTTCCGTTGCTCGCAGCAGGGCCATATCATGTGGGTTAAGCAAGTGTTGGGCGTCCCACGCGGTATTGCGCTGAATAGCGACAGCACCCGCTGCATGCTCTCCTCTGATGCCCATGTGGTGTATGAGTTTGAGGTGGAAAATGGCCATCAGCTGGACGCCATTCCTCTTGAAGGACCGTCTTACGCCTGCGCCTACACCGCAGAAGGAAACCGTGCCTTTACCTGCGATTATCACCAACAAATTCTCTTTATGCCGGCCGATACGCATAACGTGCTGGGCAGTATCCATCTCGAATCCCGCCTCAAGCGCCTGATTACCGATAAAGAGGGCCATCTTTTTGTCACCGGACCGGGCGGCGTGTTTGAAATTGATACGCTGAATATGAAAGTGAAATCAGAAGCTGGCGAGTTTCTGGTCAGTACCAAAGAGACCTGCGTCTATTGCAATAACTATATTTTCGCTGGCGGTTATGGTTATCAGGTTGGCGTGTATCAATATGCCGATGGCGAGATTATCGATCTTGAAGAAAATCTGCCGGATTATACCAAAGCCTTTGCCGCCTTCCCGGGAAAGGATAATGAAATAATGCTTTTTGTCGGCGGACGCGGCGGCTTCCTGAATGCTTATCGCGTACAGGAAGGCAAGCTGCAAAAAATCCGTGAAACCTATTTATCTTAATGGTTAAGGCGGGTAATGAAGCCTTAGCATTCGCGCCAACGACGTTGGCTAATTTAAACGAGGAGATAAAACAATGACTAAGCCTAAGCGCCGCATTGTTCAGTCTAAAGGCTGAACAGGTTAAGCACTAAAACGATTCACAGAACGGAAACCTTTTCCGACCCGTTATCGTAAACAGACAGGAGCGATAAAGATGACTAAGCCTAAGCGCCGTATTGTTCAGTCTAAGGGCTGAGCGGCATACATAATAAATTGTCAGTTAACGGGAGTTATACTCCCAAACTTATTGTAAAAATACAGGAGTGCAGACAATGAATAAGCCTAAGCGTCGCATTGTTCAGTCTAAAGGCTGATTGTTTTAGAAAATAAAGATGTCATACGTTGAGGTGGCGCAAGCCACCTCTTGAGGAGTGGGTATTGAAAACGATTTTTCATAATGTCCGGTTCGTGGCCTGGGCTACCGGCCTGGCCCTTGATCGCCTGGGAAACGCCATGTATCTCGTCGTGTTGCCCTTGATGGTTTACCATATGACATCCTCATTAAAAAATATGGCGATTGTCACGATCTGCCAGTTTTTACCGCGCGTTTTTCCCGGCGTCTATGCGGGAAGCCTTGTTGATATTTCGAATAAAAAAAACCTCTTTTTTATCGCGCTGCTGCTGCAATTTTTTAGCGGCGTCGCGATCGCCGTGCTGTATCTGCTGCAGTTACTGAATTTTCCCCTGCTCTGTTTTTTCGCCGCCCTAACCAGCATCAGCTTTGAGATCTCCCGCACCACGGAAATGACGCTGGTGCCGGCCATGTTCGCTCAACAGCGAGTAGAGGCGACCACGATGCTGGCATCGCTGCATACCGCCATGTTTATGGTGGGGCCGGTACTGGGGGCGCTGCTGCTTAAATATTTCAGCTATAACGTGCTGTTGCTGTTGAACGCGCTTAGCTATCTCGCCCCCTTGATCCTTAACCGCTGGACAAAAATTCCTGCGCTGCAATCGGCGCATCACCAGACGAAAGGGCTACGGGAAAAACTGGCGCTAACCAATCTTTCATTAAAAGAGTCCTTCGCAACCGTAGGCGGCAGCATAACGCTGAAGCTTTTGATGGCCTTTATTATTTTTATCACGCTGGCCACGGGCGGCCTTGAACTTCTGATCATTTTTTATATAAAAAACCGGCTGCAGGTAAGCGATGAATTCGCCAGCCTGATGTATGCGCTCGGCGCTGGCGGCATGTTTTTGGGATCGTGTCTGGTGCCTGTATTCAGAAGACTGAAACGCAAAAGTTTCCTTCTTATTACGCTGCTGCTCATGATCGGCGGCATATTTCTTTTTCAGCTGGAAACCGTCCCTGCGTTAATGGCAGGGCAAGTATTGATTTTTATGGGCATGTTTGCCTGCAGCGTGACGCAGGACTTAATTATTCAGGAGAGCGCCCCGCCTGAGATGCTGGGCCGGATTAGCGGGCTGTTGCGTATTATCAACAGCGCGATGATCTCCCTTTCCACTTTTTTCCTGACGACGCTGGCGGCCAGCCTTAGCTTCCAGGCTATCGCGGTCATCGTCATCGGCATGATCCTGCTGGCCTTACTGCTTAGCCAGAATCAACATTTTACCTCAACCCATTATCAACACGGTGAGCATCTGAATGAATAATTACGTTATTATCAGCGCAAGCACGCGCCAGGAGAGCCAATCCTCCCGCTTATCGCAGGTCATTCATTCGTTAATCGATACGCTGGATCCCGATTCGATGACCCACATTATCGATCTGTCCGCAGTCAAGCATATGGAGTGGAACAGCGAATTCTGGAGCGACAACATCCCCTGTCCGAACTGGAAAACAACCTCCGCCATTCTGGATGCCAGCTCAGCCATCATTATTGTCGTGCCTGAATGGCACGGCATGATCCCGCCCGCCCTGTTGAATTTGTTTGTGCTGGCGGAGCGCAACGAACTGGCGCATAAACCCGCGTTAATCGTCAGTATCTCGGCCGGAAGCGGAGGCGCTTATACCGTCGCGCAGCTCAAGGGGTTCTGCACAAAAAACAATCGCCTCTGTTTTATTCCTGAACACGTGATTGTGCGCCAGGTGCGCGATAAAGCCTTTAAGGGTGATGAAAATAGCGCGGACGATCACGAGCGCCTGGTCTATGGCCTGAACGTACTGAAAGCCTATATTCCCGGCTTTGCGCAGGTGCGCCAGTCTGGCGTCCTCGACTATGACACCTGGCCTTATGGGATGTAATCACATGCGTGTTTCTGAAAACTATCATTCAGTAATCGAAAAAGCCTTTCAGCGTCATTACAGCGAACAGTCGGACGTCTGGACAACGGATATAGGCATGCGCGTGCTGCCGCTGCTGATCCAGGGGCAGCTACGCCTGTCAGCAGAAAGCCGTGTCCTTGATATTGGCTGCGGTAGCGGGCTGGATACCCTCGTTTACGGCGATCTCAGCCAGCAGGTTACCGGCGTGGATATTTTCGATCACCCGGAGTGGCGACAGATTGAAAACACCCATTCCCACATTCGCTTTATTCACGGCAACTTCCTTTCCTGCCCGCTGGAAGGCCCTTATGATGTGATTATCGATAACGGCTGCTTTCATCATCAAACCGAAGAGAGCCTGGCGCACTACCTGGCGAAAATTCACCACCTGCTGCCCGCGCATGGCCACTTTGTCCTTTCAACATTTAGCGATAGGTTGAAATCCACCTACATTGATGACTACCAGCGCATACATCACTATTTTAGCGACGAGGCGCTGTCGGCCATCTTAGCCGAAGCCCGGTTCGCCGTTCTCACGACCCTTTTTATCTATCGCCCGAAATACGGAAATTATTATCGTATCTCTTTTTGTCAGAAAGCGGCTGAGGCCTAAGCGCGCGCTGTTTCTGCATGACCGGCCAAAGCGTGGTCATGCGCCGGTAACAATAAAACCGCTCCGAAAGAGCGGTTTTATTGTTTTACGTAGTAAGCGACAGGGAGGCATGGCGCAATCGCTGATGCGATTATCCCGCTTGCTGCTGCTCGTCCTGGTCGACGGCGAAGCAGGCGATCTGCTGGTCGCCGTAGCGTTTCAGCTGCGGCTGCAGCTGGACGCAGGTGCCAAAACGGCGGCGGCAGCGAGCGTTAAACGCGCAGCCGGGCGGCGGGCTGAGCGGGCTGGGCAGCTCGCCGGTCAGCTTGATACGCTCGCGGCGATCGTCCGGGTTGAGGCGCGGCGTGGCGGAAAGCAGCGCCTGAGTATAAGGGTGGCGCGGATTGGCGAAGATCGCCTCTTTGCTGCCCTTTTCCACGCAGCGGCCCAGATACATCACCATCACTTCGTCGGCAATATGCTCTACCACTGACAGATCGTGCGAGATAAAAACGTAGGAAAGCCCCATATCCTGCTGCAGATCCATCATCAGGTTCAGCACCTGCGCGCGCACCGACACATCAAGCGCCGAAACCGGCTCATCGGCGATCAGCACATCAGGATCGAGCATCAGGCCGCGGGCGATAGCGATACGCTGACGCTGGCCGCCGGAAAACATATGCGGGTAGCGGTCGTAATGTTCGGTTTTCAAACCGACTTTCGCCATCATCTCCAGCGTTTTTTCGCGTCGCTCCGCCTTGCTGAGGGGGGTGTTGATCAGCAGCGGCTCTTCCAGGATCTGGCTGACTTTTTTACGCGGGTTCAGCGAGCCGTAAGGGTTCTGGAACACAATCTGGATTTTCTGGCGACGCAGCGACTGCGCTTCGCGGTCGTGCTTCAGCAGATCCTGGCCGTGCCAGAATAGCTGCCCCTCGGTCGGCGTTTCAATCATTGTCAGCAGGCGGCCGAGCGTCGATTTACCGCAGCCCGATTCACCCACTACCGCCAGGGTTTTACCGCGTTCAAGGTTAAAGGAGACGCCGTCCAGCGCCTTTACCAGCCGCGGCTGGCCGAACAGTCCCTTTTTCACCGGGTAGTGCTTTTTCAGGTCGATTGCCTGCAGCAGATACTGCTGCTCTTGAGTTTCAGGACGCATAGGTTGGTCTCCCGGCATCATCCAGCGGATAGTGACACTTGGACTGACGCCCCGGAATATCACGTAATTCAGGTTCTTCCACACGGCAATGGTCGGTGGCGTAAGGGCAGCGCGGGTTCAGCAGACAGCCGCGGGGACGGTCATATTTCCCCGGTACCACGCCCGGCAGCGAAGCCAGACGCGCTTTGTCGGCCGCGAACTCCGGCAGGGCGCGCAACAGCGCCTGGGTGTAAGGGTGGCGCGGCGCCTTAAAGATATCGCTCGCTTTGCCCGTTTCCACCACCTGCCCGGCATACATCACGATAATGTGCTGCGCGGCTTCCGCCACCAGCGCCAGATCGTGAGTAATCAGGATCAACGCCATGTTCTCCTGCTTCTGCAGATCGAGCAGCAGTTCGATAATCTGCGCCTGAATGGTCACGTCAAGCGCGGTGGTCGGCTCATCGGCGATCAGCAGGCGCGGCCGACAGGCGATCGCCATGGCGATCATCACGCGCTGACTCATGCCGCCGGAAAGCTGATGCGGATAGACATCCAGGCGCGATTCCGGATCGGGAATACCGACCTGGTTCAGCAGATCGATGGCGCGCTGGCGCCGGGTGCGGCGGTTGCCGCCCTGATGCACCTTGATCGCTTCCATAATCTGATAGCCCACGGTGTAGCAGGGGTTCAGGCTGGTCATCGGATCCTGGAAAATCATCGCCACTTCGGAGCCCACCAGCTGGCGGCGCTCTTTTTCGGAGATGCGCTTCAGGTCGCGCTGGTTGAACTCCAGTTTGTCCGCCATAACGCGGCCGGGGAAGTCGATCAGCCCCATAATCGCCAGCGAGCTGACCGATTTACCGGAGCCTGATTCGCCGACGATGCCCACCACCTGGCCCTGTTCGACCTGGTAGCTGATGCGGTCAACCGCGCGGAACGGTGCTTTCTCATCGCCGAAATGCACCGACAGTTTTTCTATATTCAATAACGCCATCTCGGTGCCTCTTTACTGCTTGAGTTTCGGGTCGAGCGCATCACGCAAGCCATCGCCCATCAGGTTAAACGCCAGTACCGTCAGCAGGATCACCACCCCAGGGAAAGTGACCACCCACCAGGCGCTTTGCGCATACTGCAGAACGTCGGAGAGCATGGTGCCCCACTCCGGCGTCGGCGGCTGCGCGCCCATACCGAGAAAGCCCAGCGCGGCCATATCCAGAATCGCGTTGGAGAACCCCAGCGATGCCTGGACAATCAGCGGTGCCAGGCAGTTCGGCAGAATATTGACGAACATCTGACGCAGCGCGCCGGCGCCCGCCACGCCGGAGGCGGTGACGTAATCGCGGTTCACCTCCACCAGCACCGCGGCGCGGGTCAGGCGGATATAGTGCGGCAGCGCCACGAAGGTCAGCGCCAGCGAGGCGTTAACGATCGACGGACCGAAAATCGCCACCAGCACCAGCGCCAGCAGCAGGCTCGGCAGCGCCAGCATAATGTCCACCAGGCGCATGATGCTGGCATCGACCGCGCCGCCGACGTAGCCGGCCAGCAGGCCGAGGATGACGCCGAGGATCAGCGACAGCAGCACCACCAGGCAGCCTACCAGCAGCGAGAGGCGCGCGCCGTACATCAGGCGCGACAGCACGTCGCGACCAACATCGTCGGTGCCGAGAATATATTGCCAGCTGCCGCCCTCCTGCCAGACCGGCGGGTGCAGCAGCGCGTCGCGGAACTGTTCCGCCGGGCCGTGCGGCGCCAGCAGGCCAGCGAACACCGCCACCAGCACCATAATCACGATATAGACCAGGCCCGTTACTGCGCCCTTGTTGCGTTTAAAGTAGTGCCAGAATTCCTGAAAAGGGGTCATCGGCTTGGGTGCAGCGCTTACGCTGCCAGGATCGACTACAGACATGCTGGCGCCCCCTTATTTTTTGTGTCGGATGCGTGGGTTAACCACGCCATAAAGCAGGTCAACCAGCAGGTTAACCAGGATAATCAGCGTGGCCACCATCAGCACGCCGCCCTGCACTACCGGATAGTCGCGGCGCTGCAATGCTTCAATCAGCCAGCGTCCCAGACCGGGCCAGGAGAAGATGGTTTCGGTCAGGATGGCGCCCGCCAGCAGCGTGCCGATCTGCAGACCAATCACCGTCACCACCGGCAGCATGGCGTTACGCAGCGCGTGGACCACAATCACCCGCATACGCGTCAGCCCTTTGGCGCGCGCGGTGCGGATATAGTCCTCGCCCAGCACTTCCAGCATCGAGGAGCGCGTCATACGCACGATCACCGCCAGCGGAATGGTGCCCAGCACGATAGCGGGCAGGATCATATGCATTACCGCGTCTTTGAAATCGCCCGCCTCGCCCCAGATCAGGGTGTCGATCAGCACGAAGCCGGTCAGCGGCTGGGTATCGTCAAGGAATACCGCATCGCCGAGCCGCCCGGAAACCGGCGTCAGGTTGAGCTGCACCGACACCAGCATGATCAGCATGATGCCCCACCAGAAAATCGGCATCGAATAGCCGGTCAGGGAGATGCCGACCGCGGTGTGGTCGAAAATAGAGCCGCGCTTCACTGCCGCCAGCACGCCGACCGGAATGCCGACGATCATCGCGAACAGCATGGCGCAGAAGCCCAGCTCCAGCGTCGCCTTAAAGCGCGGCACGAACTCGTCCCAGACCGGGGTGCGGCTTTTCAACGAGATGCCAAGGTCGCCGTGCATGACGCCATTGATATAGGTGAGGTACTGTTTCCACATCGGCTGATCGAGGCCTAACTGCGCCATCAGCTGCGCGTGACGTTCCGGAGAGATCCCGCGTTCGCCAGCCATGATCAGCACCGGATCGCCGGGGATCAGATGCACAAATGCGAAGGTTAAAAGGGTGATACCGATAAACGTTGGGATTACCAGGCCCAAACGTCGGAGTATGAACTGCAGCATATTCCGTTTCTCTGTTTTTATCCCGCCACGTTGGGCGAGTGTTGCTCACATCCTGCGATGGCGTGAAGCCAACCGCGACGCAACAGGTTGCGCCTTAGCCTTTTTTTCGTCCGGGAAAGGGGATGAAATGCGTTCAGCCCACAAAGATCGCCGTCGGGCGAGGGCTGCCTGCACCCCGTGCAGTCAGCCCTCGCTACGAGAGGATTCGGGCCGACGGCTGCCGGCCCCGTTGATTATTCAGCGATATCGACGTTAACGAAGTAGTGACCGCCCAGTGGATCCACCACATAGTTGGAGACTTTTTTACTCACCGGCTCATACACCGTAGAGTGCGCGATAATCAGCGCGGGCGCCTGATCGTGCATCACCACCTGGGCCTGCTTGTAAAGTTCGATACGTTTCTGATGGTCATCCGTCGCGCGGGCGGGCTGAATCAGCGCTTCAAACGACTTGTCGCACCAGCGTGAATAGTTGGAGCCGTCTTTGGCGGCCGCGCAGCTGAACAGCGTGGCGAAGAAGTTATCCGGATCCCCGTTGTCGCCGGTCCAGCCCATCATCACCGTCTGATGCTCGCCCTCTTTAGCGCGCTTCAGGTACTCGCCCCACTCATAGGTAACGATTTTGGCTTTTACGCCGATCTTCGCCCAGTCAGCCTGAATCATCTCCGCCATGCGGCGCGCGTTCGGGTTGTAAGGGCGCTGTACCGGCATCGCCCACAGGTCGATGGCGAAACCGTCGGCCATGCCCGCTTCTTTCAGCAACGCTTTAGCCTTAACGGGATCGTAGGGGTAATCCTGCACCGCATCGTTGTAGCCCCACATGGTTGGCGGGATGAGGTTTTTCGCGGCCTGGCCGGCGCCCTGATACACGGCGTCGATGATCGCTTTCTTATTCACCGCCATCGTCAGCGCCTGACGCACTTTGAGGTTATCCAGCGGTTTTTTCTCAACGTTGAAGGAGAGATAGCCGACGTTCAGGCCAGGCTGCTCCATCAGGTTGATGTTTTTATCCTGCTTCATGCGCGCGATATCCGCCGGATTCGGATAGGGCATCACCTGACACTCGCCTTTCTGCAGCTTGGCGTAGCGCACTGATGCGTCCGGCGTGATAGAGAAGACCAGGCGATCCACTTTCGGTTTGGTGCCCCAGTAGTCAGCGTTAGCCTTATACAGGATGCGGGAATCTTTTTGGTACTGCAGCAGCTGGAACGGGCCGGTGCCGACCGGGTTGAGGTCGACTTTCTCCGGCGTGCCCGCCTGCAGCATCTTGTCGGCATACTCCGCTGACAGAATCGAGGCAAAATCCATGCCGAGATCGGCCAGGAACGGCGCTTCCTGACGCGTCAGGGTAAAGCGCACGGTATAGTCGTCCACCTTCTCAACTTTGCTGAGCAGGTTCGGCATATCCATGCCTTCGAAATATTCGTAGTTGCCGCCGGAGACGCCGTGATATTTGTTGTTCTTGTCGAGCTGACGCTCGAAGGTGAACACCACATCATCCGCATTGAAGTCGCGGGTCGGCTTGAAATCTTTCGTCGTGTGCCACTTCACCCCTTTACGCAGGTGAAAGGTATAGGTTTTGCCGTCTTCGCTGATGTCCCACTTCTCAGCCAGCGCCGGATGCAGCTCTGTGGTGCCGATAGTGAATTCCACCAGACGGTTATATACCTGGCGCGAGCTGGCGTCATAGGTGGTGCCGGAGGTGAACAGCTGCGGGTTAAACCCTTCCGGCGATCCTTCTGAACAGTAGACCAGCGTTTTAGCCTGAACGCTGGCGGCCACGGTCATTGCAATCAGGCTCAGGCCGACCTTTAGCACCCCTGATTTAGCCAAGGAAATACTCATGCTTATGCTCCAATGTGTGATGTGTGTTTGCGCGTGTGCCCGACCTCTGTTTTTTTTGTGCGGCCGGTGCAGGTTGCCCGCAGGCAACGGGAGGTAAGTGTGGCTTGTCGACTCTGACAGCAGGAAATCTATCAGAAGAATCCGCTTCCCTTACCCCGGTGAAACATCAATTTGTCAACAGATTGCAAGCACGTCAATACAGACATTAGGTATTTACACAGAGTGTGAGAAACAGCAAGCAAACATAAAAAAAACCTTCCAATAACAAAACCAGTGGAAAAATTCATCTATGTACGTTTCAGCACCACAATAATCGGGTAAAAAAGCAACAGGGCAGCAGGTTTAACCGTGAAAAAACGATTAAAATTTATCGTTGAACGCTGAATAACTGAACGATTAGCAAGCTGTTCCGCCAGAGACCCAGCTAAAAATGCTGCGATATCGGCATAAGAAAACGCCAATATGCAAGACTGGGCCATAAGTTATGTGTCATGCGAATTAAGCATACAAACCAGCGCTGGCGGCGGATGAGAGAATAAAATCGGGATTAATGCCGCTTTTTGGCACCCGGCCGGGCATGAGGGGCAAAAGATGAAGTTATGGCCCGGGCGCGCGTCATACTTTTGCCTGATAGTCAGGCGCGACGGCACAAGATTATGGATTATCTAATGTCGGATGATAAAGCATATTGATTTCATCAATTCGGCGTTTATTCATTGTTATTATGCATGAGATCTCTATATCTCCCGCGGCGCTGGCCCATGAACCCGGCAAGGCTGCTTCAGCAGCACAAAATGCATCCCTTGATACCAGCCAGTTTTTTTGCGATACGTTAAATCTTTCCCAAAAAATATCTTTTATTTCTATTCCAGCGCCTTTTGTATCATTAAGCCGCCATGGATTATCATAATTTTTGTATATGTAGGCTTTTAATTTCTCTTTTTCTTTTTCCAGCTCTTTATTTGATTGTTCAAAAACGCTGGTTTTACAATCAAATTCATTATTCTCAACCGTATCTCTTGGCAAAGAAAAACAGTTGGAAAAGGTTTCATCGAACGGCATCGTTGCATAAGAAAGATGATTAAAAACACCTATTACTAAAGCTAACCTGGCGCTATAGCTTATAAAAGATGACATATCCTTTTCCTTTGTTTTTCATATTTCATATAAAGGTTACTTTGTTCAATTAAGGCTATCATTTTATCTCTTTTATTTTTTGCTGCCGCTCTGGTTAACATTTTTATGTCATCAACGCCCTGATAAACGATATCAACATAAACATCTTTTATCTTTGTATCCATCGCTTCCCAGCTAACCGCCTCCTGAACAATCTGTAATTTCTTCGTGTGTCTAAGATAATAGTGTTTAGCCAGGCTGACATATCCGGGATAAACCAACTCAAACAGCTCAATCTGTTGCCGATGAGTCATCTCGCCGACCATGGGGCCAAACACCGTGACAAACTGCTGCGCCGTTCTGCCACTCAGCCCCGCCGCGCGGGAACAGATTGTCGCCTTATGCTCTTCCAGGCCAGCCCGTCGTAATATGCTGTAGATCTCCCCTGCGCTGCGCTGTTTCATATCAAAACCGCGTCCTAACGTCACGCCGGACACGCCTCCCGGCCAGTGCAGCACGCGTGAAAACCAGCGGGCGGGCACAGCCCGATAAGGCACCGCCGCAGTGAGATAGTCTTGCCCTTCGTTATCAAACGTGAACTGCCCGGCGCTGACCCGCAGTAAACCGCCCGCTTCCCGCGGCTGATTAGCGGGCGACATTGCATTCAATGCGCTCATAAAGCAAACGGAAACGGGCGTCACCAGCCCGGAAGGTGAAAGATGCAGCAGCCGTTGATACCAGCGTATCGCTTCGACCGTCTGCTGGCCGCAAATACCGTCAACCGCCAGCCGTCGTCCGGTCGCCAGCCTGTAGCCCGCATCGGCCACCATACGCTGCAGCTTTTTCACTTCGCTAACCTGATTAGCGCCGCAGACGCCGACCGCGGTTAACAGACGATCGGGGTGCAGCACCACCGGCTGGTGATAGGTTCTGTCCATTGAAATCCTTTTCCATGCTGAGCGCCGCAGGCGGCGTGGCGAGAAAAGGGTTATCGCAAAGGCGAGAAACAGAAAACGTGACGGGAAAAGGAGAGGGGTGGTTTTGAGCCAGGTCTTATACATTTTTCGCGGGTTAAAACGCAAAAACCCCAGTCATTGCTGACTGGGGCTGGGGATTTGGTCGGCGAGAGAGGATTTGAACCTCCGACCCACACGTCCCGAACGTGTTGCGCTACCAGGCTGCGCTACTCGCCGATGGGGGCGCATCTTACTGAGGTCGCCGCCAGGCGTCAATAATTTTTTCATCCGGCATGCATCAACTGGATGAAAAGCATTCACGCCGGCGGCGCGGCGGCTGTGGGTTTAGCTCTTACTTACCGCCGCGGCGGCGGGCGCCTGACACCAGTTATTGCCCGCTTTAATACCGCCGTCCGGCGAGGTATAGCCCAGGCAGCCAAGGATGGTATCAAACAGCTCCACATGGCGATGGGTCTGCCCTACGCGCTGCTGCGCCTGTAACCGCTCAAACGCCTGCTTGTTATGTCCATCCGCCAGCCAGCTGTCGGAGGCCCAGACGATCATCGGCACGCGGAACTGCTCCGGCGGCGCCATTTCACGCGGCGTGCCGTGCAGGTGCATATTGTCGCTGATCGATTCGCCGTGGTCGGCGGCGTAGAAGACGATCGCTTTCTTACCGCGCAGCTGGTCATACACGCTGTCCAGCACGCTGTCGGTATACAGTACCGAGTTATCAAAGGCGTTGATCAGCTGCGCCTTACTGCACTTATCATCCACACCCATACACTCCGGCGTGTAACGCGCGTAGCTGCGCGGATAGCGCTGGGAATAGAGATAGTGCGAACCTTTAGTATGCAGCACCACCAGATGTTTGCCGTTGGGATGGCGATCGAGCGACGCTTTCAGCTCCGGGATCAGCAGCATATCGTCAACCGGTTTCCCCTGGTTACGGCGCTCAGAACCGATCTGCTCGCGGAAGGCGAAGTTATCTGCATGGCTGTTGTCATAAAACCAGACTTCGCTCTGCATGGCGAACAGCTCAGAGCTGAAGCCCAGCGATTTCAGCACTGCGAACACGTTCTCTTCTTTCAGCGTCCGGCCTGGGTTATCCATGGTGCCGCCTTCACGCACAAACATGCAGCGCAGCGAGAGCTTGGTGGCGGTATCGCATGACTGGCCGCGGAACGCCACCAGGTTCTTCTCATGAGAGAGCTTCGGCGTGGTATCGCGCTCGTAGCCCAGCAGGCCCATATGGTCCCAGCGGGTGGTTTCGCCAATCACAAACACCACATAGGTATCGTCAATGCCCGGCGGCGCCACATAGGTGAATTTCTTCGCCGGATCCAGCAGCTCCTGACCATCCACCGCTTCATCAAGGCGCGTCCAGGTGAACAGCCCCAACGCCGACAGCCAGTTAGACGGCAGATAAGAGTGCGCCACCACGCCGCCGTAGCTCGGCAGGTCGATATTGGTGATCTCTTCATTCGCCTTTTGCAGCTTGTCGAAATAACGGATCGGCAGCCACACCAGCGCCACCGCCAGCAGCATAATGCCTATCGGCTTCAGGCGCTGGCCCGGTGTTTTCAGCTGTTCGATCAAGGTCATGCGCAGACGATTGCGCCAGATCATCAGCAGCGGCAGCGCGCTGACCAGCACCATCCACAGGACAAACTGATAGCCCACCACCTCTTTCGACAGATCGATATCGGTGGTCATCACCGAGGCCACGATGCCGTAGCCGATTACCACATTGAAAAAGGCCATATAGTAGGCGGCGGCCACGGAAATCAACACCAGGCCGGTGGCAAGAATGCGGTAAAACAGCTTGCCGCCCAGCGACAGCAGACGCATCAGGAAGAAGGTCAGCAGGACGATAGCCAACACTTCCGCCCCCGCCGACAGCCAGTCGGTGAGCGTGGATTTATTCAGAAAAGGATCAAACCGACGGTAAAATATGGGCAAATTCAACAGAATGCCAATATAGAGCGACAGCAAAAGAGACAGCTTTTGCTGAGTGAGTGATTTTATGTAATTCATTCGACCTTCTTTATTCCCGGCGCAACATATGCTTCACAAACGATAATCAGACCGCTTCGCTGCGCCAGAGTTCTTACCGACAATCGCATTATTCTCACAGCGTGATGAACAAGAGGATTCTGAGCGGAAAAAGGAACCTTTTCCGGTGGAGCGCGGACAGTTAACCACAGTCAGGCGACCAGGTCAGCGAAATTCCGCCATCGTGACGAGAAAACGCACAGTTTGTTGAGCGGGCGGGCGAAGAAAGCGCGCAGGCGCCAGGAGGCGCCTGCGGCGGAACATCACGCGTTGATGATATTCAGGTTGACGTCGATATTGTCACGGGTGGCGTTAGAGTAAGGGCAAACAATATGCGCCGCCTCGACCAGTTTCTCCGCTTCCGCCTGATCCATGCCCGGCAGGTGGATATTCAGCGTAGCTTCAATGCCGAAACCGGTCGGCAGCGGGCCAATGCCCACTTCGCCTTCGATAAAGGCCTCTTTCGGCATAGCAATTTTGTCGCGGGCGGCCACGAACTTCATCGCGCCCAGGAAGCAGGCGGAGTAGCCAGCAGCAAACAGCTGCTCCGGGTTGGTGGCTTCGCCGCCGGCGCCGCCCATCTCTTTCGGCACGCCCAGCTTCACATCCAGCACGCCGTCAGAAGAGGTGGCGCGGCCATCGCGTCCACCCGTCGCTTTTGCTTTTGCACGATAGATGACTTTTTCTAAAGACATATAAAACCCCTTCCTGTTGATTTATCCACGATTAAATAGCGAGCTATTTTATAAGTAAGACACTATAAATTTTAGCGGGTTCAGCTGCCGTTGCCAGCGGCTGAACCAAAACGGTTAGCGAATAAGCTTATCGCGCAGCCGATCCAGCTGGCCTTTCAGCGCCTGCAGCGTTTCGACATCGCAGTCGGAAGCGCAGATCACCGATTCAGGAATGCTCAACGCTTTTTCACGCAGCGCGCGGCCCTGCTCCGTCAGCGTTACCACCACCTGGCGCTCATCCTGCCGCGAGCGCTGGCGCGACACCAGCCCCGCCGCTTCCAGCCGTTTCAACAGCGGCGTCAGCGTGGCGGAATCGAGAAACAGCCGCTCGCCGATATCGGAGACCGTCACGTCATCGCGCTCCCACAGCACCAGCATCACCAGATATTGCGGATAGGTGATATCAAGCTGTGTCAGCAGCTGGCGATAGAGCTTATGCATCGCCAGGTTGGCAGAATAGAGGGCGAAACAGAGCTGGTTATCCAGCAACAGTGGCGCGCCCGGCGCTTTTTTGTCATCTTGATGTGTACTCATGCGTGACAATATAAATAGCGCACTACATAATTGCAAGCAATGTTTAAACAGGCCAGGGGAGGGAACTATGCAGTCACTGGAAGAACGGGCAAGACGCTTCGCGACAGAAATCCACGCCGCCGCCGGTCAGCGGCGCAAATATACCGATGAGCCGTACATCGTTCATCCCGCCGCGGTGGTTGAACTGGTGCGCAGCGTCACCGATGACGAGAACATGCTGGCCGCCGCCTGGCTGCATGACACAGTGGAAGATACCCGCGCCACGCTGGAGGATATCGCGCAGCAGTTCGGCGATGAGGTGGCGGGGCTGGTGGGTATGCTGACGGATAAAAAGCAGCCGCAGGCGAAAAACCGCGCCGCGCGCAAGGTCGCGCATTTCCGCCATACCGCCGATGCCTCACCTGCGGCGCAGACCATTAAGCTGGCGGATATTATCGATAATACCCGCGCTATCGTGCAGTACGATCCGCATTTCGCCCGCATTTACCTGGTGGAGAAGCAGGTGCAGATTACGCTACTGCGCGAAGGCAGCGCAGAACTCTGGCGTCAGGCACAGGTGATTATCGAACAGGGTATCGCCCAGCTGCGTCAACGGCCTTATAACGTGCCGCAAGCCTGGTTTGAGAAACAGGCAGCAAAATACGCGATGTAAATGCGGCGGTGGCGGCCGCTGACCATGAGCGTCAGTGGCCACGCGCACTATGTCGCCGTGCAGCCCGATATCACTGCGCTGCTCACTCCCCATCCGGTGCTGGCACAGCCCTGAGCCACCCTGCCGCGGCAGGGTGGCTTTTTGCCGTCGCGGCTGACGCCCCTGAGGAAACTCCGATATTTTCGCTTCGCCCGTCATTCCATCCATAGCTAAAGCGCCTGTCTCTTTCCGGTCAAAAAACAATCACCCGACACTCTTTTCTCCGTTTATCCGCGGGATGACTTGTTACATAAACCGCATTTTTCCCCGCCTGCCGCCGTGAAAAAAACCGTGCCTGCCAATGTGCGCTTGATTATATCTGGTATCGCTCGTCCTACCTTACCCCTGCATACGAGACGATAATTATGAGCAAACAGACCTCTGGCAAGCATTACGGTTGCGGACGCGGCGGGGTGAAACCGCCGATGCTGACCGTCGATCCACTGTTCGAAGATGGCTTCCGCGCGACCAATCCCTCCGACTACTATGCCCCCGCGCTGCTCTCCGGCACCGCGCGCTACGTGGAGAGTGGCGCGCTGGTAACGGTGAAGCTGGAAAACCACACCTGGCAGGCGCGCGTCGATAAAAACGGCGACTGGAGTCTGCCGATTCCGCCCTCGGCCATTACTGCTCTGCAGGATGTGGAGCGCCAGCTCATCATCAGCGTCACCAACCATTCCGGCAAAACCGTCGAGCTGACGCGTACCGTCGAAATCCCCAGTATGAGCAACGGCACGGCGGCGGGCATCGGCATCGCACCGATCGCGGGCGACGATGAGCTGACCGGCCGGGAAAAAACCCACGGCCAGGTGATCTCCGGGCTGACGGAGTTCGTGGCGGAAGGCTCGCTGGTGACCGTGACGCTGGAAGGGAAAAGCTGGCAGGTGCCGATTGACGCCAACGGCAGCTGGCACCTGACGCTGCCCCCGGAAGTGATGAAAGCGCTGGCTCCCGGCGAACACACGCTCAGCGTGAGGGCGATTGCCGCCTATGATGGCGCTTTAACGACAATCGATCGCACCTTTACTGTCGCCAAAGGCGGTGCAACCCGCTGCGCGGCGGAGATCACCCTTAACAGCATCACCAGCGATGACGTGCTGACCGCCATTGAGCGGCAAAGCGGCCTGACGGTCAGCGGCAGCGCCACGAACGTGCCGAACGGCAGCCAGGTCTGGATCCAGCTGGGCGACGATATCTATGCGGCGACGGTGAAAAATCATCACTGGCAGACGCAGATCCCTGCCAGCGGCCTGGCGGCGCTGCACGACGGCGCAGCATCCATCGTCGCCTGGGTACAGGATGTCAATGAAACCGCCACCGTGGTGCGGGAATTTAACGTGCGGGAATCGCTGACCACGCCGCAGATTACGCTCGATTCACCCTATGACCATTTTGAGGTTGCCGATCCGGCATGGGCGATGGTGACCGAGGTGCTTTCCGGTACCGTCACTCACGTGGCGGCGGGTACTCTGCTTGATATTGCCATCGGCGAGCTGCACTACCAGGCGCGCATCGATGAAAACGGTGCCTGGCGGCTGCCGGTGGCACCGCATTCGCTGCTTGCACAGCCGGTCGGCGATGTGCCGCTGGTGCTGAGCGTCACCAACGGGCGCGGCGAAACCGCCGCGCTGAGCAAAACGCTTCACTATAACGGCTTTGAGAATAGCGGCTGGTCGCAGGTGGTGATCAATCCGGTATCGGGCGATGACATCCTCAACGCGCGTGAGAAAAACACGGCACTGTTTATCACCGGCGACACCCTGAACGTGCCGGTCGGCCAGACAGTGGAGGTCCGCTTCCCGGATGCGTTGCCCGACCATATCTTCTTCGGCCACATCGATGAAAACGGCGAATGGCGCACCTCGCTCTCCGCTTCCGATCTACAAAACTTACCGGCCGGCGCGCTGCGCATCGAAGTGACCTTCCCCGGCGACGATCGCTGGAGCGATTCTGCCCTCTCCGGCGAGCGTTGGGTGACGGTCGCGCCCGACAGCGCTGCGGAGAATGTCGCGACGCTTAGCATCGATTCGCTGGAGGATTATGGCCGCCTGACGCTCGATCGGCTCAGCGGCCTCACGGTGAGCGGCCGCGCCGATCACGTTGCCGACGGCAGTGAAGTCTGGCTGCAGGCGGGCGACTGGGTGTGGGTTGGCGCGGTGCATCAGGGAGAGTGGCAGGTGACCATCCCGGCGGATAATCCCCCCGATTTCAGCAGCGGCAGTAGTGCCATCTTCGAGGCGACCGTCACCAATAAAGCCAACGGCGACGCGGCGGGCGATAGCGTGCTGATTAATTTTGATCCGGCGGTGCCCCCCGGCGGCCACTTTCTTGCCATCGATCCGATATGGGGCGCAGATGCAATTACCCGCACCGATGATATTCGGCCCTACTATTTTATTACCGGCACCTTTAGCGGCAATAAGGCCAGCCATATTATCGTCACCCTGAACGGCATTGCCTACGACGCCGAAGTGACCGACAATCGCTGGATGGTCAGAATTCCCGATGACGCTCTCCGCGCTCTGCCCGACGGGGCAACCACAGTGACAGCGCAGTGGAACGGCCTGCATGACAGCGCCGACCTGACGCTGAACAGCCATCCCGCCGCCCCGCTGTTCGGCGTGACGCTGGATGAAGTCGGCTACGCGAATGTGATCATTACGCCAGAGAGCGATGATCACGGTCTGACGCTGAGCGGCGGCGTGCTGGACGCCAGCGTCGCGCCTCCCGGCACGCGGGTAAATATCGAATTTAACGGCCGGCACTATCAAACTTCGCTGGGCGGCGACGCGGAGAACCCGCGCTGGCACCTGGCCCTGCCCGCCACCGATATGCAGGCGCTGGAGAGGTATGGCAATGAGATCCTGACCGTCACGCTGGGCGAGCCGGGCCAGCAAAGCGTGGTGGTCGCGCGCAATCTGGAGCTTACCGAAGACGGTTTCGGCAGCGCCTACGAGCCGCAAATCGCCATCGATCCGCTGGGCGACAACCTCATTGAGCCTGCCGAGGCAGCGGAGCCGATGATCGTTACCGGCACCACGCGTTACCTGGAGACGGGTCATACCGTGGTGCTGACGCTGGATGATTTGCGCTGGGAAGCCACCAGCGACAGCGCCGGCCGCTGGAAAGTGCTGATCCCTGCCGATACCCTGGCGCAGATCTCCGACGGCGAGCATCAGCTCTCCGCCGTCATCACCTTTACCGATCCCGAATGGGGCGACTGGAGCATCCGCGCGGATAACCCGCTCGATTTCCAGCTCGGCGAGGGCGTCGCGTTCGCCAGCCACGTTGATCTCGCCCATCCGGAGCAAGCGATCTCTCTGACCCCTTCAGAAGATGGCGCGCCGTCGGCCACGCTGGCCAGCCTCGGCCTGAGCGGCGGGGAAAACGCCATCGCGGCGCTGCTGGCACCAACGGAAGAGGAAAGCGCGGCGGGAGTGAAAGCGCTGCACGTCGCGACAGAGCCGGTCAGCCTGACGCTTGCTGCCGCTGGCGATACCTGGAGCCTGGCGGCGCGCGGCGCGGAAGCGACGTTAAATTACGCGCTGCCCGTGCCGCCTGACCTGAACGAGCATCCGCTTCATCCGCTGGTCTGAAACGAAAAAACCCGCCATCCGGCGGGTTTTTGGGTGTTTGCACACCGGTTTTTTACTGTTTGCGCACTCAGTCGAGCAGCTGACGGCCCAGATACGGATTGGAATGCAGCAGCTGCATCAGTTTCTGTGCGCTACCTGACGGGCGGGTGCGTCTCGCTTCCCAGCTCTTCACTGAAGAGACGCTCACGCCCATCACGCGGGCAAATTCATCAATTTTCATGCCGGTCATTTCGCGCAGGCGTTGTGGTTCTGGTGTTGAAACCATTTTTTCTTGCTGCGCAGAAAAGGTATCGCCAACATTCCGTGTCAAAACAATTTGCTCAAGACTGCTGAGTAACTCAACCATGGGATCTTTTACTTCCATAGCAAACTCCTAAAACTCACTATGAACAACGTGAAAGAGGACAGAGACAAGAGCCTGAAACCCAGGCTCAGAATGCCGGTTTGTTGCAAGGGTACGAGGTCAGGACAGTGCAACATAAATCGGAATTTAAGTATTAGACTATTGCTGGCGTTTTGCCGCCCGTTTTTTGACTATTTTTCGATCTTGCTTCCGCCTGTACCTTTGCCCCGGCGGCGCCCTTTTTTTCTGGCCTGTTTCCTGCTTAAAAAATGTACGCAGCTGCGCGCTAATTCGCGTTAATTATTCAATAGTCATATTCAGCCTAATCGCATTGATCTATGCTTTAGGCACCTCAGGGCGGCAGCCTCGCTGCCTAATCAAATAGATAGTTCGTTAATTTACAGGAGTAAACGCTATGGCGACCGGAGTTTCCCGCGTCTGGATGCGCCTGTGGCTGCCGTTGGCAGCTTTGCTGGTCATTCTGCAGCTCACCGGCTGCGGTGATAAAGAGGGTGAACAGCGCAAGGCTTTTAGTGACTTTTTACAGAATACCGTGATGCGTAGCGGCGAACATCTGCCGGCGCTCAGCGAAGATCAGAAACAGCGCTTTGGTAACTACGCCAACGACTACGCCATTATTTATGATTTTTCGCAGCAGGTGAACAAAGCCGTGGATCAGGGGCTGCGTCCGGTGGTGGACGAGCTATCCGCCATCCGCCTGCCGCAGGATTACCTGACGCGCCGCGACGCGCTGCGCCAGGCGAGCGGTTCGCTTAGCGTGCTGACGCAGCAGATCCAGAACGCCAAAACCCAGGCGGACGGCAGCAAGGCGGCGCTGAAACAGCCGGATGATTTAAAAACGGTCTACGATCGCGTGTATACCAAAGTGGTGACCCAGCCTGCCGCCTCGTTGATGCCGCTGCTGCCGGCGCTGCAGTCGCTGAGCCAGGATGTGGTGCAGACCGGTGATTTCCTGCAGCAGCAGGGGACGCGCGTGACCTTTAACGATAACGGCGTACAGTTCCCGACGCAGGAGCAGGCAAGTCAGTACAACACGCTGATGAGCAACGTCTCGGCGAAAGCGCAGGCGCTAACCCAGGCGCAAAGCGCGGTACAGGGCGGCTTCCAGTAAGCCGCAGCGGGCGCCGCCGGTATCTGGTCGGCGCCCCTTTTCCCGCACGGTTGGGTCATCTTTTCCCGCCGCCCGGTTTCTCCCGCTATACCCCTGTTTTCGTTATCCCGGCTATCGCTGCTATCCCTGCTTTCCCTGCTATCTCTGCTGTCCCGGCCATCTCTGTCATCTCTGCTATTTCGGCTATCCCGGCTTTCCCTGCTGTATCCCGGCTATCGCTGCTATCCCTGCTTTCCCTGCTATCTCTGCTGTCCCGGCCATCTCTGTCATCTCTGCTATTTCGGCTATCCCGGCTTTCCCTGCTGTCGCTGCTGTCCCGGCCATCTCTGCTATTTCGGCTATCCCGGCTTACCTGGCGATCTCCCGCTGGCCGCTCTTTGGCCGCCTTTCGCCCTGTTGCCTGCCTTTTCCGCGCTTTCTTCATTATTCACGCCTGGTTTCCGCCTGTGACGAGAAATCATGGCTGTGATGATTTTCGCCGCTGCGCTGAGAAAGGGTTCAGAACTGCTACCGAGCGGTTGCGCAAAAAAGCGGCATGCTATGTGCCGGTTTCGGGCCAGGCAAAAATGTGATCCGGCGCATTTTCGACCAAAAGTTTATTGTGATTCTCGTCACATTTATGAAACAAACCACACCTTATAAAATGTGATGCTAATCACATTTAGCCGTCACTCTTCGCCGCTAATTTCCCCATTTGCCTTTTCGATCCGCGCCTTTCTGTGATCTGAGTCACTAAATTTGGTCCGATAACCTACCTCTGATTGTGATCTTTATCACTTCAGGGCGCTTACTACGCAGCGTCATAATCGCGTGCTAGAGTCCGCCTGCATACAGTAATCCGACGGCGTCCCGCCGTAGCGTCCTAACAAAATCACGCGCTCTCTTATTTGTCAGCGCGTAACAATAAGAGGTGTGTTTTTATGTCCTCATCTGTCAAGGTCAAGGTTCAAAGCTTTGGTCGTTTTCTGAGCAACATGGTGATGCCGAATATCGGGGCGTTTATCGCCTGGGGTATCATCACCGCGCTGTTTATTCCTACCGGCTGGATGCCGAACGAAACGCTGGCGAAGCTGGTCGGCCCGATGATCACCTACCTGCTGCCGCTGCTGATCGGTTATACCGGCGGGCGCCTGGTTGGCGGCGATCGCGGCGGCGTCGTGGGCGCAATCACTACCATGGGCGTGATCGTCGGCGCGGATATGCCGATGTTCCTCGGCTCGATGATTGCCGGTCCGCTGGGCGGCTGGGCGATCAAAACGTTTGACCGCGCGGTCGACGGCAAAATCAAAAGCGGCTTCGAGATGCTGGTCAACAACTTCTCGGCGGGCATTATCGGTATGCTGCTGGCGATTCTGGCGTTCCTCGCCATCGGTCCGCTGGTGGAAGGCCTCTCCCATCTTCTCGCCGCCGGCGTGAACATCATGGTGCAGAATAACCTGCTGCCGCTGACCTCGATTTTCGTTGAACCGGCGAAGATCCTGTTCCTGAATAACGCCATTAACCACGGCATCTTCTCGCCGCTGGGCATCCAGCAGGCCAGCGAAGCCGGCAAATCCATATTCTTCCTGATTGAAGCCAACCCGGGTCCGGGCATGGGCGTGCTGGTGGCCTATATGTTCTTCGGCCGCGGCAACGCAAAACAGTCAGCGAGCGGTGCCGCCATTATTCACTTCCTTGGCGGCATCCATGAAATCTACTTCCCGTATGTGCTGATGGCGCCACGCCTGCTGATCGCCGTTATCCTCGGCGGCATGACCGGTGTCTTCACCCTGACGCTGCTGAACGGCGGCCTGGTCTCTCCCGCTTCGCCTGGCTCTATTCTGGCGGTGCTGGCAATGACGCCGAAAGGCGCTTACTTCGCCAATATCGCGGCGATCGTCGCAGCCTTCGCGGTCTCTTTTGTGGTTTCGGCAGTGCTGCTGAAAACCAGCAAGGTGAAAGAGGAAGACGATATCGAAGCGGCGACTCGCCGTATGCAGGATATGAAAGCGCAGTCCAAAGGTCAGGCGGGTGCGCCTGTCGCTGCGGCCGCCGGCATGAACGGCGATTTGAGCCATGTGCGTAAAATCATCGTCGCCTGCGACGCCGGTATGGGCTCCAGCGCCATGGGCGCAGGCGTGCTGCGGAAAAAAGTGCAGGATGCCGGGCTGACGCAGATCTCTGTCACCAATACCGCCATCAACGCCCTGCCGGGCGACGTCGACCTGGTGATTACTCACCGCGACCTGACCGAGCGCGCCATGCGCCAGGCGCCGCATGCACAGCATATTTCGCTGAATAACTTCCTCGACAGCGGCCTCTACAGCGATCTGACCTCACGCCTGGCGGAAGCACAGCGCAGCGCGGGCCACCGCGAAAAGGTTAACGCGGCGCTGAGCGACAGCTACGACAGCAGCAACGATCATCTGTTTAAGCTGGGCGCCAGCAATGTGTTCCTTGGCCAGCACGCCGCCAGTAAGGAAGAGGCGATTCGCTTCGCCGGCGAGCAGCTGGTGAAAGGCGGTTATGTTGAGCCAGAATATGTCGAGGCGATGCTGGAACGTGAGAAACTGACCCCGACCTACCTGGGCGAATCCATTGCGGTGCCGCACGGTACGGTCGAAGCGAAAGATCGCGTGCTGAAAACCGGCGTGGTGTTCTGCCAGTATCCGCAGGGCGTGCGCTTCGGCGAAGAAGAGGATGACATCGCCCGCCTGGTGATCGGCATTGCCGCCCGCAACAACGAGCATATTCAGGTGATCACCAGCCTGACCAACGCACTGGATGACGAAAGCGTAATCGCGCGTCTCGCCACCACCAACAGCGTGCAGGAAGTGCTGGATCTGCTGACCGGTCAGCCGGCCTGATCGATCGTATACGCTGAGGGGCCGCTCTGCCCGGCCCCTTCTTCGGGCAAGGCGGACTTGCCCCTCTCTTTTTTTAAAGGTTATCGCAACGATGAAAGCATTACATTTCGGCGCCGGTAATATCGGTCGTGGGTTTATCGGCAAGCTGCTGGCGGACGCCGGCATTGAACTGGTGTTTGCTGACGTTAATCAGGCGGTGCTGGATGCGCTGAACGCCCGTCATCAGTACCCGGTGCATGTTGTCGGCGAGCAGGCGCAGGTGGAAACCGTGACCGGCGTCAGCGCCGTCAACAGCACCAGCGACGAGGTGATTACGCTGATCGCGGAAGTCGATATTGTCACCACCGCGGTCGGCCCGCAAATCCTGGCGCGTATCGCCGGCAGCATCGCGCGCGGCCTCGCCCTGCGCAGCGATAACGGCATCACCCGTCCGTTAAACATTATCGCCTGTGAAAATATGGTGCGCGGCACCAGCCAGCTGAAAGATCACGTGCTGGCCGCCCTGCCGGCGCAGTATCACGCCTGGGTCGAGGCGCACGTCGGCTTTGTCGATTCCGCCGTTGACCGCATCGTGCCGCCGGGTGAAGCGGGCAGCAACGATCCGCTGGAAGTGACCGTAGAGACTTTCAGCGAGTGGATCGTCGATAAAACCCAGTTTAAAGGCGATCTGCCCGCCATTCCGGGCATGGAGCTAACCGATAATCTGATGGCGTTCGTTGAGCGCAAGCTGTTTACCCTGAACACCGGCCATGCGATCACCGCCTATCTCGGCCAGCTGGCCGGGCATCAGACCATTCGCGACGCCATTCTCGATCCGGCGGTACGTAGCGTGGTGAAAGGGGCGATGCAAGAGAGCGGCGCGGTGCTGATCAAGCGCTACGGCTTCGATGCGGAGAAACATGCCGCCTATATCGAAAAAATCCTTACCCGCTTTGAAAACCCTTACCTGAAGGATGACGTTGAGCGCGTCGGCCGCCAGCCGTTGCGCAAGCTGAGCGCGGGCGACCGTCTGATCAAGCCGACACTCGGCACGCTGGAGTATCAGCTGCCGCACACGAACCTGGTGAAAGGCATCGCCGCCGCCATGCGCTATCGCAGCGCGCAGGATCCGCAGGCGCAGGAGCTGGAGGCGCTGCTGGAAAAAGTCGGCCCGCAGGCGGCGCTGGCGCAGGTTTCCGGCCTGGACGAGAACAGCGAGGTCGTCGCGGCAGTGGTTAAGGCCTATGACGCAATGCCATAATGCGCACGCTGCCGATGCTGAATAACGGTGAGCAACAAGGGCACAGCCTGGCTGTGCCCCCGCGCAGAATGATAAATGTACAGGCAACAATGGAAGAGAAGCAGGCTTTTGAAAATCGGGTGCTGGAGCGCCTGAATGCCGGACGTTCGGTAAGAAGCTTCCTGATTGCCGCCGTTGAGCTGCTGACCGAAGCGGTCAACCTGCTGGTGCTTCAGGTGTTTCGCAAGGATGATTACGCGGTGAAATACGCCGTCGAGCCGTTACTGCTCGGCGACGGGCCGCTGGGCGAACTGTCGGTGCGGCTGAAGCTGATCTACGGCCTCGGCGTGATCAGCCGCCATGAGTATGAAGACTGCGAGCTGCTGATGGCGCTGCGCGAGGAGCTGAATCACGACGGCAGCGACTACCGTTTCAGCGATGACGAAATTCTCGGCCCATTTGGCGAGCTGCACTGCGTCAGCGCCTGGCCGCCCCGCCCCGACTTTTCCGACGACGATGAGCAGCTGCGCGCCATGCAGCAGCAGCGCTATCAACAGGTGCTGCGATCGACGATGGTCCTCTCCCTGACGGAGCTGATCTCGCGTATCAGCCTGAAGCAGGCTTTCAAAAAGTAGCCCCGCCCCTTTCCGCTTTTCGTGTATCATATCGATTAATCATCAGTACAGGTAACCGTCATGAAAGAGCAGGAAAAAGCCGAAATCAAGCGCCTCAGCGATCAGCTGGATGCGCTCAATCGTAAAGAGCCGATGTTGCTGGAATCGGGCGATGCGGAGAAACTCGGCGCGCTGCTGAAAGAAAAAGAGACGCTGATCGCCGAGATCGAGCGTCTGCGCGACGTGCGCGACCAGAAGCTGAGCAAAGAAGCGCAGAAGCTGCAAAAGCTGCCCTTCAGCCGGGCGATCACCAAAAAAGAGCAGGCGAATATGGGCGCGTTGAAGAAAAGCGTGCGCGGCCTGGTGGTGGTGCATCCGATGACCGCGCTGGGCAAAGAGATGGGCCTGAAAGAGATGACCGGCTACGCGCCAAAAGCTTTCTGACCCTGCCGGCCGGGTTGATTACGCCCGGCCGCACTCGCCCGCTATCGCCTCAGATAACTGCTGCTCCAGGCTATCCATAAATTCATAGCGACGACGATATTCGGCGCGTTTTTTGCTGGCTATCTCCTCCAGCGGCTTGCGCGGCATCGCCAGCGGCAGCCGGTACAGGCCATTGTTCAACGCCTCGCCATTCAGCGACAGCCAGAACTCGCTGTAGCTGGCGTGGAACAGCGCTTTTTTACTGTGACGGTAGCGCAGGCTGCGGAATACGTGGGTCTCGTCGCCGACGGCCTCGATCTGCTGTACGCCGCAGCGTGCGGCAAGGCAAAACAGCGTCTCCAGCAGTACGCGCTTGGGAAACAGGCCGTGACTCGCTTTCGTGGCGTCGCGGATCACGCTGGCGTCTACCGTTTTACGCGGCCCCTGCAGCCCGCCGATCAGCAGCCCCAGCCTCGCCGCCTGACGGATAAATGAGAATGACAGTGATGCGATGGTGATGCCGTTATAGAGCAACACCAGCGTGATTTCCCCTTCGCGGTCGAAACGGCCGCTGCTGCAGATCACCTCAAACAGCTCGTCGTTTTTGCCGTGCAGGCGCGCCAGAGTGTGATCGACCGGCGATAAGAACAGCTGGTAAAGCGCGCGCGGCAGCTGCTGCACAGTGCCATAGTGATCGAGCAGCGCCTGAGCGCGCTGCTTCACGCTGAAATGCGCGCAGAGATACGGGCGATGGATTTTCGCCGGCAGCAGCCCCTGAATGGTCAGCGCCTGGCGCATCGCCGGCAGCCGCGACATCTGCGCCATATAGGAAAAAGTAGTGACGGGGAACGCCAGCGAGCGCAATAAAAACTTGGTGCGGAAGCGGCGGCACTCCCACAGTTTATTTGGCTTAAATTGACCGCGCGTTAACTGGAAAAAAAGCGAGCCGCTGGATATGTCCGGCGTTGGGCTATGTGTAATGGTCGACATGTTATTTATTAATAGGAAAGAAACATGCGCCAATATTAAGCGCTAAAATATCAACAGGACGTTAATATTGCGCTAATAGATTTAGCGCGGCGGCAATTTTTATTCAGGTCGGGTCTGGTTCACAAAATAATTAAACAAAGGCTCAATGAGATACCTTTTAAATTAAAAAGCCGGCGGAGCTGCTGCTCCGCCGGCCGATATTGATGCGCGGTTAACGCTTATTTCGCGTTAGCAAAACGTGCAGCCGCTTCGTCCCAGTTCACTACGTTCCAGAACGCTTTGATGTAGTCAGGACGTTTGTTCTGATACTTCAGGTAGTAAGCGTGTTCCCAGACATCCAGACCCAGAATCGGGTAGCCGGAAGCGCCGGAGATCGCTTCGCCCATCAGCGGACTGTCCTGGTTTGCGGTAGAGACCACGGCCAGTTTGTCGCCTTTTTTCACCAGCCACGCCCAGCCTGAACCAAAGCGGGTTGCTGCAGCTTTCTCGAACTCTTCCTGAAACTTCTCAACGCTGCCGAAATCTTTTTCGATAGCAGCTTTCAGGTCGCCCTGCAGAGTGGTGCCGGTTTTCAGGCCTTTCCAGAACAGGCTGTGGTTGTAGTGGCCGCCCGCGTTGTTGCGCAGTACGGTTTTCTTCTCTGCCGGAACCAGATCCAGTTTGGTGATCAGCTCGTCAACCGGCAGGTCAGCGAATTCGGTGCCTTCCAGCGCTGCGTTAGCGTTGTTAACGTAGGTCTGGTGGTGTTTGGTGTGATGGATTTCCATCGTCTGCTTGTCGAAATGCGGTTCCAGTGCGTCGTATGCGTAAGGCAGGGATGGCAGTGAATAACTCATGTTCATCATCTCCATTTATTGTAGGAGCGGCACTCTTCGTTGTAAGCACCGCGTAAGCAGTTGGATCATTATAGTTAAATTAGTGATCGGGAAAAGGATAATCAATGCCCCTCTCATTATAGGGGTATAGCAGAGTGGACGAATCAGCGGATAAACACAACTATTTGAAAATACGCAAAAGCGCCACGGCATGCCCGGCGACAAGGGTGGGCCGGCGGTAGCGCAGGGGCGCTTTTGCCGTAGGCTATCCGACACCGCCCGGAGCGTTCGGTTTTCGCCGCGTCAGCGCTTTACGGCCATCTGCGCCAACACCGCGCCGCCGCTTTCCGCGACGCGCTTTCAGAGTTATCGCATCGTCGGCAGGCCGCGCCGTGGCGATCTGCCCGCGGGCTTAATCTCTCTTATAATCGACAGACGCCACTCCAGCCTGTTTGTTTTTATCAGGTTGATCGGCGGCGGCGCTAAAAAGCAGGGCAAACGGCGCGCGAATATGCGTCGGAAAATATAAGCGGCGCTTTACTAACGCCGCGATCGGGAAATATAAATGACGCGTTATCAACCCCACAATTATTCGGGCGCGCCTCAGCGCCGAAAATAAATATGTCGCGCGCTTAAGAAACAACTTAACGTCGCGCGCGGTGCGGCGAGAAATAGCGCGCCGGCGCACAAAACCGCTCCCTGCGGCGCGCTTAATCCTGTGTTACTAAAATCATCTACTAAGAATGATCACAGGGGGCGGCGCGGCGGCGCGCTTAATCCGGCATGGTGGGAATCAGCCGCTGCGGATAAATGTAGAAGGCGCGCGCTTAATCCTGCGTTGCGGGGATCAGCCGCTGCGGATGGGTATAGATCGTGGCGCGGCCCGGTTTGCTGAAGCCCACCAGCGTCAGATTGCTGCGCTCCGCCACGTCCACCGCCAGCCGGGTGGCCGCCGATACGGCGAACAGGATTTCCACGCCGCACATCGCCGATTTCTGCACCATCTCATAGCTGGCGCGGCTGGAAACCAGCGCCGCGCCCTGCGTCCAGCCGCGACGGCTGCGATAGCCGAGCAGCTTATCCAGCGCCACGTGACGGCCGACATCTTCGCAACCGCCCGCCAGCTGCCCTGTCTCATCGATCCAGGCAGCCGCATGGGTGCAGCCGGTCAGTTGCCCTACCGGCTGATACTCTTTCAGCTGGCGCAGCGCCGTGTCCAGCAGGCTAAGGTTGAACGTCTGGCTGAACGGCAGCGGTTGGATCGGCTTGCCGATCTCATTGAGCTGCTCAACGCCGCAGACGCCACAGCCGGTACGCCCGGCCATCGCGCGCCGCTGCGCTTTTAGCGCCATAAAGCGGCGGCTGGAGAGTTCAACCTGCACTTCGATGCCGTTGCAGCCCGGCACCACATCCATGCCGTAAATCTCTTCCGGCGCGGCGATAATCCCTTCGGAGAGCGAAAATCCGAGCGCAAACGCTTCCAGATCTTTCGGCGTACTCATCATCACCACGTGCGAAATGCCGTTATAAACCAGCGCGACCGGTACCTCGTCGGCAAGCCAGTCGTTGCGGGATTCCGTTAGCGCATCACGCTGCCACACCTGCGCTTCGCTTGCTCCTGTGAAGCTGCTCACAGCTTCGTCGCTTTGTTGATCGTGAAATTTCAATTTACGTCTACCTGGTTATAACAACCACACAGATTAAGTGGTAATCTTAGGCCGCTTATCAATTTGGGATTTGCTTCGCAATTCTGAACCTGTGACCCGCACATCGCAAAAAAATCACTGCACAAAAAATGCGGGCTACCGATAACCACTAAAACAGCAATGTCGTTCCACAAGGAAAAACCATGCAAGTCAGCAGAAGAAAGTTCTTCAAGATCTGCGCTGGCGGTATGGCAGGCACCACGGCGGCGGCGCTCGGCTTTATGCCGGAAGTCGCGCTGGCGGAAACGCGCCAGTATAAATTACTGCGCGCCCGCGAAACCCGTAATACCTGCACTTACTGTTCAGTAGGCTGTGGGCTGCTTATGTACAGCCTCGGCGACGGCGCCAAAAACGCAAAAGAGACCATTTTTCATATTGAAGGGGATCCGGATCATCCCGTCAGCCGTGGGGCGCTCTGCCCGAAAGGCGCCGGCCTGCTCGATTTCGTTCACAGTGAAAGCCGACTCAAATACCCGGAATACCGCGCGCCCGGCTCCGATAAGTGGCAGCGAATCAGCTGGGATGATGCCTTTACACGCATCGCCAAACTGATGAAGGCTGACCGCGACGCCAACTTCGTAGCGAAAAACGACGCAGGCGTAACGGTAAACCGCTGGCTGACCACGGGCATGCTCTGTGCCTCCGCCTCCAGTAACGAAACCGGCTATTTAACCCAGAAATTTACCCGATCGCTCGGCATGCTGGCTGTCGATAACCAGGCGCGCGTCTGACACGGACCAACGGTAGCAAGTCTTGCTCCAACATTTGGTCGCGGTGCGATGACCAACCACTGGGTTGATATCCGAAATGCGAACCTGATCGTGGTGATGGGCGGAAATGCGGCAGAAGCGCATCCGGTGGGATTCCGCTGGGCGATGGAAGCCAAAATCCACAACAAAGCCAAACTGATTGTCATCGATCCGCGCTTTACGCGCACCGCATCGGTGGCGGATTTCTATACGCCAATTCGTTCCGGCACCGACATCGCTTTTCTGTCGGGCGTTCTGCTGTACCTGATTAGCCACAATAAAATCAACCGCGAGTATGTCGAGGCGTATACCAACGCCAGCCTGATCGTGCGTGAAGATTTCCACTTCGACGATGGCCTGTTCAGCGGCTACGACGAAGCGACGCGTAAATATGACAAAACCAGCTGGAACTACGAGCTGGGCGAGGATGGCTTCGCCAAACGCGATCCCTCCCTGAGTCATCCGCGCTGCGTCTGGAACCTGCTGAAAGCGCATGTCAGCCGCTATACGCCGGAGATGGTAGAAAACATCTGCGGTACGCCGCGCAAAGATTTCCTGCACGTCTGCGAACTGCTGGCGGAAACCAGCGCCCACGATCGCACCGCGTCGTTCCTCTATGCGCTGGGCTGGACGCAGCACTCCGTCGGCGCCCAGAACATCCGTACCATGGCGATGATCCAGCTGCTGCTGGGCAATATGGGCATGGCGGGCGGCGGCATCAACGCCCTGCGCGGCCACTCCAACATTCAGGGACTGACCGATCTCGGCCTGCTGTCGCAGAGCCTGACCGGCTATATGACCCTGCCGTCGGAGAAACAGACCGATCTGCAAAGCTATCTCAGCGCCAACACGCCGAAAGCGACGCTGCCGGGCCAGGTGAACTACTGGAGCAACTACCCGAAATTCTTCGTCAGCATGATGAAGGCGTTCTTTGGCGAAAAGGCACAGCGCGAAAACAGCTGGGGCTTTGACTGGCTGCCGAAGTGGGATAAAGGCTACGACGTTCTGCAATATTTCGAGATGATGAAACAGGGCAAGGTCAATGGCTATCTCTGCCAGGGCTTTAACCCGGTGGCGTCGTTCCCGAATAAACGCAAGGTGATCGAATCGCTGTCGAAGCTGAAATTCCTCGTCACTATCGATCCGCTGAACACCGAAACGGCGACCTTCTGGCAGAACCACGGCGAATTTAACGATGTCGATCCGTCGCAGATTCAGACCGAAGTGTTCCGCCTGCCCTCCACCTGCTTTGCGGAAGAGAACGGCTCCATTGTTAACTCCGCGCGCTGGCTGCAGTGGCACTACAAAGGCGCTGACGCCCCGGGTGAAGCGCTGAACGACGGCGAAATCCTCGCGGGTATCTATCTGCGTCTGCGCGAGATGTATGCGACCGAAGGCGGCGCGACGCCGGAGCCGGTGCTGAACATGAGCTGGGATTACCTGACCCCGGAAAACCCGGCGGCGGAAGAAGTGGCGCGTGAAAGCAATGGCCGGGCGCTGGCTGATATCTATGACGATAAAGGCCAGCTGCTGGTGAAAAAAGGCCAACAGCTCAGCACCTTCGCGCACCTGCGCGATGACGGCACCACCGCCAGCGGCTGCTGGATCTTCGCCGGCAGCTGGACGCCGGAAGGCAACCAGATGGCGCGCCGCGACAACAGCGATCCATCCGGCCTCGGCAACACGCCGAACTGGAGCTGGGCATGGCCGCTGAACCGCCGCATTCTCTACAACCGCGCCTCCGCCGACCCGCAGGGCAACCCCTGGGATCCGAAACGGGCGCTGCTGCGCTGGGACGGCGCGAAGTGGACCGGTATCGATGTGCCGGACTACAGCACCGCCGCGCCGGGCAGCGATGTCGGGCCGTTTATCATGCAGCCGGAGGGGATGGGCCGCCTGTTCGCCATCGACAAACTGGCGGAAGGGCCGTTCCCGGAACACTACGAGCCGTTTGAAACGCCGATCGGCACCAACCCGCTGCATCCGAAGGTGATCTCGAACCCGGCGGCGCGCGTGTTTAAAGACGATCTGGCGGCGATGGGCAAGGCGGAGCAGTTCCCGTATGTCGGCACCACCTACCGTCTTACCGAGCATTTCCACTACTGGACCAAGCATGCACGGCTTAACGCTATCGCACAGCCGGAGCAGTTTGTCGAAATCGGCGAGCGGCTGGCGGGCAAGCTCGGCATTGTGCAGGGCGATACGGTGAAAGTCAGTTCTAACCGCGGCTATATCAAAGCCAAAGCGGTGGTCACCAAACGCATCCGCACGCTGGACGTGGACGGCAAACAGGTCGACACCATCGGTATCCCGATTCACTGGGGCTATCAGGGCGTGGCGAAAAAAGGCTTTATCGCCAACACGCTGACGCCATTTGTCGGCGACGCCAATACGCAGACGCCGGAGTTCAAGGCGTTTTTGGTTAACGTGGAAAAGGTGTAACGGAGAACGATTATGGCTTACCAGTCGCAAGACATTATTCGTCGCTCCGCGACAAACGGCTTAACGCCGCCGCCGCAGACGCGTGACCATCAGCAGGAGGTGGCGAAGCTGATCGACGTCACCACCTGTATCGGCTGCAAGGCGTGCCAGGTGGCCTGTTCGGAGTGGAACGACATCCGTGATGAGGTGGGGCATAACGTCGGGGTGTACGATAACCCCGCCGATCTGACCGCCAAATCCTGGACGGTGATGCGCTTTTCGGAAGTGGAGGAGAACGGCCGGCTGGAGTGGCTGATCCGCAAGGATGGCTGCATGCACTGCGCCGATCCGGGCTGCCTGAAGGCCTGTCCGGCGGAAGGGGCGATTATTCAGTACGCCAACGGCATCGTCGATTTTCAGTCGGAACACTGCATTGGCTGCGGCTACTGCATCGCCGGCTGTCCGTTCGATGTGCCGCGTCTGAATAAGGACGACAACCGCGTCTATAAATGCACCCTCTGCGTCGATCGCGTTAACGTCGGCCAGGAGCCGGCGTGCGTGAAAACCTGTCCGACCGGCGCTATCCACTTCGGCAGCAAAGCGGATATGCAGCAGCTGGCGGCGGGCCGCGTCGACGAGCTGAAGACGCGCGGCTATGAAAACGCCGGTCTCTACGATCCGGCGGGCGTCGGCGGCACGCACGTTATGTATGTGCTGCACCACGCTAACAAGCCGCAGCTTTACCACGGGCTGCCGGACAACCCGTCCATCAGCCCGGCGGTAACCTTCTGGAAAGGCATCTGGAAACCGCTGGCGGCCATTGGCTTCGCGGCCACCTTCGCCGCCTCGGTGTTCCACTATGTGGGCGTCGGTCCAAACCGCGTCAGCGATGACGAGGATGAAGATCAGCAGGAGAAAGAGGAGCGTAAATCATGAAGAAGCGCGACCTGATTGTGCGCTACAGCGCGCCGGAACGCATCAACCACTGGATTGTGGCGTTCTGCTTCGTGTTCGCCGCCCTCAGCGGCCTGGGGTTTTTCTTCCCGTCGTTTAACTGGTTGATGAATGTGCTGGGCACGCCGCAGCTGGCGCGCATCCTGCACCCCTTTGTCGGCGTGGCGATGTTTCTCGCCTTTATGCTGATGTTTCTGCGCTACTGGAAACACAACCTGGTTAACCGCGACGATCTGTTGTGGGCAAAGAATATCCATAAAATCGCCATGAATGAGGAGGTCGGCGATACCGGCCGCTATAATTTCGGGCAGAAGTGTGTATTCTGGGCTGCTATTATCAGTCTGCTGCTGTTGCTGGCGAGTGGTATTGTCATCTGGCGTCCTTACTTCGCCGGTGCCTTTCCCATCCCGCTGATTCGGCTGGCGTTACTGGTGCATTCAGTGTCGGCGGTGGGCCTGATCATCGTGATTATGGTGCATATTTACGCCGCGCTGTGGGTAAAAGGCACGCTGACGGCGATGGTGGAAGGCTGGGTTACGCCGATCTGGGCGAAAAAGCACCACCCTCGCTGGTATCGCGCGGTGCGCGAACAGCAGAGCCAACCGACACAACAGGATAAACGTCCCTGATGACTATTCGCATTATCCCGCAAGAACAGCTGGAGAAAAGCGACAGAACAACGGCGGATATGATTCCGCCGTTACTTTTCCCCAGGCTGAAAAATTTATACAGCCGCCGCGCCGCGCGTTTGCGCCAGCTGGCGGAGAAAAATCCGCTGGGCGACTATCTGCGCTTCGCCGCCTTTATCGCCGAGGCACAGGAGATCGTGCTGTATGACCATCCCCTGCACATGGATCTCCATGGGCGCCTGGTGGAATCGGCCGCCGCTGGCAGGCCGCCGCTGGATGTCAGCACCCTGCCGCGCGATGCGCACTGGCAGCGGCTGCTGCATTCGCTGATCGCCGAGCTGAAGCCGGAGATGACCGGCCAGGCGCTGGCGGTGCTGGAAAACCTGGAGAAAACGTCTGCGCCGGAGCTGGAGGCGCTTGCTTCCGCCCTGCTGGCGCACGATTTCGCCAAAGTCAGCAGCGATAAAGCGCCCTTTATCTGGGCGGCGCTGTCGGTTTACTGGGCGCAGATGGCAGCGCTGATCCCGGGCAAAGCGCGCGCGGAATATGGCGAACAGCGTCAGTTCTGCCCGGTGTGCAACAGCGTACCGGTAACCAGCGTGGTGCATATGGGCATGCAGAACGGCGGCCTGCGCTATCTGCACTGCAACCTGTGCGAAAGCGAATGGCATGTGGTGCGCGCCAAATGCAGCAACTGCGAACAAACGCGCGATCTGCACTATTGGTCGCTGGACAGCGAAAAAGCCGCCGTGAAAGCGGAAAGCTGCGGCGACTGCGGCACCTACCTCAAGATGCTCTGGCAGGAGAAAGACCCCGCCGTTGAACCGGTGGCGGACGATCTCGCCTCGCTGATGCTGGACGCGCGCATGGAGCAGGAAGGTTTCGCCCGCAGCAGCCTGAATCCGTTTCTGTTCCCGGGCACGGAGTAATTCTGACGGCCGCGCCGCCGCCCAGCGGGCCGGCGCGGCGCCCTGACTCACCCACGAGAGGGAAACGCGTAATGAAACTTATCGGCAACTATACCAGCCCCTATGTGCGCAAAATTTCCATCATCCTGTTGGAAAAAGGCATTACGTTTGAATTCAGCAATGAATCCCCCTGGTCCGAAGAGAGCCACGTCCCGCACTACAATCCATTAGGCAAAGTACCGGCGCTGGTCGACGACAGCGGCGACTGCTGGTACGACTCGCCGATTATCGCCGCCCGGCTGGAAACCCTGCCACAAACGCCGAAGCTGCTGCCCGACGACCCGCTGCAAGCGGTAAAGGTGCGTCAGCTGGAGGCGCTGGCTGACGGCGTCTGCGACGCGGCGCTGTTCATCGTGCGCGAGCAGATGCGCCCGACAGAGCAGCAGTCGCAGGAAGAGATGCTGCGCCAGCGCCATAAAATTCAGCGCGCGCTCGACGCGCTGGAGCGTGAAGCGGCCAGCGGCGCCTGGCTGAAAGGCGAACCGCTTAACCTGGCCGATATCGCCGCCGGCTGCGCCATCGGCTACATTAATTTTCGGCATGTGGCGCCTAACTGGTGCGTGGATCGCCCTGCGCTGGTAAAACTGGCGGAAAAACTCTTCCAGCGCGACAGCTTTGCCCGCACGGTGCCGCCCGCCGCCTGAGTACAAGGACGCCATGAGTACACTATACAGCCAGCTTCCGGCTATCGATCGTCTGCTGCGCACGCCTGCGCTGCAGACCTTGAGCGCGCAGTATGGCGCGACCCTGCTTACCCGTACCCTGCGCGAAATGCAGCAGGAGGCGCGCGACCTTATTCGACAACAGCAACAGTTTCCCGCCTGGCACGCCGACTGGCCGCTGGAGGCCGCGACGCGCCTGGCGCAGCGCAGCCGCAGCGCGCTGCGTCCGGTCTTCAACCTGACCGGCACCGTGCTGCACACCAATCTGGGACGCGCGCTACTGGCGGAGCCGGCGATTGCAGCGGTAACCCAAACCGCGCGCCAGGCGGTTACGCTGGAGTATGCGCTTGACGAAGCGGAGCGCGGCCACCGCGACCGGGCGCTGGCGGCCCTGCTCTGCGAGCTGACCGGCGCGGAAGATGCCTGCATCGTCAACAACAACGCCGCGGCGGTGCTGCTGATGCTGGCGGCGCTGGCGCCGGACCGTGAAGTGGTGGTGTCGCGCGGCGAGCTGGTGGAGATCGGCGGCGCCTTCCGCATTCCCGACGTGATGCGTCAGGCGGGCTGCCGACTGCACGAGGTGGGCACCACCAACCGCACCCACCTGAAAGATTACCGTGGCGCGGTGAACGAACAGACCGCGCTGCTGATGAAGGTTCATACCAGCAACTACCAGATTCAGGGCTTTACCAAAGCGGTGGATGAGGCGGAACTGGCGGCGCTGGGCGAAGAGCTGGGCGTGCCGGTGATAAGCGATCTCGGCAGCGGCTCGCTGATCGACCTCAGCCAGTATGGTCTGCCCGCCGAGCCGATGCCGCAGCAGCTGATCGCCAGCGGCGTCAGCCTGGTGAGCTTCTCCGGCGATAAGCTCCTGGGCGGCCCGCAGGCGGGCATTATCGTCGGCAAAAAGGCGCTGATCGCCCGGCTGCAGCAGCACCCGCTCAAGCGCGCGCTGCGGGTTGACAAGCTGACGCTGGCGGCGCTGGAAGCCACACTGCAGCTCTACCGCCAGCCGGAACGGCTATGCGACAGCCTGCCGACGCTGCGTCTGCTGACGCGCGACCGGGCGGCGCTCTTACCGCTGGCTGAACGCCTGCTGCCGCCGCTGCAGGCAAAGTGGGGCGACGCCTTTTCGCTGGCGATCGCCCCCTGCTTTTCGCAGATCGGCAGCGGTTCGCTGCCGGTTGACCGCCTGCCCAGTTACGCTATTACCTTTACGCCGAAGGCGGAACGCGGCGGCGGGCTGGACGCGCTGGCGCAGCGCTGGCGTCAGTTGGAGGTGCCGGTGATCGGCCGCCTGCAGGAGGGCCGTCTGTGGCTCGATCTGCGCTGTCTCGACGATGAATCGCTGTTTCTGCGGATGTTAACCTCATGATTATTGCCACTGCGGGCCATGTCGATCATGGCAAAACCGCCCTGCTGCAGGCGCTGACCGGCACCGACGCCGATCGCCTGCCGGAAGAAAAGAAACGCGGCATGACCATCGACCTCGGCTATGCCTACTGGCCGCAGCCTGACGGCTGCGTGCTGGGCTTTATCGACGTACCGGGCCATGAAAAGTTTCTCGCTAATATGCTCAGCGGCATCGGCGGCATTAACCATGCGCTGCTGGTGGTCGCCTGCGACGATGGCGTCATGCCACAAACACGCGAACATCTGACGCTGCTGAAGCTGGCAGGCCAGCCGCCGCTGACCGTCGCGCTGACCAAAAGCGATCGCGTAACGGAAACGCGCGTCGCCGAGGTGGCTGAACAGGTTACGGCGTTGATGCAGCAGCTGGGCTGGGAAGCATGCGCCTGTTTTCCGGTCAGCGTGGTAAGCGGCGCGGGCCTGGATGTACTGCGGCACCATCTGGCCGCCCTGCCGACCTGCGAAGCGGCGGAAGCGCGGCCGTTCCGCCTGGCGATCGATCGCGCTTTTACCATTAAAGGCGCCGGACTGGTGGTGACCGGCACCGCGCTGGCGGGCGAGGTGCGCGTCGGCGATCGGCTGTGGCTGACCGGCGTTAGCCAGCCGGTGCGGGTACGCGGCCTGCACGCGCAGAACCAGCCGACGCAGCAAGCGGGCGGCGGCCAGCGTATCGCGCTGAATATCAGCGGCGAAGTGGAAAAAACGCAGATCAAACGCGGCGACTGGCTGCTGGAGATGCAGCGGCCAGAGGGCGTTCACCGGCTGATTGTCGCACTGGATACTCTGCAGCCGCTGCAGCAGTGGCAGCCGGTGCATATCTATCACGCCGCCAGCCATATCACCGGCCGCGTTTCGCTGCTTGACGGCGAACTGGCAGAGCTGGTGCTGGATGCGCCGCTGTGGCTGGCGGACAACGACCGGCTGATCCTGCGCGACATCGGCGCGCGTCAAACGCTGGCGGCGGCGCGCGTGGTGCTGCTCGACAGCAAGCGGCGCGGCAAGCGCCAGCCCGACTACCTGCGCTGGCTGCACCAGCTGGCCGGGGCGCAGGATGACGCCGGGGCGCTGCATTGCTACCTGCAACAGCAGCCCTGGCAGCCGGAGACGCTCGCCTGGGCACGCCAGCGCCAGCCGCAGGCGCTGCAGGCGTTGTTAACGGCGCAAACGCCCACAGAGGCGGGCGGCTGGCTGCTTTCCGCCGAAACCGCGCAGCGCTGGCAGGAGACACTGCTCAGCGCGCTGGCGCATTTCCATCAGCAGCACAGCGATCAGCCGGGCGTCGGCCGCGACCGGTTGCGACGCATCGCGCTGCCCGACGTGCAGCGGGAGATCGCGTATGCGCTGATTGAGTCGCTGATCGCGCGCGGCGAGCTGGCAAACCGCCAGGGCTGGCTGCATCTGCCCGCTTTCACACCGGCGTTCAGCACGCAGGAAGCTGCGCTCTGGCAGCAGGTCGCGCCGCTGTTTGCCGATGAGCCGCTTTGGGTGCGCGATATCGCCCGCCAGCTGGGCGAAGAGGAAGAGACTATCCGGCGGCTGCTGTTGACCGCGGCGCAGCTGGGCCACGTTACGGCGATCGTCCGCGATCGCTACTACCGCAGCGATCGGATCGCGATCTTCGCCGATCTGATCCGGCAGCGCGCGGCGGCCGGCGGTGCCACCAGCGCAGGTGATTTTCGCGACAGGCTGGGCACCGGGCGTAAAATCGCCATCCAGCTGCTGGAATTTTTTGACCGCAGCGGTTTTACCCGGCGGCGCGGCAATGACCATATCCTGCGCGATGGCGCACTGTTCAACGACGCACCACCTGACACCCGGCAATAATCCCCTGCGCTGAAAAGCAGAACGCCGGACACCCTTGCGGGTGCCCGGCGTTCCGGAAGGCGCGACGGCGGAAAAGCTCCGCCGCCAGGCTTACTGCAGCAGCGAGATATCCGCCACCTGCAGGAACAGCGCGCGCAGTTTGGCCAGCAGCGTCAGTCGGTTAATGCGCACCGCCTGATCGTCCGCGTTGACCATCACTTTATCGAAGAAGTTATCCACCGCTTCGCGCAGCTGCGCCAGCTCGATCAGCGCATCCTGATAGCGACCTTCCGCGAACCACGGCTGCAGCTTGCTCTCCAGCGCGGTGACGAAGGTGGCCAGCTTGATCTCTTCGTTTTCTTTCAGCAGCGACGCCTGCACGCGATCGTTCAGCGGCTCGGTCGCTTTTGCCAGAATGTTGGAGACGCGCTTGTTGGCGGCGGCCAGCGCGGCGGCCTCCTCCAGCGTGCGGAAGTGCGAAACTGCCTTCATGCGCGCATCGAAATCAGCCGGACGGGTTGGACGACGTGCCAGCACCGCCTGAATGGTGTCGACGCTGTGGCCCTCTTCCTGATACCAGGCGCGGAAGCGGCCCAGCATAAAGTCGATCACCTCATCCACCACCTTCGCGTTGGTCAGCTTGCTGCCGTAGAGACGCACCGCCTCTTCGGTCAGGGTTTGCAGATCGAGCGGCAGACGTTTTTCCACGATGATGCGCAGCACGCCCAGCGCGGCGCGGCGCAGCGCGAACGGGTCTTTATCCCCTTTCGGATGCTGACCGATGCCGAAGATGCCCGCCAGGGTATCCATTTTGTCGGCGATCGCCAGCGCGCAGGCGACCGGGCTGGCAGGCAGATCGTCGCCGGCGAAACGCGGCTGATACTGCTCGTTCAGCGCGACAGCGACCTCTTCCGCTTCGCCGTCGTGACGCGCGTAATGCATGCCCATCACGCCCTGGGTGTCGGTGAACTCAAACACCATGTTGGTCATCAGATCGCACTTGGAGAGCAGGCCCGCACGGGTCGCCAGGTTGACGTCCGCGCCGATTTGGCCGGCGATCCAGCCCGCCAGCGCCTGAATGCGATCGGTTTTGTCGCGCAGGGTGCCGAGCTGTTGCTGGAACAGCACGGTTTCCAGACGCGGCAGGTTATCTTCCAGACGCTTTTTGCGGTCGGTATTAAAGAAGAACTCGGCGTCAGCCAGACGCGGACGCACCACCTTCTCGTTGCCGGAGATGATCTGCTTCGGATCGCGCGATTCGATATTGGCGACAAAGATAAAGTGCGGCAGCAGTTTGCCGTCGTTATCGTAGACCGGGAAATATTTCTGGTCGCCCTTCATGGTGTAGACCAGCGCTTCCGCCGGCACCGCGAGGAATTTCTCTTCGAAGGTCGCGGTCAGCACGACCGGCCACTCCACCAGCGAGGTGACCTCTTCCAGCAGGCTGTCGCTCAGATCCGCGTTGCCGCCGATCTGGCGCGCCGCCGCTTCCGCGTCAGCTTTAATTTTGGCTTTGCGCGCGTCGTAATCGGCCATCACTTTGCCGTGCGTTTCCAGGATCTGCGGATACTGGTCGGCATTATCGATGGTGATTTCCGGCTCGCCCATAAAGCGGTGGCCACGCAGCGTGCGGCCCGATGGGATGCCCAGAATAGTGGCGGGGATCAGCTCGTCGCCCAGCAGCAGGGTGACGGTATGCACCGGACGCACGAACTGCACGTCGCTGTCGCCCCAGCGCATCAGCTTCGGCACCGGCAGCTTCGCCAGCGCGTTGGCGATCATCGCCGGCAGCAGCGCCTGCGCGCTTTCGCCCTGCACATGGGCGCGGTACATCAGCCATTCGCCCTTGTCGGTTTTCAGGCGCTCGGCCTGATCGACGGTGATGCCGCAGCCGCGTGCCCAGCCTTCGGCCGCTTTGGTCGGCGCGCCGCTGGCGTCAAAGGCGGCGGCGATCGCCGGGCCGCGTTTCTCAACTTCGCGATCCGGCTGCGCGGCGCTCAGGCTGGCAACTTTCAGCGCCAGACGGCGCGGCGCGGCGTACCAGCTTACTTCGCCATGCGCGAGGCCCGCATTGTCCAGCTCGGCGGTGACCTGCGCGGCGAAAGATTCCGCCAGGTTGCGCAATGCTTTCGGCGGCAGCTCTTCGGTGCCGATTTCCACCAGAAAAGTTTTTTCAGTCATGGCTGCCTCTTATTTGTTGTTATTGCACATCGGGAAGCCCAGCGCCTCGCGGGAGGCGTAATAAGCTTCAGCCACGGCTTTGGTCAGGGTGCGGATGCGCAGAATGTAGCGCTGACGTTCTGTCACCGAGATCGCCTTGCGCGCGTCCAGCAGGTTAAAGCTGTGCGCCGCTTTAAGGATGCGCTCATAGGCCGGCAGCGGCAGCGGTTTTTCCAGCGCCAGCAGCATCTGGGCCTCTTTTTCATACTGCTCGAAGCAGGTGAAAAGGAAATCCACGTCGGCATATTCGAAGTTGTAGGTGGACTGCTCCACTTCGTTCTGGTGGAACACGTCGCCGTAGGTGGTTTTACCCAGCGGGCCATCGCTCCAGACCAGATCGTAGACGCTGTCGACGCCCTGGATATACATCGCCAGACGCTCCAGGCCGTAGGTGATTTCGCCGGTCACCGGCTTGCACTCCAGGCCGCCGACCTGCTGGAAGTAGGTAAACTGCGTCACTTCCATGCCGTTCAGCCAGACTTCCCAGCCGAGACCCCAGGCGCCCAGCGTCGGGTTCTCCCAGTTATCTTCGACAAAGCGGATATCGTGAACGCCAGGATCCAGGCCCAGCTCTTTCAGCGAGCCGAGATACAGCTCCTGAATATTCTCCGGCGACGGCTTAATGATCACCTGGAACTGGTAGTAGTGCTGCAAGCGGTTCGGGTTTTCCCCGTAGCGGCCATCGGTAGGACGGCGTGAAGGCTGCACATAAGCGGCGGCGATCGGCTCCGGACCCAGCGCCCGCAGGCAGGTCATCGGGTGAGAAGTGCCAGCGCCGACTTCCATGTCCAGTGGTTGAACGATGGTGCAGCCCTGACGCGCCCAGTAATCCTGCAAGGTCAGGATCAGGCCCTGAAAGGTCTTGGTATCAAACTTTTGCATGTTGAATTCGCACGCGATACGGGTGGATTAAAAAAGTGTGCGTCAGTATACCCTTTGACCGGCGGTTATGCAGCCCGAGATCGCGCCTGCCCGCGCGCTTTGTTTGGAAAGGGTTGAGGCGGCGGCGTCAAAAGAAGGCAAATCCGATTCCTGGCGGAGCGAGGTTGTTGAAGCGCAGCCGCCTGGCTACCCTCATAAACGTAAGTGCAAGCGATATGAGGAAAAAATGTCTCTGCAAAAGATTGGCTGGATAGACAATTTACGCGCCGTCGCCTGTTTAATGGTGATTGTGATCCATACCACCACCTGGTATATCACCAACAGCGATCGGGTGGCGGAATCCGCCTGGGATCTGGCGAACCTGCTTAACTCTGCGTCGCGCGTCTGCGTGCCGCTGTTCTTTATGATCTCCGGCTACCTGTTTTTCGGCGAACGCAGCGCGCAGCCGCGCCATTTTCTGCGTATCGTGCTGTGCCTGCTGTTTTACAGCGTGGTGGCGCTGCTCTACATTACCTCGCTGACGCCGATCAGCGAAAAGCTGTCGCTGCTGCACCTGCTGCAGAAGCCGGTGTTCTATCACCTGTGGTTTTTCTTCGCCATCATCACTATCTACCTCTTTTCGCCGCTGATTCAGGTGAAAGCAACCACGGCAGGCTATATCGTCGCGCTGGTGCTGGTGATGGCGGTGATCGCCAACCCTCATACCGCCGATCAGTCGACCGGCCGCTTTCAGTGGCTGCCGGTTAATCTCTATATCAGCGGCGAAAGCATTTACTATCTGCTCTATGCTCTGCTGGGCCGCGCCCTGGGCACCATGAACACCGAAAGACGCGGCGTCAGCTGGCTGGCGGCGCTGCTGTTTATCGCCTGCGTGGCGGGCATCTCACTGGGGACCCAAAAGGAGCTGCACGTCAACGGCGCGTTCTCCGACCTCTGGTATCTCTACTGCGGCCCACTGGTGTTTATCGGCGCGCTCAGCCTGTTCGTCTGGTTTAAAAACTGCCTCAACCAGCCGCTGCCGGGGCTGGCGCTGATCTCCCGCAATTCGCTGCCGATTTACGGCTTCCACGCGCTGTTTATCCACTTTATGCGCACCCATCATCTCGATCATACCCAGCGACCGCTGCTGGATATCGCGCTGATTTTCAGCGTAACGCTGGCGGGCAGCCTGTTGCTGGCGCTGGGACTGCGCCGGCTCGACAGACGTCATCTGGTGAGTTAAGCGCGGCATCGGGGCTGCACCGCCCCGACGGACGGTATCGGGTGCGTTAGCGCCGCATCAGAGATACCGGCGTCGGGTGCGTTAAGCGCGACATCGGAGCGATAAGCGCGGCATCGGAGCGATAAGCTGCGCCTGCACGCAGCCCGGCGCCGTTTTTTACAGGGAATCGGTCGCCATCAGCGGGGCCAACTGCTGATAAAGCCTGGCGAACAGCGCGCGCCGCGGCTGATAGCGCTGATGGCGCTGCGCCTCCGGCTGATGCCGCTGTTCCAGCGGCAGCGTAGGCAGCAGGGCCTCTGGCGGCGTAGCGGGCTGCAGCGCCAGCTGCGCCAGCCGGGCGGCACCAAGCGCCGGGCCGACATCGCCGCCGTGGCAGTAGTCCAGGGTCTGACCGCTGATATCCGCCAGCAGCTGCCGCCAGAACGGGCTGCGCGCGCCGCCGCCGATCAGCGTCACGCTTTCCGGCTTAATGCCGCAGGCGTGTACCGCATCCATGCCCTCCGCCAGCGCATATCCCACCCCTTCCAGCACCGCCAGCGCCAGTTCGGGGCGGCCATGCTGGTGCGTCATGCCGAAAAAGACCCCTTTCGCCTGCGGATTATTGTGCGGCGTGCGTTCGCCGGAAAGGTAGGGCAAAAAGAACAGCGGCGGTACGTCATCGCGCGCGCGCTCCGCCTCGGCCAGCAAGTCAGGCACGTCGGCGCAGCCGGTCAACGCCGCTGCCCAGTCCAGGCAGGCCGCCGCGCTGAGCATCACCGACATCAGATGCCAGCGGTTCGGCAGCGCATGGCAGAAGCTGTGAACCGCGCTTTCCGGGTTCGCCAGAAAGCCGTCGCTCACCACAAAATAGACGCCGGAGGTGCCGAGCGAGAGCATACCTTGCCCGGCATTGATCATGCCGGTGCCTACCGCGCCTGCGGCATTATCGCCGCCGCCCGCCACCACCGGCACGCTTTCCATGCCCCAGCGCTGCGCCAGCGCCGGCTGCAGGTAACCGGTGATCTGGTTACCTTCGTACAGCGTCGGCATTTGCGCCTGGGTCAGCCCACATGCCTCCAGCAGCGCATCGCTCCAGCAGCGGTTCGCCACATCCAGCCAGAGCGTGCCCGCCGCGTCGGACATATCGCTGGCGAAGTCGCCGGTCAGCCGCCAGCGCAGATAATCTTTCGGCAGCAGCACCTTAGCGATGCGCGCGAAAATGTCCGGCTCATGCTGCCGCACCCATAGCAGCTTCGGCGCGGTGAACCCCGGCATCATCAGGTTGCCGGTAATGCGCCGCGCCTGCGGTAGCGTCTCCTCCAGCTGCTGACACTGCGCAAGGCTGCGGCCGTCGTTCCATAACATCGCCGGGCGCAGCGGTTGATATTCCGCATCCAGCAGCGTTGCGCCATGCATCTGCCCGGTCAGGCCGATCGCCCTGACCTGGCTGAGATCGTGCTGCTGACGCAGCGCCTGCAGCGCGTGGTCGGCCGCCTGCCACCAGCTTTCCGGCGCCTGCTCGCTCCATAGCGGCTGCGGGCGCGAAACCGTCAGCTTCTCCGTCTGGCTGGCGATGACCTCACCTGCGGCGTTCAGCAGCACCACCTTAACGCCGGAGGTGCCTAAATCGATACCGATAACCATGCTCCGGCTCCTGTTGGTTTATCCACGGTACAGCCAGCTGTTTACCAGATTCTCCAGCTGTTCCTGACGCCCGCTCTGGTGCTGCGGATTGAACTGATGCGCTAACGCATGGGACGCCAGCGCCGACAGCGACATTTCGCCCTGCAGGATCTGCTGCCCCAGCTCGGCATTCCAGCCGCTGTAACGCTGCGCCACACGGCGGTCCAGCTCGCCCGCTTCCATCATGCGTGCCGCCACTTTCAGCGCCAGCGCCATGGTATCCATCGCGCCGATATGGCCGTAAAAGAGATCGTATTTGTCGGTGCTTTGACGGCGCACTTTGGCATCAAAGTTCAGGCCGCCGGTGGTAAACCCGCCCGCCTTCACAATCTCATACATCACCAGCGCGTTCTCTTCCACGCTGACAGGGAACTGATCGGTATCCCAGCCCAGCTGCGGATCGCCGCGGTTGGCGTCCACCGAGCCGAAGATGCCCAGCGCGATGGCCGTGGCGATCTCATGATGAAAGCTGTGGCCCGCCAGCGTTGCATGGTTCGCCTCGACGTTCACTTTAATCTCTTTTTCCAGCCCAAACTGCTTCAGAAAGCCGTAGACCGTCGCCACGTCGTAATCATACTGATGTTTGGTCGGCTCCTGTGGCTTCGGCTCGATCAGCAGCGTGCCCTGGAAGCCGGTTTTATGTTTATGCTCCACCACCATCTGCATAAAGCGGCCAAGCTGCTCGCGCTCCTGGCGCAGATCGGTGTTCAGCAGGGTTTCGTAGCCTTCGCGGCCGCCCCACAGTACGTAGTTTTCGCCGCCGAGCTGATGGGTTGCCTGCATCGCGCTGCACACCTGGCTCGCCGCCCAGGCGAACACTTCCGGATCGGGGTTGGTGGCGGCGCCGGCGCCATAGCGTGGATGGGTAAAGCAGTTGGCGGTGCCCCACAGCAGCTTCACGCCGGTCTGCTGCTGTTTCTGCTGCAGCACTTCGGTCATCAGCGCCAGGTTGTGTTGATAGCTTTTCAGCGACTCCCCTTCCGGCGAGACGTCCACATCGTGGAAGCAGTAAAACGGCACGTTCAGCTTGTAGAAAAACTCAAAGGCGACATCCGCTTTGCGCTTCGCCATCTCCAGCGCGTCGCCCGCCTTTTGCCAGGGCCGGTCGAAGGCGCCGACGCCGAACATATCCACGCCGGTCCAGCAGAAGGTATGCCAGTAGCAGGCGGCGAAACGCAGGTGGTCCTCCATGCGCTTGCCCAACACGATTTCATCGGGATTATAGTGACGAAACGCCAGCGGATCGCTGCTGTCCGGCCCCTGATAGCTAACGCGCTCGATCTGATCAAAATATGCCTGCATCTTTCACTCCTTAACACGTCGACCGGAAATGGTCAGCGAACAGGTGTCTATTCTGGTAAGCGCTCCGGCGTCGCTCAATTACGTTATTTCACACCGCAATTAAGATAATTATTAACTGTGCGTCGTGTCGCAAAATAAGCCATTCCGTTCCCCATTTTTCGTATCGCCACGCAAAATAAAGGGTCTTTCCGCCGCACATTCCTTAAAAAATCGATCGCCATCATAAAATCAGCAATAAACCAAAAAACGTAACGCCGGGATAAAAATCTGTAATTGAAGAAACCTGGCTCTCAGGTCAAGAATTCATCAGCCCGTTCAGGAACGCTCCGATAAAAATGACCTCAACCTACAGGGTAACGATGATGAAAATGAAACACACTTTACTGGCCGCCTGCGCGGCGCTGGCGCTGTTTAGTCAGGGCGGCGCGGCGAAAGAGGTGAAGATCGGCATGGCAATTGACGATCTGCGCCTTGAGCGCTGGCAAAAAGATCGCGATATTTTCGTCAAAAAAGCAGAGGCGCTGGGCGCCAGCGTATTTGTGCAGTCCGCCAACGGCAATGAAGAAACTCAGATGTCGCAAATCGAAAATATGATTAACCGCGGCGTGGATGTGCTGGTGATTATTCCCTATAACGGCCAGGTATTAAGTAATGTGATTGCCGAAGCGAAACAGGAAGGTATTAAAGTACTGGCCTACGATCGCATGATAAATAACGCTGACATCGATTTTTATATCTCCTTCGATAATGAAAAAGTGGGCGAACTTCAGGCCCAGAGCCTGGTTAAGCAGGTGCCGCAGGGCAATTATTTTCTGATGGGCGGCTCGCCGGTGGACAATAACGCCCGCCTGTTCCGCGACGGGCAGATGAAAGTGCTTAAACCGCTGATCGACCAGGGCAAAATCAAGGTGGTGGGCGATCAGTGGGTTGACGCCTGGCTGCCGGAAAACGCGTTGAAAATCATGGAGAACGCCCTGACCGCCAACAATAACCATATCGACGCGGTCGTCGCGTCTAACGACGCCACCGCCGGCGGCGCGATTCAGGCGCTCTCCGCGCAGGGGCTGGCGGGCAAAGTGGCGATCTCCGGGCAGGATGCGGACCTCGCGGCGATCAAGCGCATCGAAAACGGCACGCAAACCATGACGGTGTATAAACCGATCAGCAAACTGGCGGATGAAGCGGCGAAAATCGCCGTCGAGCTGGGCGACGGCAAGCAACCCCAGTCCAACGCCACCCTCAATAACGGCAAAAAAGCGGTGCCCTCCTGGCTGCTGACGCCGATCCCGGTCGATAAGAGCAACATCGACAGCACCGTCGTCGCCGACGGCTTCCACAAAAAAAGCGACCTCTGAGTTCGCGCATACTGGCGACGCCTTTGCCACGCAGACAACCCGGCCACGGATGGCGCGGCGGCGAGCATCCGCCGGGCGCGGCTTGCGGCGCGGCGAAAAAGCCAACCATCCTGCCGACGCATGGCAGGCAAACAGTGGAGGAATGTGATGACGACGCTGCTGGAAATGAAAAATATCACCAAGCGCTTCGGCAATGTGAAGGCGGTGGATGATATTTCGCTGCGCCTTGAGGCGGGCGAAGTGGTGTCGCTGTGCGGCGAAAACGGCTCCGGCAAATCGACGCTGATGAAAGTACTGTGCGGGCTCTATCCGACCGGCGACTACGAAGGAGAAATCCTGTTCGCCGGCGAGCCGCTGCACGCCGCCACCATCCGCGATACGGAGCGCAAGGGTATCGTCATTATCCATCAGGAGCTGGCGCTGGTGCGGCAGCTGACGGTGCTGGAAAACATCTTTCTCGGCAGTGAAATCACTCGCGGCGGCATGGTCGACGACGAAACCATGGCGCTACGCTGCCAGCGTTTGCTGCAGCAGGTGAAGCTGGATATCTCGCCCCACACGCGCGTCGGCGAGCTGGGCATCGGCCAGCAGCAGCTGGTGGAGATCGCCCGCGCGCTGAACAAGCAGGTGCGGCTGCTGATCCTGGATGAGCCGACCTCTTCGCTTACCGAACAGGAGACGGGCGTGCTGCTGGAGATCGTCAAGGATCTGCGCGATCACGGCATCGCCTGCGTCTATATCTCGCACAAGCTGAACGAAGTAAAAGCGATTTCTGACACCATCTGCGTGATCCGCGATGGCAAACATATCGATACCTGTCCGGCGGGCGGGCTGAGCGAAGATGACATCATCACAATGATGGTTGGACGTGAGCTGACCGCGCTCTATCCGCGCGAGCCGCATCAACAGGGTGAAACGATCCTGCGGGTAGAGAAGCTGACCGCCTGGCATCCGGTGAACCGTCATCTGCGGCGGATGAACAATGTCTCTTTTACGCTGCGGCGCGGCGAAATCCTCGGCATCGCCGGGCTGGTGGGCGCGGGCCGTACCGAGACCGTACAGTGTCTGACCGGCCTCTGGCCGGGACGCTGGGAAGGCGAGGTGGTGATTCAGGGCCATCGCGTTAACCCGCGCCGCTGGGATTGCCAGCAGGCGATTCGCCACGGCATCGCCATGGTGCCAGAAGATCGTAAAAAGGATGGCATCGTGCCGCTGCTGGGCGTCGGCAAAAATATCACCCTGGCGGCGCTCAGCCAGTTCAGCGGCCCGCTCTCAGTGCTGGACGAGGCGCGCGAGCAGGTCGCCATCAATGACGCTATCCGCCAGCTGCGAGTGAAAACTGCCTCGCCGGAGCTGGCGGTTGGCCGTCTCAGCGGCGGTAATCAGCAGAAGGCGGTGATCGCCAAATGCCTGCTGCTGAATCCGCAGGTGCTGATCCTCGACGAACCGACGCGCGGCATCGATATCGGCGCCCGCGTGGAGATCTACAAGCTGATCCATCAACTGGTGCAACAGGGCATCGCCATTATCGTGATCTCCTCCGAGCTGCCGGAAGTGCTGGGGCTGAGCGATCGCGTGCTGGTAATGCACGAAGGCCAAATCAAAGCTGACTTGCCGAACCATAACCTGACGCAGGAGCAGGTAATGGAAGCGGCGCTGCGGAGTGAACATTATGCTTAAGACCAATACCGCTATGCTGCCCGCCAGCGGCGGCGGCGCGCCGGGCAAACTGCGCCTGCTTAACCTGCAGGTGCTGGTCATGCTGGCCGCGATCCTGTTGATTATGCTCTTTTTCACCTGGATGACCGACGGCGCCTATCTCAGCGCGCGCAATGTCTCCAACCTGCTGCGCCAGACAGCGATCACCGGCATTCTGGCGGTGGGGATGGTGTTCGTAATTATCTCGGCGGAGATCGATCTGTCGGTCGGCTCGATGATGGGCCTGCTGGGCGGCGCGGCGGCGATTTTCGATGTCTGGCTGGGCTGGCCGCTGCCGCTGACCATCGTGGTAACGCTGGCGCTCGGCCTGCTGCTGGGCGCGTGGAACGGCTGGTGGGTGGCCTACCGCAAAGTCCCCTCGTTTATCGTCACCCTCGCCGGGATGCTCGCTTTTCGCGGCGTGCTGGTTGGCATCACCAACGGCACCACCGTTGCGCCGACCAGCCCGGCGATGTCGCAGATTGGTCAAAGCTACCTGCCTGACGGCATCGGTTTTGGCTTCGGCGTGATCGGGTTGGGCCTGTTTATCATCTGGCAGTGGCGGCTGCGGCTGCGTCGTCAGCAGATGGGGCTGTCGCAGCCGCCGGCGCGCAGCGCGGTGTCGCGTCAGGCGATTACCGCTCTGCTGGTACTGGGCGCTATCTGGCTGCTAAACGATTATCGCGGCGTACCGACGCCGGTGCTGATCCTCGCGCTGCTGCTGCTGGCGGGCATGTTTATGGCCACGCGCACCGCCTTTGGCCGCCGTATCTACGCTATCGGCGGCAACCTTGACGCCGCGCGGCTCTCCGGCATCAACGTGGCGCGCACCAAGCTGGCGGTGTTCGCGATTAACGGCCTGCTGGTGGCGGTTGCCGGATTGATCCTCAGCTCCCGTCTCGGCGCCGGCTCTCCCTCCGCCGGCAATATCGCCGAGCTGGATGCCATCGCCGCCTGCGTGATCGGCGGCACCAGCCTGGCGGGCGGCATCGGTTCGGTGGCGGGCGCGGTGATGGGGGCCTTTATTATGGCTTCGCTGGATAACGGCATGAGCATGATGGATGTGCCGACCTTCTGGCAGTACATCGTCAAGGGCGCCATTCTGCTGCTGGCGGTCTGGATGGATTCCGCCACCCGGCGACGTGCGTAATGGTCGAAGCAGATCACAGGGCTCGCCAATTTTTTTCTGCTGCCGGTTCCGCTGTGGTAATCAGGAAGCAGAATAAAAACCGGGAGTGATCATGTTTGAGAAACGCTTTCGCATCAGCCTGCTGTTTAACGCCAACAAAGTCTACGATCGTCAGGTGGTGGAGGGCGTCGGCGAATACCTGCAGGCGTCGCAAACTGACTGGGACATCTTTATCGAGGAGGATTTTCGCTGCCGCATCGACAATATCCGCGAATGCCTTGGCGACGGTGTGATCGCCGACTATGACGATAAAGAGATCGAAGCGCTGCTGAAAAACGTGGATGTGCCGATTGTCGGCGTCGGCGGCTCTTACCATCAGCCGGAGGATTATCCTCCGGTTCACTATATCGCCACCGATAACGCTGCGCTGGTGGAAAGCGCTTTTCTGCACCTTAAGGAGAAAGGCGTCAACCGCTTCGCCTTTTACGGCCTGCCCGCCTCCTGCGGCAAACGCTGGGCACAGGAGCGTGAATACGCCTTTCGGCAGCGGGTGGCGAAGGAGCGCTATCAGGGGGTGATCTATCAGGGCATGGAGACCGCGCCCGCCAACTGGCAGCATGCGCAAAACCGGCTTGCCGACTGGTTACAGACCCTGCCGCCGCAGACCGGGATTATCGCCGTGACCGACGCGCGCGCCCGTCATCTGCTGCAGGTGTGCGAACATTTAAATATTCCGGTGCCGGAAAAGCTGTGCGTTATCGGCATTGATAACGAAGAGCTAACGCGTTACCTGTCGCGCGTTGCGCTTTCATCGGTGGCGCAGGGCACGCGCCAGATGGGCTATCAGGCGGCCAAGCTGCTGCATCGCCTGCTGGATCGCCAGCCGCTGCCGCTGCAGCGTATTCTGGTGCCGCCGATAAAAGTGATCGCCCGGCGCTCTACCGACTATCGCTCGCTGCACGATCCGGCGGTAATTCAGGCGATGCACTATATCCGCTGCAACGCCTGCAAAGGCATTAAAGTGGAGCAGGTGCTGGATGCCATCGGCATGTCGCGCTCTAACCTGGAAAAGCGCTTTAAGGATGAAACCGGTGAGACCATCCACACCATGATCCACAGCGAAAAGCTGGAGCGGGCGCGTATGTTGCTGATCTCCTCTTCCATGCCGATCAATGAGATTTCGCAGATGTGCGGCTACCCGTCGCTGCAATATTTCTATTCGGTGTTTAAGAAAAGCTACGCCACCACGCCGAAGGAGTATCGCCAGCAGAGCGGCGAGGTGTTGAGCTAAGCGGATGCGGCAGGCGTCGCGCGCAGCGTTGGTCGAAAGCCAGGCCGTTAACCACCGCATCAGGGAGGGCTGTATCCCAGCGAAGCCGGTGCTATACTCTGCGCCTCACCTTATGGAAGATCGTCGTCTCCGGTGAGGCGGCCGGACTTCAAATCCGGTTGGGGCCGCCAGCGGTCCCGGGCAGGTTCGACTCCTGTGATCTTCCGCCACCTATCCCCCTTGCCCGCAATCGCCAATGCCGCCCCGTTCTGCCATAAGCAGGGCCGCTTTTTTCTGCCTCTGCATATAGCCTCTTTATCAGAGCGAGCCAAAGGCTGACGGGCGTACCAGCAAACACACCTCCTTGCCGCGGTAGGAAACATAATGCTGGAACCGGAAACCGAAGCGCTCAGCTAAAAAACGGGATCGCTGGTTTTCTTCATCAATAATGCAGCATACCGGGGAAGTGAATGTACGGTCGGCCCATTGTAAAATTGCGGCCACGCCTTCAGTCGCATAACCTTTGCCGCGCGCTTCAGCGATAAGCGTCCATCCCGCCTCCGGGTAGGGTAACGCGGGCGTAATGTCGCGGTGCGCATCCTGAAAACCAAACGAACCGACATAACGATTGGTCGCTTTTTCAAAAACGGCCCAGTAGCCATAGCCTAACACCTGCCAGTGTCCGATATAGCGCAGTAAACGGGTCCATATCGCTTCTGATGTGGGATGCTCTCCGCCATTTAACTTGAGCATCTCCGGGTCTGCCCAGCAGGTTTTAAGTGCCGCGAAATCATCAGGCGTAAACGGCTTGAGTATTAAGCGTTCCGTCTCCAGCTGAGGGGCTTGCTGTCCAGTCATGGGTTCTCCTTAAAAGCCGTTCCGTAATGGTGGCTAACTTAGCATCATATATTGGCTGGCTTCCAATCCATTCCCTAAAGCTAACTACCGTCACGCCGGCCCAACACCCACCTTGCAGCCCTGCCCCAACGCCCGCATTCATTTTCGGGCGATTCTGCAGAAGAGATAACGCGTAATAAGGCCAATTTGTGATCGACCACGCGGCATTATGGATTTTCGCCCAAATCCGGCGGGAATTAGCCGCTTAAACCTGGGCTAATGACCGATGTTGCGCCACAGACGGTTTTTTATACTCGCTAATACTCTGATCATCCTGCCTTTTGTCCGGCTTACCCCTGATCACGCGCCGGGCGTCACCTTATAGGGCTTTCAGCATGAAAATCATCGCAACAGAGATCGTGCGCATCGCTATTCCCTTTGATGCGCATCGCCGTCCGCCAGCGCAGCAGGAAACCACCTTTAATGCCGCGTCGCCTTCGCTTAGCCGCATGGAAGCGCTGCTGGTAAAGGTGGAAACCGACAGCGGCCTGTGCGGCTGGGGGGAAGCTTTCGGCCATCTCGCCAATCCGGTGAGCGAGCAGGCGTTGCGGACGCTGGCGGCGCCCTTTTTTCTCAACCGCACGCTGCCGACGAACCAGCATGAGATCGCGGCGCTGATGCAGGAGGCGGAAAAAGCGCTGCACGCTTTTGGCCGCAGCGGGCCGGTGCGCTACGCGCTGTCGGCGTTCGATATTGCACTGTGGGATCTGCTCGGCCAGCGGCAACAGGCGCCGCTCTGGCGGCTGCTGGGCGCGCAGCGGCAGGAGATTGAGCGCTACGCCAGCCTGGTCAGCTACGACAACGATCCGCAAGAGGTGGCGACGCAAGTATTGCGCGCGCACCGGCAGGGCTACACCAGCCTGAAGCTGCACGAAACCACGTTCGCCGCCATTAACGCCGCGCGCCAGGCGCTGCCCGCCAGCGTGCAGCTAATGGTGGATGTTAACTGCCCGTGGACGCCGGAGCAGGCCGCCGAACAGGTGCGGCTACTGCATCCGTTGCAGCTTGGCTGGCTGGAGGAGCCGATCTGGCCGCCAGATGATTATTCGGGTCTGGCTCAGCTGCGCCGCAGCGGCGTACCGCTGGCAGCCGGGGAAAATGTCGATGGCGATATGGGCTTTATCAGCCTGATAGCGCGTGGCGCGGTGGATGTGGCGCAGCCGAGCGTGGCGAAGGTCGGCGGCATCAGCGCGGCGCTGCGGGTGTTCCGGCAGGCGCAGCAGCACGGTGTACAGGTGGTGCCGCACTGCTTCTACTATGGCGCGGGCATGCTGGCGACCGCGCATCTGGTCGCCGCCCTGCCCGACAGCGTCAAAATGGAGATCCCCTGTATCGATTTTGAGGCCGATCTCTATCCGACGCTGCCGAAAAGCGTGCGCTTTATCCTCTCCGACCGTCCCGGCCTGGGCTATCAGCCCGATCCCGCAGTGATCGATCGCTACTGCCTGTCGCACATTCGCCTTGATGCCGAAGGAGACTCTCGCCATGTTTAAAAATTATCGCGTGGTCGTCGCGCTGTTGTTGTTCTGCGCCGGCATGCTCAACTATCTTGACCGCGCCGCCCTGTCGGTAATGGCGCCGCTGGTCAAAAAAGATTTAGATATCAACGATGCGCAGATGGGCATCCTGTTCAGCTGCTTTTTTATCGGCTACTGTGCGTTCTGCTTTATCGGCGGCTGGGGCGCCGATCGCTTCGGCCCGCGCCGCGTCTACGCCTGGGCCGCCGGCGTCTGGTCGCTGTTCTGCGGCGCCACCGCGCTGGTAACCGGCTTTACGCATCTGCTGATCGTGCGCATGCTGTTCGGCATCGGGGAAGGCCCGATGGGCACGACCACCAACAAATCGATCTCCAACTGGTTCCCGAAACAGGAAGTCGGGCGCGCGGTGGGCTTCACTAACGCCGGCCAGCCGCTGGGCGCGGCGATTGCCGCCCCGATCGTCGGGCTGGTCGGGCTGCAGTTCGGCTGGCGCATCGCCTTCGTGGTGATCGCCGCGCTGGGCTTTATCTGGGTCGCCTGCTGGCTGCTGCTGTTCCGCGATAAGCCTGAAGATCATCCGCGCGTCAGCCAGGCGGAGCGCGAGCTGATCATGCGTCAGCGCCCCGCCAGCCATGCCGCCGAAGTCGCCCCGCAGCAGGATAGCCACAGCCTGTGGCGCTATGTTTTTTCACTGCCGGTGATCGGCGTCGCCAGCGCCTTTTTCTGCTTTAATTACATTCAGTACTTTTTCCTCTCCTGGCTACCGAGCTATCTCACCGATTTTCAGCATCTCGATATTAAAAGCATGAGCATCATCGGCATTCTGCCGTGGCTTGGCGCCACGGTGGGCTTTCTCGGCGGCGGCATGATTTCCGATCTGCTCTACCGTCGCACGCAGAATTTTTTGCTGTCACGCAAACTGGTGATCTTCGTCGGGCTGGCGGTCGCCGCGCTCTGCGTGCTGCTGACGGCGTGGAGTCAGAGCGTGACGGCGGCCGTGACGCTGATTACGCTGGCCAGCGTCTTCGCCTATATGACGCCGCAGGCGTGCTGGTCGCTGCTGCAGGATATTGTCCCGGCCGGACGCATCGGCACCGCCGGCGGCTTTGTCCATCTGCTGGCTAACCTGGCGGGCATTCTCTCGCCGGGCATTACCGGCTTTTTGATTCAGTACGGCGGCGGCTATCACTCCGCCTTTGTGCTGGCGAGCATGCTGGCGCTGGCAGGCATGGTGCTGCTGGCGCTGCTGGTGCGCCAGAAAGGGGTAAACGACCTGCGGGCGCTGGCGCTGCGCTAACCTGCGCGGCTGACCGGCGGCATAGCCGGTCAGCCGCAGGCGGCGCGCCACATTTACCCCAGATCGACCCCCTTGTAACCGAACAGCCAGGTGACAAGAAAACCGGTGCCATAGGCGATAATCATTCCTGCGGCATAAACCGCCATCCCGGCGTAAATTCCGGCGCCGGAGGTCATCAGCGGCAGCGATACCAGGCCCGACGGGCCGAACACGGTATTAAGCCCGACCGGCAGGCCGAGCCAGGCCACCAGGCCGATAAAGAAACCGCCGCAGGCGCCGCCGATACAGGCGGTGACAAAAGGCTTCACGCGCGGCAGCGTCACCGCATAAATCAGCGGCTCCCCTACGCCCAGCAGGCCGGGTAGGATCGCCCCCTTTACCTGGCTGCGCGTCAACGAGCCGCGCGCGGAGCGACAATAGAGCGCCAGCGCCGCGCCAACCTGCCCGCCGCCCGCCATCGCCAGGATCGGGAAAAGTGAATTGAACCCCTGCACCTCCATCAGCGCGAAATAGACCGGGATAAAACCCTGATGCACGCCAAATACCACGGCGATCAGAAACAGACCGGCCAGAACGGCGCAGCCGAAAGGGTTGCCGTTGAGGTGCAGGAACAGCCAGGACATGCCTTTAAACAGCTCGCCGCCGAACGGCATGATCAGCGTAAAGGTCAGCGCCCCGGTGATCAGCAGCGCCAGCGTGGAAGTCAGGATCATATCCAGGCTGTCGGGAATGATGTTGCGCAGCTGTCGCTCTATCCATGCCCCCAGGATGGCAGCGATAAGGACGCCGATGATATTGCCGCGCGGCTCGATGCTCAGGCCAAAAAAGGTCTCGATGCCGGAGAAGTAGCCGGTAGTCGCCTGCGGGTGATAGCCCACCAGAAACAGGGAGGCGATGATGGCGCCGTTAACGCCGGAGCCACCAAACGCCTTCTGGGCGTTATAGCCAATCAGAATCGGCAGAAAGGTAAACAGCCCCTTACCGAACAGCTTCATATAACCGACAAGGTGCGTCAGCGCCGCGCTTTTCTCCGTCGCACTGGCCAGCAGCCCCTGCTCGATCAAGGTGGCGAAGCCCAGCAGCAGCCCGGCGGCGATAAAACCCGGGATCAGCGGCGTAAAGATGGTGGCGAACGTAGCCAGAAACTGATGTACCGGGCTGGTTTGCCTGGCCTTCATATTTTGCTTCGTCTCGCTGGCCGCCTGACCGATGCGCTGCGGCGCGGCCTGCGATTCCAGCATCGCGTTCATCATCTCTGCGGCCGTTTGCGCTTTACCGGGGCCGAGAACAATCTGCAGCTGCCCGTCGCTGTTAATCACTCCCAGCACGCCCGGCAGCGCTTTCAGCGGCTCCAGCTGAATCAGTTCAGAGTTATTGAGCGTCAGGCGCAGACGCGTCATACAGTGCCCGCAGCGGCGGATATTCGGTTGATTGCCCACCCGCTGCAGTATGGAAACAATAAGCTGTTGCGTGATTTTCGCCATGGCCAGATCCTCGCCGTTGTCAGCGCCGCTTGCCGGCAGCCGCCGTAAGTAAGGAATATTCTATGATTCATTTTTTAAACTAAATGAATAATTTATTCCTTTACCGCTAAATGTGACCCTCTTCATAGAAAGCGGCGCCCTTACGCAGGCGGCCTGTTCTGCTTGCGCGCGCCGCCTACCTCCTCATCCCCGCATCCGGCTAACGTGACTTAAGTCAAATCATCAACAACACTTATAATATGGATATCAGGAGATGGCAGTTTCATAATGAAAACGTCGTCTCAATCACATTTTATGACTTTTTCATGAAATGATTGTTTAGAGAAATTTATTGATCAATACTGTCGGCAGGCGATTTTTACACCACAGCAAGGAGAGTTATCGTGTTACATCCAGCCGTTCAGCCTGCCGCTCAGCCGCCGTGTAAGGCCGGGTTACGCCGTACGCTGCGCTTTAACCAGCAGCACTCATCCGATAAGGTCGACATTTGTCAGGTCGCCACGCTACCGGAGTTTTTCGCCAGTATGCAAAAGCTTCATGCCGAATATCTGCGCCTGGGGCTGGTGACACGCCAGCAGGGCGATATGCTGTTTTCGCCGTGGTTCTTCTCGCCGGACAACCGCCTGTTTATCGCGCGTATCGCCGGCGAGGTAGTGGGCACCATCGGCTTTATCAAGCAGAGTGAGCAGGGGTTGCCGGCGGAAAAAATCTTTGCCGATGTGATACGCCAGACCGGCTGCACGCCGGAAAAAACCGCTGAAATCGGCTCGCTGTGCATCGACGCCCGCTATCGCGGCACCGGTATGCTGAAAACGCTGTACGCCTGGATGATGCTCTACGCTATTTTCCATCAGCGCGCGGAAACGCTGTTTATTCAGGTGGAAAAACGCAAGGCGCGCTTTTATCAGGATCTGCTTTTCTTCCGCCAGCTGGGTGAAAGCCGCGTTCATCCGGACTACCAGGGGCGCGAGGTGGCGCTGCTGCACGCCGATGTGCATTCGGTCGGCCAGATGCTCTCCCGCCAGCTGACGCCGGGCAAAAGCACCGGACTGCGCCAGCTGCTCTCCACCTTTGAAATTGAAGGCATGTTCCGGCAGCTGCGCCAACGGATGCGGCATGAGCGCGCGCTGTGCTGGAACGCCAACACTGTACGCCGTTACTGCGAGTTGTGCGGCGTGAACGAGGCGCGACTAACCTCATCGCAGCGGGCGCTGCTGCGGGCGCTGCTGAACCGTGCCGCCGACTAAGCGACAGCACCTGGCTTCAGGCGCGCGCGGCTGCGTGCGCCGCTTTCTTCAGCCGCGCAGCGGTGCCGTGTCCCCCGCGATCTCTTCCTCCTGCTATGCGTCGTTTTTACTTTATCCGTTACCCGACATACTATTTCGCCATCAGTAAAACCGCACAGCCCTGTGCGGATAGTCTAAGGACGTCGGGATGAAAGCGAAGTCGATCACTCTCTATGATGTGGCACAGCATGCAGGGGTCTCTTATCAGACCGTTTCGCGGGTGATAAACCAGGCGGACAACGTCTCCGCAAAAACCCGGCAGCGGGTAGAGGCGGCGATGGCGGCGCTGAACTACGTGCCGAACCGCGTGGCGCAGCAGCTGGCGGGCAAAATGGGCTATACCCTCGGCCTTGCGACCTCCGATCTCTCGCTGCATGCGCCTTCGCAGATTGCCGCCGCGATTAAATCGCGCGCCGGCGAAAAGCGCTTTAACGTCGTTATCTCGATGACGGAGCAGAGCGGCTTCGAGGCGGCGAAAGCGGCCATCAACAGCCTGCTGGCGCAGCGGGTGGACGGACTGATCGTGAATATTCCGCTGCAGGATGAAGAGGCGCAAAGCCTGGCGGCGCTCTGCCAGGATACGCCGGTGCTGTTTCTGGATGTCTCGCCGCAGCTGGCGGCTAATAGCGTCATCTTCGATCCCGCTGAAGGGGCGCGTCTCGGCGTCGCGCACTTGCTGGCGCTGGGCCACAGTGATATCGCGCTGCTGGCGGGCCCGCAAAGTTCAATATCCGCTCGCCTGCGTTTCGAGGGCTGGCGGCAGGCGCTGGCGCAACGGCAGCTGACGCCGGGGGCGGTGATGGAGGGCGACTGGAGCGCGCTGTCGGGCTATCAGCAAGTGTCCCGGCTGCTGAGCGAGGGCGCCCGGCCCGGTGCGCTGCTGGTGGCCAACGATCAGATGGCGCTGGGCGCGCTGCGGGCTCTCTCCGAAGCGGGCCTGCGGGTGCCAGATGATGTCTCGGTCATCGGCTATGACGATACCGCTGACAGCGCCTGTTTTATCCCGCCGCTCACCACCATCAAACAGGATTTCCGCACGCTGGGCAAAAACAGCGTGGAGCGCATGATCGAAATGATCCACCAGCCGGATGCGCCGATCCGTTCCGATCTGCTGCCGGTCAGCCTGGTGGTGCGTAAAACCACCGCCGCGCCGGGCGACGAAGCGCTCTCTCCGCAGGCGCTTTCAGCGGCGCTGATGCAGCTGGCGCAGCAGGCGGCGCGTTTAAAAGGGTAAGCATCGCGCCGCAGAGGGTGAGCGCGTTATTTGTGAATCGCGTCACCGATTCCGCTAACGCAGCTTTACAAGCCGGACGGGCAAAATCATATTTCCCTTAAATTGTGAGCGCATCGCATAATTAAGGAACCGTATATGATTGTAAAAGCAGGCTCGCCCGCCGCCTCTCTCAGCGCCATTTTGGCGCGCCGTGACTGGGAAAACCCGGCGATAACCCATCTTAATCAGCTCCCCGCCCACCCGCCGTTCTGTAGCTGGCGCACCCCGGAAGAGGCGCGCGACGACCGCCCCTCATCCCGCCTGCGCAGCCTGAATGGCCGCTGGCGTTTCAGCTATTTTTCCCGCCCGGAAGCGGTGCCGGAAAGCTGGCTGCAGGGCGATCTGCCCGATGCCGACGCGGTGACAGTGCCCTCTAACTGGCAGATGGCGGGCTATGATGCGCCAATCTACACCAACGTCAACTACCCGATTCCGGTCAATCCGCCCTTTGTGCCGGAAGAGAATCCGACCGGTTGTTACTCGCTCACATTTGAGGCCGACGCTGGCTGGCTCGCCAGCGGCCAAACACGTGTGGTCTTCGATGGCGTGAACTCCACGTTTCATCTCTGGTGCAACGGCCACTGGATCGGCTACGCGCAGGATAGCCGCCTGCCCTCTGAATTCGATCTCAGCGCGGCGCTACAGCCGGGCGCCAACCGTCTGGCGGTGATGGTGCTGCGCTGGAGCGACGGCAGCTACCTGGAAGATCAGGATATGTGGCGCATGAGCGGCATTTTCCGCGACGTGTCGCTGCTGCATAAACCGCAGACCTGTATCAGCGATCTGCAGGTGACGACGCACCTGAACGACAGTTTCAGCTATGCCGATCTCGATACGCTGGTGGTGGCGAAAGGCGCCGATCTACAGGGCGTGCAGGCGACGCTGCAGCTCTGGGATGGCGACGAGAAGCTGGGTGAATGCCAGCAGCCGCTCGGCAGCGCGATCATTGACGAGCGCGGCGCCTGGCGCGATCGCGTTACGCTGCGTCTGCCGGTACTGGCGCCAAAACTCTGGAGCGCGGAAACGCCGTCGCTCTATCGCCTGGTGGTGCTGCTGCACGACGCCAGCGGCGCGCTGCTGGAGGCGGAAGCGTGCGATATCGGCTTCCGTAAGGTGGAAATTACCCAGGGGCTGCTGAAGCTGAACGGCAAACCGCTGCTGATTCGCGGCACCAACCGCCATGAACATCACCCGGAAAACGGCCAGGTGATGGATGAAGAGACCATGCGCCGCGATATCCTGCTAATGAAGCAGCATAACTTCAACGCGGTGCGCTGCTCTCACTACCCTAACCATCCGCTTTGGTATCGCCTGTGCGATCGCTACGGCCTTTATGTGGTAGATGAAGCCAATATCGAAACCCACGGCATGGAGCCGATGAGCCGCCTGACCAACGATCCGGTCTGGCTGCCGGCGATGAGCGAGCGCGTGACGCGCATGGTGCAGCGCGACCGCAATCACCCTTCCATCATTATCTGGTCGCTGGGCAACGAATCGGGCCACGGCGTTAACCACGACGCCCTCTACCGCTGGATTAAATCCAACGATCCGACGCGGCCGGTGCAGTATGAAGGCGGCGGCGCCGACAGCGCGGCGACCGATATCATCTGCCCGATGTATGCGCGCGTCGATCAGGACCAGCCTTTCCCCCAGGTGCCGAAGTGGTCGATTAAAAAGTGGATCGGCATGCCAGAGGAGCATCGCCCGCTGATCCTCTGCGAATATGCCCACGCGATGGGCAACAGCTTCGGCGGCTTCCATAAATACTGGCAGGCGTTCCGCCAGCACCCGCGCCTGCAGGGCGGCTTTGTCTGGGACTGGGTCGATCAGTCGCTCACCCGCTATGACGATAACGGCCAGCCCTGGTCGGCCTACGGCGGCGATTTCGGCGATACGCCCAACGATCGTCAGTTCTGCATGAACGGCCTGGTGTTCGCCGATCGCACCCCGCATCCGGCGCTGTATGAAGCGCAGCAGGCGCAGCAGTTCTTCCAGTTCACCCTGCAGAGCGAAGCGCCGGTGACGCTGGAGATCGCCAGCGAATATCTGTTCCGCCGTAGTGATAACGAGCAGCTGATCTGGACGCTGGCGCAGGAGGGGCGTGAGATCGCCCGCGGCGAGGTGGCGCTGGATATCGCGCCGGAAGGCACGCAGCGTATTGTGCTGGATCTCCCCGTTGTGACCACCGGCGGCCAGCTGTGGCTGACGGCGCAGGTGCGGCAGATTGCCGCCACCGCCTGGTCCGACGCCGGCCATATCTGCGCCTGGCAGCAGTGGCGCCTGGCCGCGCCGCTGACGCTGCCCGCGCCGAAAACCGCCGCCGCTGCCGCGCCGCAGCTGCGCGTTAGCGAGCGGGAATTTACCGTGGAGCTGGATGCGCAGCGCTGGCAGTTCAGCCGCGAAAGCGGCCTGCTGACGCAGTGGTGGAAAGCGGGCGAGCCCGCGCTGCTGCAGCCGCTGCAGGATCAGTTCACCCGCGCCCCGATCGATAATGATATCGGCGTCAGCGAGGCGGCGCGCATCGACCCCAACGCCTGGGTTGAGCGCTGGAAGGCGGCAGGCTTTTACCAGATGGAGCCGCAGCTGGAGCAGTGCGCGGCGGAGCAGCTTAGCGCGGAAGTGCAGCTGACCACGGTTCACAGCTGGCGTTATCAGGGCGCCATCCTGTTTATCAGCCGTAAAACCTGGCGCATCGACGGCGCCGGCGCGCTGCATATCAGCGTCGATGTCGAGGTCGCCAGCGGCGTGCCGGCGCCGGCGCGCATCGGCCTGAGCTGCCAGCTGGCGCAGGTGCATCCGCAGGTGAGCTGGCTGGGCCTCGGCCCGCATGAGAACTACCCGGACCGCAAACAGTCCGCCCGCTACGATCGCTGGACGCTACCGCTGGCGGCGCTCTATACCCCTTATGTCTTCCCCGGCGAAAACGGCCTGCGCTGCGACAACGCATGGCTGCAGTACGGCGACAACGAATGGCGCGGCCGTTTCCACTTCAACCTCAGCCGTTACAGCCAGCGTCAGCTGCATGAGACGACGCACCGCCATCTGCTGCGCGAAGAGGAAGGCAGCTGGCTCAACCTCGACGGCTTCCATATGGGCGTCGGCGGCGACGACTCCTGGAGCCCCAGCGTGTCGCCAGAGTATCTGTTACAGGACAGCCACTATCACTATCAGGTGAGCTGGGTGCGTCGTTAACCCGCGCTGCGCCGTTAGCCGGGGCGGGTCTGCCCAGTCCGCCCCGCGATAACCTTAAGGATAATGCTATGTATTACATGAAAAATACTAACTTCTGGATGTTCGGGCTGTTCTTCTTCTTCTACTTTTTCATCATGGGAGCCTACTTCCCGTTCTTCCCCATCTGGCTGCATGACATCAACCATTTGAGCAAGAGCGATACCGGCATCGTTTTCGCCAGCATCTCGCTTTTTTCGCTGCTGTTTCAGCCGGTTTTCGGCCTGCTTTCCGATAAGCTCGGCCTGAGAAAGCACCTGTTGTGGATCATCACCGGCATGCTGGTGATGTTCGCCCCCTTCTTTATCTATGTGCTGGGCCCGCTGCTGCAGGCCAACATCCTGCTCGGCGCGGTCGTCGGCGGCATCTATCTCGGCTTTATCTACAACGGCGGCGCGCCGGCGATTGAAGCCTATATCGAAAAGGTCAGCCGTCGTAGCCAGTTTGAATTCGGCCGCGCACGCATGTTCGGCTGCGTCGGCTGGGCGCTCTGCGCCTCGATCGTCGGCATTATGTTCACCATCAATAACCAGTTCGTTTTCTGGCTCGGCTCCGGCTGCGCGGTGATCCTGGCGATTTTGCTGTTTATCGCCAAACCGCAGGCGCAACCCTCCGCGCAGGTGGCGAATACGCTGGGCGCCAACCACTCCCCCTTTAGCCTGCGCCTGGCGCTGGAACTGTTTAAAGATCGCAAACTCTGGTTCCTGTCGCTTTACGTGGTCGGCGTCTCCTGCACCTATGACGTGTTCGATCAGCAGTTCGCCAATTTCTTCACCTCATTCTTTACCACCGGCGAACAGGGCACGCGCGTCTTCGGCTACGTCACCACCATGGGCGAGCTGCTGAATGCCTCAATCATGTTCTTCGCACCGCTGATTGTGAACCGCATCGGCGGCAAGAACGCGCTGCTGCTGGCGGGCGCGATCATGTCAGTGCGCATTATCGGCTCCTCTTTTGCCAGCTCGGCGCTGGAGGTGGTGGTACTGAAAACCCTGCATATGTTTGAGGTGCCGTTCCTGATTGTCGGCTGCTTTAAATACATCACCAGCCAGTTCGAGGTGCGCTTCTCCGCCACCATCTATCTGGTCTGCTTCTGCTTCTTCAAACAGCTGTCGATGATTTTTATGTCACTGTTCGCCGGCTATATGTATGACAGCATGGGCTTCCACGGTGCCTATCTGGTGCTGGGGCTGGTGGCACTCTCCTTCACGCTGGTCTCGGTCTTTACCCTCAGCGGCGACGGCCCGCTCAGCCTGCTGCGCGGGCGTGGCAAGAACGACGTGAAGCCAGCCTGATGCGACGGCGGCAGCCGCCGGAACCGGCGCAACGCCCGGGATAAGATCGCTGAAACGGGGCCGCTGGCCCCGTTTTTACCGCCCTAGCCGGAGCGAAACAGCAGCAGGATCTGCGAGAGCCGCGTAAAGAACAGCGCCATCAGATGAGAGAAATAGGGGGCGAGGTTGTTCATCAACAGCAGCAGCGCCAGCATGCCGACGCTCAGCGTCAGCGGAAAACCCACCACGAAAATCGACAGCTGCGGCGTCAGGCGGTTCAGCAACCCCAGCGTCAGGTTAATCGCCAGCAGCAGGGTGATCACCGGCAGCCCCAGCCCGACGCCGCACTGAAACACCAGCCCTGCCGCCTGCGGCAGCGCGATAAAGGCGTCGCGACTGAGCGGCGCGACGCCGATCGGCAGCAGCTGAAAGCTCTCCGCCAGCGCGTTCAGCATCAGCAGATGGCCGTTGAACAGCAGAAACAGCAGGATGCCCAGCAGGTTAAGCAGGCGGGAGATCACCGGCATATTTTCGCCGCCGGAGGGATCGTAGAAGGTAGCGAACGAGAGGCCCATCTGCAGGCCAATAATTTCGCCGGCGTAGCGCACGCTGACAAAGATAAGCTGTATGGTCAGCCCCATCGCCGCGCCAATCAGCAGCTGCTGGCAGCCGACCCACAGCCCCATCACGGAGATCAGCGGCACCGAACTCGCCGGCAGGCTCTGTCCGATCAGCAGCGTGATCAGCGCCGCCAGCCCGACCTTCACCCGGTTGCCGATCGCCTTATCGTTAAAAACCGGCGCGGTGCTGAACAACGCCAGCACGCGCATCAGCGGCCAGAAGTAGTGGCTCACCAGCAGCGGCAGCGCGTCCAGCGACAAGGTCATGGCTTAGCCGATCATCTGCGGCAGATTGCCGTAGAGCGCGCGCATATAGTCGAGCATGGTTGCCAGCATCGTCGGCCCGAGCGCCACGGCGACCGCCACAATCACCAGGATCTTCGGGATAAAGCTCAGCGTCATCTCATTGATCTGGGTCGATGCCTGCAAAATGCTGACCACCAGCCCGGTCACCAGCGCCGCCAGCAGCAGCGGCGCCGCGATCATCAGGCCCACGCGGATCGCCTGGAACCCCATAGCCATTACGCTTTCCGGCGTCATGATTTATCCTGCCTGATTGATAAAGGTTTGCGCCAGCGATCCCATAATGAGCTGCCAGCCATCCACCAGCACAAACAGCATCAGCTTGAACGGCAGCGAAATGGTGGCGGGCGGCACCATCATCATCCCCAGCGCCATCAGCACGCTGGCGACCACCAGATCGATGATTAAAAAGGGGATAAAGACCGCAAAGCCGATCTGAAAGCCGGTTTTCAGCTCGCTGGTGACGAAGGCGGGCAGCAGGATGCGCAGCGGCACCTCTTGCTGGCTCGCGTAGTTATCCCGCTTCGCCATGCGCGTATAGAGCGCCAGATCGGCCTCGCGCGTATGGCGCAGCATAAATTCCCGCATCGGCTGTGCCGCCCGTGGTACCGCCGCCTCCAGCGAAATCTTATCCTGCGACAGCGGCAGCCAGGCCTCCTCATAGACGCGGTTGAACACCGGCGACATCACAAAAAAGGTGACAAACAGCGCCAGCCCCAGCAGGACCTGGTTGGGCGGTGTCGAGGGTGTGCCGAGCGCGTTGCGCAGCAGTCCCAGCACGATAATGATGCGGGTGAAACCGGTCATCATCAGCAGCATCGCCGGCAGGAAGGTCAGCGAGGTAAGCAGCACCAGCGTCTGGATCGGCAGCGACCAGCTTTCGCCGCCACCGCCGCGCGTCAGCAGGATATCGCCGTTGGCGGCCCAGGCGGCGTGGCCCGGCAGCAGCAGCAACGGCAGCAGTACGGCGAACAGGCCGCGACGGATAACATGGCGAGTCATTCAGGCTCCGCGTTGTCGCGCTTGCGCAAGCGCCTCAGGATAAAGGAAAAGTCGGGCGGGTCGTTTTCCGTCGGCGCAGGCGTCGCCAGCCGGCCGAGACGCGTGATCGCGCCCGGCGTCACGCCGAGCAGCAGCCGCTCGCCGTCCACCTCGACCACCACCAGCCGTTCGCGCTGCCCCAGCGAATAGCGCGCTTTGACGGCGATTTGCGTGCCGTCGGCGCGAAGACGGCCTGCAACGCCACAACGCCGCGCCAGCCAGGCGCAGGCGAAAATCAGCAAGATCACCAGCGCCAGCGCGCCGCCGATCTGCATCGTCAGCGAGACGGACGTAGAGGTATCCATCACGGTGCGTTTCCGTTGGCATTACGAGGCGGCATCAGCGGCTCAAACGCTGCATGCGTTCAGAAGGCGTGATGATATCGGTGATGCGGATACCGAACTTATCGGAGACCACCACCACCTCGCCCTGAGCGATGAGATAGCCGTTGATCAGAATATCGAGCGGCTCGCCGGCGAGACCGTCGAGCGTCACTACCGAGCCCTGGCTCAACCGCAGCAGCTCTTTAATGGTCATTTTGGTGCGTCCCAGCTCGACAGTCATCTTCACCGGGATATCCAGGATCAGCTTGAGGTCTTCGCTGAACGCCGCCACCTGCGACTCTTTCGGCATTACCGGCGCGGCGGATGAGCTTTCCGCCGTGATTTGTTCGGCCAACGCTTCGCCCCAAAGGCTGTCCACAGATGGTTCGTCAGCACCAGACGGTTGTTTGGCGTCACTCATGGGGACATTGCTCCTTATTTAATGAGGGTAACGTAGGGTTGAGTAGTTGCTCGACCTTGAGGGCGTACTGGCCGTTCACGCAGCCATATTTGCCCGCCAGCACCGGGAAGCCGTCGACGCACGCTTCTACATGGTCCGGCTTATCCAGCGGGATCACATCGCCGGCCTGCAGCGCAAGAATGTTCGACAGCCGCGTCTGCACCTCGGAGAAGTTCGCCACCAGTTCCAGCTCGGTATCTTTGACCTGCGATGCCAGCACCGTGCGCCAGTGATCATCCTCCTGGCGCGAGTTCTCCAGCGGCGGGTTGGTCAGCAGCTCGCGCAGCGGTTCGATAATGCTAAAGGGGATGCAGATATCGAACTCGCCGCTCTGCGAGCCGATCTCAACGTAGAACGGCGTAGTCACCACGATATCGTTGGGCGAGGAGGTGATATTGGTGAACTTCACCTGAATTTCGGCGCGCACATATTCGGTTTCTAATTTGAAAATCGAACTCCAGGCGTAGTCATATGCCTCCAGCGCCATCGACAACATGCGTTTGATAATACGTTGCTCGGTCGGAGTGAACTCCCGCCCTTCCACCTTGGTAGGAAAGCGGCCGTCGCCGCCGAAGAGGTTATCCACCGCCATAAACACCAGGCTGGGCGAGAAGACGAACAGCGCCGTGCCGCGCAGCGGGTTCATATGCACCAGGTTGAGGTTGGTCGGCACCGGCAGATTGCGCGCAAATTCGTGATAGGGCTGAATTTTGATATTGCCGGCGGTGATATCCGGGCTGCGCCGCAGCAGATTAAACAGCCCCATACGGAACTGGCGGGCGAAGCGTTCGTTGATAATCTCAAGCGAATGCAGGCGCTCGCGCACCACGCGGCGCTGCGTATTCGGGTCGTAGGGCTTGATCGCGTCGTCGCTTAGCCGCGTGTCCGCCGCATGTTCGGTTTCGCTGTTATTGCCGCCGTTCAACAGGCGGTCGATTTCCGCCTGCGATAATATGCTGTCAGACATGAAGATTACCGTAAAATAAAGGCGTTAAATAAAACGTCTGAAACAACCACACCCTGCCGGGCGTCCAGCGGTTTGCCTAACGCCTGTTTAATATCCGCAATCAGCTGCGCCTTACCTTCATGATGCGATAATTCATCCGCGCTGCGTTCGGAAAATAACATCAGCAGGCGGCTGCGTACCTCCGGTAAATATTTTTCAATCAGCGCTTTATCCTTTTCCGCCCCGACGCGCAGCGTTAATCCAATATAAAGCACCCGATCGTGTTCCTCTTCGTCCGGCTTCAGGCTGACGGTAAAGGTATCCAGCGGCACATAGAGCGGCACCGCCGGCACGGTGGGCTCGGCGGCGGCGGGCTCGTCGCCCTCCGTCTGCAGGCGCGACTGCATATTTTTCATTTCATACAGTGAATAGGCCGCGATGGCGCAGGCGGCAATGGCGATAAATAACACCACAATAATAAATAACGACCGGAGTTTACCTTTCCCTGGCGCCTTCTTTTTTTGGTCTGATATCGAATTAACACTTCCTGTTATGAACTACCTGATGCTCAATTAATTATGATTAATTGAATAGCGAATTCTATTACACACGGGCCGGGGGACAATTCGCCAAAAAAGAGAAATTGCTGTCGGCAAATAACACGTTTCCTTTATCAGGCAAAAATGCTGATGCCGGGCCGCCCGCTGACAAGGCGTGGCGCGGGCGGCGCTTCTGTGCCGGCATGCGGCGCGGCGTCCTCCCCCTCCTCCGACTGCGGCGAAGCCTGTCCGGCACCGGAATCCGCCGATGCGCCCCATGATGGCGCCTCGCCGCCTACGCTGCCCTGGTCAAGCTGGATCCCCGCCCCGGCCAGCGCGCTGCGCAGGTGCGGCATCGCCGCCTCCAGCGCGGCGCGTACCTGATGGTGATCGGTGACGAAGTGCAGCTGCGCCTGATCCTGGCTGAGCCGCAGGCTGATCTGCAGCGGTCCCAGCTCTTCGGGATGCAGACGCAGTTCGGCATGATGCACACCATGGCGGGTGAAGCTGCTGAGCTGATGGCCGAGCGCCTGTTGCCAGGCGGGCGAGCCGACTTCCGGCTCCAGCGCGGCGTGCGCCATCGCAGGCGGCGGAGGCGCGCTCCGGGTCGGCGCGGCGGCCGCAGAGGTTAACATGGATGCCTGTGCGGCCATCGGCGCCGGCGCGATATCGGATAATCCCGCCGGCGGGCGGCTATCCGTCGAAGTCGGTGCCGGGGCGGCGGACGGCAGGGATTCATCGCCGCTGGCGTTCTGCGCCTTCGGCGGCGTAAAGACAAACAGCGGCGCGTCCTGCGCCTGCGGCGGCGTGGCGACCGGGCTGGAAAGGGAAGCGGCACCCTGCGCCTGCGGGCTGGCGATCATGCGCAACATCGCGCTCGCGGCGCGTGTTTCGGCGACAGCGGGCGACGCGGCGTTATCAGGCCCGGCGGCAGCGGCAAGCGACGCGGCGGCCAGTGCCGCGTCATTCAGCGGCGTCAGCGTGACGGCGGGCGTTATTATGGCCGGCGCGGCAGGCGCGTCGTCCGTGTCGCTGTCGTCCGGCGCGGCCATTTCAGCCTGCGTCACCTCTATGGGGGGCCATCTTCGGCGCGCGCGCTGCCGGCCAACAGCGGCAGCAAAGCCAGCTGGCTCTCCAGCGCGACGGCGAAATCACCGCTCTCCTCCTGCACCGTCGGCGCGGCGCTGCCGGGATGGTAAACCGCCCCGGTCAGGGCGGCGACTGCGTTAACCCTCATAAGCCGGCACTCCTTAAGCTGGCGCGTTGCGCCAATTCATCCATCATTTTCTGCTCCTGGCGGCGCGCTTTCAGCTGCAGAACCGCATCGGCCCGGTTGATTAACGTTTCAAAAGCGTTCAGCCGCTGTTTATCTTTTTTCCAGCCCTCCAGCGTACGGTCGACCGATTGCTGGCACGCCGCCACGCGGTGGGCCTGCTGGCGCGCCACGCGGTTTAGCGAAGAGATAAAAAACTGGTGGCTCAGCAGCGTCACCACCGGCATGCCGTCGGCGGAGAGAAGAGTTTGCAGCTGGCGGCCATACTCCTGCTCATAGTGGTGGAGCTGCTCAAGCTGCGCGGCGGCGCTGGCGTGCGCCTGCCGTAGCTGGCCCAGCTGCTGCGTGGTGTCGTTCAGATGTTGTTCCGCCAGGTTGCGCAGAACGTGCATTGGGGTGCTTTTCGCCATGCTACTCGCCTTTAGTGTTCGGGTATGTCGGGAAACAGCGCAGAGAGCGCGGCAAAGGCGCTTTCATACTCGCTACAGTCGTGGATGCCCTGCTGCAGGAAGGTTTCCATCTGCGGATGAAGCGTTATCGCCTTATCCAGCAGCGGATCGCTGCCGGCCGCATAGGCGCCGACGCTAATCAGGTCGCGGTTGCGCTGCCAGGCGGAGAGCAGCTGCTTAAAACGCTGCACTTTCTTATAGTGGGCTGGGGCGATCAGCTCGGTCATGGCGCGGCTGATCGAGGCTTCGATATCAATAGCCGGATAGTGGCCCGCCTCCGCCAGCCGCCGTGATAACACCACGTGGCCGTCGAGAATAGCGCGCGCCGAATCGGCGATCGGATCCTGCTGATCGTCTCCCTCGGTCAGCACGGTATAGAAGGCGGTAATGGCGCCGCCGCCCTGCACGCCATTGCCGGCGCGCTCCACCAGCGCCGGCAGGCGGGCGAATACTGAAGGCGGATAGCCTTTGGTCGCCGGCGGCTCGCCGATCGCCAGCGCGATCTCACGCTGCGCCATCGCGTAGCGCGTCAGCGAATCCATAATCAGCAGCACATTCAGCCCCTGCTCGCGGAAATCTTCGGCGATGCGCGTGGCGTAATCGGCGCCCTGCATACGCAAAATCGGTGAGACATCGGCGGGCGCGGCGATCACCACCGCGCGGCTCAGCCCCTCTTTGCCGAGGATATTCTCAATAAAATCTTTCACCTCGCGGCCGCGCTCACCGATCAGGCCAACCACGATCACATCCGCTTTGGTATAGCGCGCCATCATGCCGAGCAGCACCGATTTGCCGACGCCGGAGCCGGCGAACAGCCCCATGCGCTGACCGCGCCCGACCGTCAGCAGGCCGTTGATGGCACGCACGCCGACATCCAGCACCGATTTGATCGGATCGCGCAGCAGCGGGTTAACGGGGGCGGAAAAAAGCGCGCCGCGCCGGCGCGTCACCGGCGGCGGCAGGCCATCCAGCGGGCGGGCGCGCGCGTCCAGCACGCGGCCCAGCAGTGCGCGGCCCAGCGGCAGCAGCTTGCCTTTCGCGGTGCCGCTATCGGGCGCGTAAACCCGCGCCCCGGGCAGAATGCCGTCAACGTTTTCCAGCGGCATCAGGTAGAGCAGCTGGCCGTTAAAGCCGACCACTTCGCTCTCCACGCTATCGCCGCCGTGGGCGCCGTCGCGCTCGACCCGGCAGAGCGTACCGATGGGCAGCGTCAGGCCGACCGCTTCCATCACCAGCCCGGTGGCGCGGGTCAGCCTGCCGTAGCGACGCGTGCCCGGAAGCGCGGCGATGCGCCGCTCTTTTTCCTCAATGGCCTGCAGCCACTGCGCAAGACGCTGGCTCATACCGCATAATCCTCACGGCAGATTTGACACAGCGCCTGCCAGCTACCGCTGATGGTCGCTTCCAGCTCCCCTTCGGCGGAGGTGATGCGGCAGCCGCCCGGCAGCATCGCATCGTCGGCGCGCAGCTCCCAGCCCTGCTTCGCCAGCAGCTCGCTCAGCTGCGCCCGCACCGCCGGCAGCTCATCGGCGCTGACCCAAAGCTGCGCGGGCGCCTGAAACAGCGGCTCGGCCTGCAGCAGCGCCTGAATTTTTTCCAGCAAAAAGCTGCTGTCGCAGGCGAGGCTTTTGCCGATGGCGGCGCGCGCGGCCATCAGCGCCAGCTGTACCAGCCGCGACGGGATCACCTTCTCCAGGTTGTCGACCGACGTCTGGAACGCCTGCAGCAGTGCGGCAAACTGCCCCGCCAGCTGCGCCTGCTGTTCGCGCGCCTCCGCCAGTCCCTGCTCCCGACCCGCCTGCTGGCCCTGCAGAAAACCGTCGTCGTAGCCCTGCCGGCGGCCCTCTTCCCGCCCCTGCGCCAGACCGCGCTGCTCCGCCTGCTGGCGCAGACGCTGCAGTTCCGCCTGACGCTGCTGATCCGTCGGCTCGCCCTCCGTCAGCGGGAAAAAGTCCGCCGGGGCGTCCGGCGCGCAGAGATCCTCCGGCTGCCAGTTCTGCCAGGCGGGGGTCGGCTGCGCATCAGACATAGACATCTTCGCTGCCTCCGATATTGACCTCGCCGCTCTCGGCTAAGCGGCGCACCACCTGCAGAATGTTTTTCTGCTCTGCCTCGACTTGCGACATGCGCACCGGCCCGCGTACGTTGAGATCTTCGCGCATAATGTCCGCCTGGCGTTTCGACATATTGCGGAAGAACTTGTCGCGCAGCGGCTGTTCCGCCCCTTTTAGCGCCACAATCAGCGTTTCGTTATCCACATCCTGCAGGATGCGCTGGATGCTGCGGTCTTCGATATCCAGCAGGTTTTCGAACAGGAACATCTCGTCGATGATTTTCTGCGCCAGCTCCTGATCGAATTCGCGCACCGCCTCGATCGCAGCCTCTTCCTGCTGCGATTTCATCAGGTTGAGGATCTCAGCCGCCGGACGCACGCCGCCCATTTTGCTGCGCTTCAGGTTCTGGCCATGCAGCAGATTATTCAGCACTTCCGTCAGCTCCTGCAGCGCCGCCGGCTGTACGCCGCCGAAGGTGGCGATGCGCAGCATAATGTCGTTGCGCTCGCGATCGTCGAAACGGGTCAGCACATCCGCTGCCTGGGCGCGTTTCAGATGCACCAGAATGGTGGCGATAATTTGCGGATGCTCCTCGTGGATCAGCTCGAATACCGCCTGCGGCTCCATAAAGTTCAGGGTTTCGATGCCGTTGTTGTTGCCCTGGGTATCCAGCAGATCTTCCAGCAGGCTGGAGGCTCGCTCTTCGCCCAGCGCCTGCACCAGTACGTTGCGCAGATAGTCGTTGGTATTGATATTCAGCGCGGCGAACTCGCTGGCGTCGCGCTGGAACGCCTTCAGCGCCTCGCTCAGCTGTTCATGGGTAAAGCCGCTCATGCTGACCATCGCGCCGCTGATCTGTGTCACTTCATGGGTGCTGAGGTGACGGAACACCTCGGCGGCGCGCTCTTCGCCGAGCGTCAGCATAATCACGGCGCTTTTTTCGCATGCGTTCATCAGGACTGCTCCTTATTCATCCAGCGGCGAATGACCAGCGCGATAACCTGCGGATCCTGCTCAGCGGTGCTGCGCAGCTGCTGGATATTGACCTCCGTTTCCACGCGCTGCTGCGCTTTGGCCTGCTCACGCATTTCCGCCTTGCGCAGCTGCGCATTCAGTTCTGCCTGGCGCGCCTCTTTTTCCAGCTCCAGCTTCTGCAGCGCCAGCTGCTGATGCTTGATCCAGAACGGCTGCAGCATCTTGCGCCACAGCAGCAGCGCCACCAGCGCTACCGCCAGATAGCGGCCCGCCGACATCAGCAGATCGATAAAGCCAGGTTCGCGCCAGAACGGCGTTTCCGGCTCGGCCGGCGCGTCGTTGAACGGCGAGTTGACCACGTTAAGGGTATCGCCGCGCGCCGTGGAATAGCCCATCGCCTCTTTAACCAGCGCCTGAATCTGTTCCATGCGCGCCTGGCTCAGGGCGACCGGTTTGCCCTCCTCATCCGGCTGATAGTTGACCACTACCGCCACCGACAGCCGCTCGATGGCGCCCGCACTGCGTTTGGTGTGGGTCAACGTGCGGTTCAGCTCGTAGTTGGTGGTTTCATCATTCTGGCGGTGATAGGGGATGGCGGTCGCCACGGTGTTCTGCGCGTCCTGCGCGGCGTTTGCTGCCGGCTGGGTCAGCGGCGCGGCGGCCGGCGTCGGCGGCTGATTGCTTAGCGCGCCCGGCACGCCGCCCGGCCCGGTCTTATTACCCTGTTCGCTGCTGCTGGCGTGACGGCTGCGCACCGCCATGGTTTCCGGCGTGCCATTCGGCTGATACTGCTCCGCCGTCTGCTCGTGCGTGGTGAAGTCGATCTGCGCGGTCACCTGCGTTTTGACGTTCGCCGCGCCCACCACCGGCGCAAGGATCGCCTGAATGCGCTGACGGTAATCGGCCTCTATCTCACTGATATATTTCAGCTGGCTGGTCTGCACCGCCCGATCGCCGCGCTGGGTCAGCAGGTTGCCGTTCTGATCGACCAGCGTGACGTTATCGGCGTTCAGGCCGGGCACGGCGCTGGAGATCAGCCAGCTGATGGCGCTGACCTGTCCGGCATCGAGCGCGCGCCCTGCGTTCAGGTTCAGCGTGACGGAGGCGGAAGGGGATTTTTGCTCACGAACAAACAGCGTCTGCTTCGGCATCGCCAGATGCACGCGCGCGCTCTTCACCGGGCCGAGCTTTTCGATGGTGCGCGCCAGCTCGCCTTCCAGCGCGCGCTGGTAGTTGATCTGCTCGTTGAACTGGCTGAGGCCGAATTTCTCCTGGTCGAGCAGCTCGAAGCCGACCTGGCCGCCGCGGGGCAGACCCTGTTGGGCCAGCTTCAGGCGCGCCTCATAAACGCGATCGGCGGGCACCATAATCGCCCCGCCATGCTCCTGAAAGCGATAGGGCACGTTCATCTGCGCCAGCTGCGCCACGATGGCGCCGCCGTCTTCATCGCTGATATTGCTGTAAAGGGTGCGGTAGTCTGGAGAACGGGCCCAGAAGAATAACGCAATCACTACCGATATCGCGGCCGCCGCCAGAATCATAAAAATAAATCTGGGATTGGCGCGCATGCGTTCCAAAGCTGACATTAGGGTGAAAGAAGCGTGAATCTTATTACTCTTATTGTTGGCATCCATGCGGTCATCCTGCCTGAAAATAGATGATGCAATCTGCACCATAGCCGTTAATCAGCACGCCAACTCCAGTAAAACAGGCGCATTGCCTTTTACCGGCACTGCGCCTTTTAAATATTATCCTTCATTTAATAAAAATATTAACTGCTAATAAGTCAAAGCTTCTGTCAGCTTTTCGCATTATTCCACAAGGATGCGCACATGGTATTCTCCCTGGTAATTACAGGTTAATAAAAGGGAAATATCTGGTGCCGCGCTGAGGCGCATCAGCATATTTAATAAGGAAATGCTATGTCGGTTAACTCTACGGGCGTGCTGGATCAAATTCAGTTCCAGGCGAAGCAAATAGCGGAATCGGGCCAGCGGCTGGCGCTGCGCGGCAGACAAAATAATGACGATACTGTCTCATTTTCCGGTCTTTTACTTAATAGCCTTAACAGTATTAACCAATTACAAACCCATGCGAAAAGTCAGGCGGAGAATTATCTCTCCGGCGCGCCGGGTATCGGTTTAAATGATGTGATGGTCTCGATGCAGAAATCTTCCGTCGCGTTAAATCTGGGCATACAGGTGCGCAATAAATTAGTCAGCGCGTATCAGGAAATAATGAATCTCTCTGTGTAAACCCAGGCCCGGATGATGCGCGACGGCTCAGACGGCGTCGCCCGATCTATCAGCGAAACGCGATAAGTGAAACCCGTAATTTGAATAGCACACATCTCAATAAACAGAATGGACTCGTTCTGACCGAGGCGGAATTAGAAAAAATCAGCGCGTTAATTTATCTCCGGGCGGGCATCGTGCTGAATCATCAGAAACGCGACATGGTCTATAACCGTCTCGCCCGGCGCCTGCGTCAGCTGGGGCTGAAAACCTTTGCGGCCTACCTGAGCCTGCTGGAGTCGGATCCGGTCAGCGCCGAGTGGCAGCAGTTTATCAACGCCCTGACGACGAACCTGACCTCGTTTTTCCGGGAAGCCTATCACTTTCCCGTACTGGCCGAACATGCCAGCGCGCGCCAGAAAGAGTACAGCGTCTGGTGTACCGCCGCCTCGACCGGCGAAGAGCCCTGCTCCATAGCCATTACGCTGAATGAGGCGCTGGGCGCCAGCGTCGGCGGACCGCGCATCTGGGCGACGGATATCGATACCGACGTGTTGACCAAAGCGGCGAAGGGCATCTATCGCCACGAGGATATCAGCGCGCTGACGCCGGAGCAGAAGCGCGCCTGGTTCCTGCGCGGCACCGGCGCGCAACGGGATCAGGTGAAAGCGAAACCGGCGCTGCTCAATACCATCCACTATCAGCAGCTCAATTTGCTGGCGCCGGAGTGGCGCGTACCGGCGCCCTTCGACGCCATTTTCTGCCGCAATGTGATGATTTATTTCGATCAGCGTACTCAGCATCAGCTGCTGCGGCGCTTTGCAAAAATGCTGAAGCCAGGCGGCCTGCTGTTTGTCGGCCATTCCGAAAATTTCAGCAACATGAACGGGCCGTTTCGCCTGCGCGGCCAGTCGGTTTACAGCCTGGCCGGGGAGAGAGGATGAATAAAATCAGGGTACTTTGCGTGGATGACTCCGCGTTAATACGCAGCATCATGACCCATATCGTCAACCATCAGCCAGATATGGAGATGGTGGCGACCGCGCCGGATCCGCTGATCGCTCGTGATTTGATTAAGCGCTTTTCGCCCGATGTGCTGACGCTGGATGTGGAGATGCCGCGCATGGACGGGCTGGACTTTCTCGAACGCCTGATGCGCCTGCGCCCGATGCCAGTGATCATGGTCTCCTCGCTGACGCAAAAAGGGTCGGAAATTACGCTGAACGCGCTGGAGCTGGGGGCGATCGACTTTATCACCAAGCCGCAGATGGGCCTGCGCGAGGGCATGCTGCAGTACAGCGAGCTGATCGCCGAGAAAATCCGCATGGCGTCGCGGGTGCGCAATTTTCCGCGCCACAGCGCAACGCCGGTTGCCCGTCTCAGCGGCGGGCCGCTGGTCGGCAGCGAGAAAATCATCGCCATTGGCTCGTCGACCGGCGGCACCGAGGCATTGCGTCAGGTGCTGATCGCTATGCCGCTGAACTGTCCGGGCATTGTGATTACCCAGCACATGCCCGCCGGCTTTACCCGATCCTTTGCCGATCGCCTGAACAAGATCTGCCAGATCGCGGTGAAAGAGGCGGAAGATGGCGATCGGGTGCTGCCCGGCCACGCCTATATTGCGCCGGGCGGCCGCCATCTTGAGCTGGCGCGCAGCGGCGCCAACTACCACGCGCAACTCAACGATCGGCCACCGGTTAACCGCCACTGCCCCTCCGTCGATCTGCTGTTTCACTCGGTGGCGAAATCTGCCGGCAGCAATGCGGTGGGCGCCATTCTGACCGGCATGGGGCACGATGGCGCGCAGGGGCTGCTGGCGATGCGGCAGGCGGGCGGGCGCACTCTGGCGCAGAGCGAGAAAACCTGCGTGGTGTACGGCATGCCGCGCGAGGCGGTAGCGATCGACGGCGTGGATGAGATTGTCGATCTCGACCAGATGAGCCAGCGCATTCTCAGCAATGTCGTCGGTCAGGCGCGGCGCATCTGACGCCGCTTCTTCATAACCGGGGCGGTTATTTCACTTTCAATACGGACTGATAAGCAAAATGGCAGACAAGAACTTACGTTTTCTGGTGGTGGATGATTTCGCAACGATGCGCCGTATTGTGCGCAATCTTTTAAAAGATCTCGGCTACCACAACGTCGAAGAAGCGGAAGATGGCAGCGACGCGCTGGCTAAGCTGCAGGCGTCGCCGGTCGATTTCGTTATCAGCGACTGGAATATGCCCAACATGGACGGGCTGCAGCTGCTGAACGAGATCCGTAACGATGCGCGCCTCAGCGCCGTTCCGGTGCTGATGGTCACCGCGGAGGCGAAGAAAGAGAACATCATTGCGGCGGCGCAGGCCGGCGCCAGCGGCTACGTCGTGAAGCCTTTTACCGCCGCCACGCTGGAAGAGAAGCTGAATAAGATTTTCGAAAAACTGGGATGGTAAACGCATGGACGCTGAGTCAAAGAACACACAGTCAGCCGATAACCTGAAGGTTATCTTTTCGCAAATTGGTCAGCTGGCACGCCAGCTGCGCGTCAGCCTGAATAACCTGAGTCTCGATCGCGCCATCATGGACGTGGCGGAGGCGATACCGGATGCGCGCGACCGTCTGAGCTACGTGGTGAACAAGACGTCGCAGGCCGCCGACCGCGTGCTGACCTGCGTGGAGGTGGCGCGCCCGTTGCAGGATGAATTAAACGCCACCGCCGACCAGCTGACGGCGCGCTGGGACGACTGGTTCGCCGAGCCGGTCGAGCTACCGATCGCCCGCGAGCTGGTGAACGATACGCGTCAGTTCTTAAGGCAGACGCCCGCCATCGCGCAGCAGACCAACCAGCAGCTGATGGAAATCATGATGGCGCAGGATTTCCAGGATCTGACCGGCCAGGTGATTAAAAAGATGATGGATCTGATCGCCGAGATCGAACACGGCCTGATCCAGGTGCTGGTGGAGAACATGCCGGAAAAACCGATCGCCGCCGCTGAGGATCGCGATAGCCTGAAAAACGGCCCGCAGCTCGATCACACTAAAGCGGGCGTGGTTGCTTCGCAGGACCAGGTCGACGACCTGCTGGAGAGCCTCGGCTTTTAAGCGAAGCACTGAGGATCGGCGCCGATGTCAGAAGAGAGCGATGTAGAAAAGACCGAAGACCCCACGCCCTACCGGCGAGAGAAGGCGCGTAAAGAGGGGCAGATCCCACGCTCGAAAGAGCTGACATCGGTGCTGATGCTGCTGGTCGGCTGGTCGCTGATGCTGGCTGGCGGGGGCGATCTGGTGCGCCATCTTACCCAGCTGTTGCATGACGGCCTGAGCTTCGACGCTCTGCTGGCGCAGGAGAGCGCGCTGCTGTTTTACCGGCTGCGCCAGCTGGGCGGCCAGGCGGCGCGCGCGCTGCTGCTGCTGCTGCCCGGGTTGTTTCTCACCGCCGTCGCCACGCCGATGCTGCTGGGCGGCCTGCATCTTGGCGGCAAGTCGCTGAAGCTGGATATCAAACGTCTGTCGCCGGTTTCCGGCTTTAAGCGGCTTTTTTCCGCGCAGGTGGTTTCTGAGCTGCTGAAGGGGCTGCTGAAAGTGACGCTGGTGGGCGCCGTTTGCGCGCTCTATCTCTATGTTCATCGGCAGGAATTCCTCCATCTGGCGAGCCAGCCGCTCTATGTCGCGCTGCGCAACTTCGCCCGTCTGATCATGGGCTGCCTGCTGATGGTGATCCTGTCGCTGATCCCGATGGTGGGGTACGACGTCTTCTGGCAGCTCTTCAGCAACCTGAAGAAGCTGCGCATGAGCCGCCAGGAGATCCGCGACGAGCATAAGCAGCATGAGGGCGATCCCCATATCAAAGCGCGCATCCGGCAGCTGCAGCGTGCGGCCGCTAACCGCCGCATGATGGCGGAGCTGCCGAACGCCGATGTGATTATCAACAACCCCACCCACTATTCGGTGGCGCTGCGCTACCGGGAGGGCGCGATGTCCGCACCGATTTTACTGGCCAAAGGTGCCGGCGAAACCGCGCTGCGCATTCGCGCGGCGGGCGAGCTGCATAACATTCCGATGCTGCAGGCGCCGCCGCTGGCGCGCGCGCTCTACCGCCACTGCGAACTGAACGCGCCGATCCCCGCCGCGCTGTACGGCGCGGTGGCGGAAGTGCTTGCCTGGGTTTACAGCCTGCGCCGCTGGCGCCACGCAGGCGGCCTGCAACCGAAAAAACCTGTCCACCTTCCGGTGCCCGCCGCGCTGGATTTCAATCCTGAGAGTCAAGAGTAATGTCTAATTTCGCCAGCAAACTACGCCTGCCGCAGATGAAAGATACGCAGTGGCAGATTCTGGCCGGCCCGGTGTTAATTATGCTGATCCTGGCGATGATGGTGCTGCCGCTGCCGGCTTTTCTGCTGGATCTGCTGTTCACCTTCAATATCGTGCTGTCGCTGATGATATTGATGGTGGCGATGTTCACCCAAAAGACGCTGGAATTTTCCGCCTTTCCCACCGTGTTGCTGTTCTCCACGCTGCTGCGCCTGGCGCTGAATATCGCTTCGACGCGCGTAATTTTGCTGGAGGGGCATACCGGCGCCGGCGCGGCGGGCAAGGTGGTGGAGGCATTCGGCCACTTTCTGGTGGGCGGCAACTTCGCCATCGGCATCGTGGTATTCGCCATCCTCATCATCATTAACTTTATGGTGATCACCAAAGGCGCCGGACGCATCGCCGAGGTGGGCGCACGCTTCGTGCTGGATGGCATGCCGGGCAAGCAGATGGCGATTGACGCCGATCTCAACGCCGGGCTGATCGGCGAAGAGGAGGCGAAGCGGCGCCGTAACGAAGTGACGCAGGAATCGGACTTCTACGGCTCGATGGACGGTGCCAGCAAGTTTGTGCGCGGCGACGCCATCGCCGGCCTGCTGATCATGGCCATCAACATTATCGGCGGCCTGATGATCGGTATGTTGCAGCACAATATGTCGTTCGCCGAGGCGGGCGAAGCCTACACGCTGCTGACCATCGGCGACGGGCTGGTGGCGCAGATCCCGGCGCTGATTATCTCTACTGCCGCCGGGGTGATCGTCACCCGCGTCTCTACCGAGCAGGATGTCGGCGAGCAGATGGTCAGCCAGCTGCTGAATAACCCGCGCGTGATGCTGCTGGCGGCGGGCGTTATCGGTCTGCTCGGCATGATCCCCGGCATGCCGAACCTGGTGTTCCTGCTGTTTACCGCCGCCCTGCTCGGCGGCGCCTGGTGGCTGCGCGGCCGCGAGATGCAGGCCGCGCTTCCCGGTGGCCCGGTGAGCGGCAAGGCTGACCGCGAGGCGGCGAAAGCCAAAGCGGAAGCGGCACAGGCGGTGGAGGCCTCCTGGTCCGATATTCAGCTGGAGGATGTGCTGGGGCTGGAGGTGGGCTATCGGTTGATCCCGCTGGTAGACAGCGCGCAGGATGGCCAGCTGCTGGCGCGCATTCGCGGCATTCGAAAAAAATTCTCCCAGGATATGGGCTTTCTGCCGCCGCCGGTGCATATCCGCGACAACCTTGATCTGGCGCCCGGCGACTACCGCATCCTGTTGAAAGGGGTAGAGATTGGCCGTGGCGAGATCCAGCCGGAGCGCTGGATGGCGATCGATCCCGGCTGCGCGGAGGGGGAGCTGGCGGGCCAGCCCTGTCAGGAGCCCGCGTTCGGCCTGCCGGCAATCTGGATTGACGATGTGCTGCGTGAGCAGGCGGCGATTCAGGGCTATACCGTGGTCGATCCCAGCTCGGTAGTGGCGACCCATCTCAACCACCTGATCGGCCTGCATACCGATGAACTGTTCAGCCGCCAGGAGACGCAGCTGCTGCTGGATCAGGTCAGCAAAGAGATGCCGAAGCTGGTCGACGATTTTATTCCCGCGGTTATCTCGCTCACCACGTTTCATAAAGTGCTGCAAAACCTGCTGGCGGAGCGGGTGTCCATCCGCGATATGCGCACCATTATCGATACGCTGGCCGAGTTCGCGCCGGCGCAGAGCGATGCCGACGAGCTGACGGCCCAGGTGCGCATTCGCCTGGGGCGCGCCATTACGCAGCAGTGGTTCCAGAGCCGCCCGGAGATTCAGGTGATCGGCCTGGATGTCGATCTGGAGCGGCTGTTGATTCAGGCGATTCAGAACGGCAGCGCCATCGAGCCGGGGATTGCGGAAACGCTGATCGCCCAGACGGAAAAAGCGATTCAGCAGCAGGAGGCGTTCGACGCGCCGCCGGTGTTGCTGGTAAACCAGCCGCTGCGGCTGATGCTCTCCCGCTTTCTGCGCCGCGTTTTCCCGCAGCTGGCGGTGATCTCCAATCTGGAGCTGAACCACAGCCGCACCGTGCGTATGACCTGTGTGATTGGGGGACAAGGGTGAAGAGGATGCTGATCGCCGCGCTACTGACCGGCGTCCCGCTGACGGCGCCGGGCGCACACGGCGCCTGGAGCGGCAAGGTCGGCGGACCGCAGCTGAGCGCGGGCCAGCAGAGCTATGCCGGGCCGCCGCTGCGCCCTGCCGCGCCGCTGCCGCCCAACGCGGCAATCAGACGCATCGACTGGCGCATCACGCTGCTTGCGCCCGCGCCGCCAGGGCTGACGATCAAGCTGTGCGGCGTCAGTGCCTGTCTCCGTCTGCATCGGCTGGCGGGACAGCAGGCGGCGCCGCTGCCTTTCGCGCCCGGCGAGACGCTGCGCTTTGTCTATGCGGTCAATGCGTTCGGGCCGCTCAGCCCGCCGGTGCAGGTAGTCAGTAGCCAGGTGACGGTAAACTATCGCTGGTGAGAACCGATCGGATAAAGCGCTACCGGCGCATCGGCGAAGAGAATAACGGGCGGGGCGGGCCGATCGGTTAAGCGTTGGCGCCGTTACCGGAACGGCGAAATAACCTGGCTGGAGTAGGCCTGGCTGCATTTTTTTCCATGACGCAGCGAGGTCATACCTTTTTTTAACAAATCGAGCCGCGCTTCCAGCGCGCGGCTGATTTCCGCTTCGTTGCTCTGCAGCGTCATTAACAGGCTGCCGAACGCCGCCCTCTCTTCATCGGAAAGCGTTTCCGGGATCTGCTCCAGCGCGACGCCTAAATTAATGATGTAATCTGCCGCCAGCGTGACGAAACCCTCCCATTCGCCCTCTCTGGCCATCATCAACATGGCCTGGTTTATTTGATAAAGAGCGGTGTAGTCTTTATTTAGCGATTTATTCATAACATGCCCGTGTTTAACGTGGTTCGATTTCTTTCCATGTTTCAGCGATGGTCATTAATATCTCATCAACATGCGCTAACGATGCGGGATCGTTATTTAAATTCGCCTGTAACAGGGTGCGTGACATATAGCGGTAAAGCGCGTCGAGATCGCGGGCAATCTCTTTGCCCTTTTCATGATCCAGCGCCGACCGCAGCCCGTTATCAATAATATTGATCGCCTTAGAGATCATTTCGCCGCGTTTGGCGATATTGCCGTTTTCGAAATAGAGCCGCGCGCGAACAATGGCGCTATGCGCGCCCTCAAACAGCATGGCGATCAGCTGATGCGGAGTGGCACCGGCCAGCCTGCTGTGAAGATCGACCTGGGCGTAGGCGCGGGTTCCCTGTTTTGCGTACATGATGCTCTCCATAAAGAATAAGCAGGAACATGCGCCTGCTTATTCTCACCGTTACGGGAAATTACAAGGTGGACAATACCGCAGTGAGCTGATTGCTCAGGTTATTAAGCTGCGACATGGTGCTGTCCAGATTCTGGAACTGGACGCGGTAGCGCTCTACCTGCGCATCGATCAGCTTCTGCGTCTTGTCTATCTGCTCTTTAACCAGTTTAACCTGCTCATCCAGCGTATCGGTCATCCCCTTGATGACGCCCTCTTTTTTGTTCTCTTTATCGCCGAGGTATTTGGTGACGATCTCGCTCAGGCCGGTGGCGAGGCCGTCCAGTTCGTTATTGCCTTTAAACAGCGTGCCGATCTGCTCCGGGAAATCGGCGATCGCCTTATCGAGCTTCTCTTCATCCAGCGTCATCTGGCCGCTGGCGGGGTCGATGTTGATGCCGAGCGAATTAAGGGCGCTGACATCGGCGCCGCGCTCGCCGTAGACGCCATTCACCGCCGAACGCAGTTCGCTCACCAAGCCGCGCAGCGTGCCGTCGCCCATCAGCGCGCCATTTTCCGCGTTGGGTTTGGCGACGTCGGCGTCCGTCAGGCCGGAAGTCTCGTTCGGCACATATTTGCTGGCGGAGGAGGTTTGCGACAGCAGCGCGTTGTATTGTTTCACGAACTCCTGCAGCGTGGTTTTAATCGCCGAGTTATCGACGTTCAGCGTCAGCTGCTCCGACGCGCCGTTTTCAGAAACGCCCGTCAGGTTGAGGGTAACGCCGGTGATGATATCGGAGATGCTGTTACCGGAGCGGGTATAGCTGATGCCATCCACCGTCAGCTGCGCATCCTGCGCTGCCGCTACGGAAACCATACGGTCATTCGCACCGATCACGGCGCCGGGATGATTCGGGTCGGGACGCTGCCCGCCTTCAGCGGTGTTCAGCACCTTGCCCAACTCATCGTCACCGGTGACGCGCACTGACATCTCCCCTTCGGTGCCGGCGGTGCGCGAACTCAGCACCAGCTGATAACCCTCATCGGATCGCTGCACCGAGGCGCGTACATCGCCCTCCTGCTTATTGATCGCTTTTGCTATCTGATTCAGCGACGTTTCATCGTCTTTTAGCGACACGCTGATCTCTTTGCCGTTGGCCTGGGTAATGGTCAGGGTACGTTTGCCGCCGCTCTTATCGCCGAGACGATCATCCGCGCTCGGGTAGCCGGTGGTTTTCAGCTTGTGGGAAACCGCCAGCTGCTTCACGGTGACGCTGTGGGAATCGGCCGCCGCCTCCGGGGTGGCGGTGGCCTTAAAGGCTTTGTTGTCGCTTATCGTGAGCGTATTGAAAGCCTCGCCGTTGAGCTTTTTCACTGTGGTTTGCAGGCTGGAAAGCGCGCTGGAGATCTTTCCCCAGGCGGAGATTTTGTTTTCGTAGCTGCTTTTTAAGGTGGTGTAGGGATTCAGGCGGCTTTGCTCGGCCGCCTTCATCTGCGTCAGCATAGAGGCCGTATCCAGTCCGGAACCGATGCCAAGGGAAGATAGCGTTGCCATATTATTCTCCTTTTAGGGCTTTTTATTTATTACCTGCTCTCTTTTAGCTATCGGTATAAACGGCGCGAGGATAAATCTTTTCGCGATTAATGACGCCGGAATAACGCCGCATTCGGCGCAGGCTGCCCGCCGGCGGTTAACGATATTTTATATGACGGTAAATAACCTGTTTCTGCGGAAGCTCGCTATTTTCCGTCTGTGCTGAATAAAGGCTAATCCGGTATAAAGCTTTAATTATGTCACCTTTCCGCTAAAAGCTAAGCGCCTATAACCGAACGCCGATGTCGGCTTTTATCGGCTTTGTTTTATCGGGCGTGCGCTGAGGAAATAAAAGCTACGGTATCGCCGTCTGAAACCTGTAATTCGCGCAAATCAGATTTTTTTGTGATTATTTTTTTAGAGAATTTTCCCTGCGCCGATATTTTTAAATATGCGTCAGTCAACGCATCAGCACATTGCAAGGACATTGCAATAGAAACATCATACCTATATACGAGGGAATAATATGTCACAGGTGATTAATACTAACGCCCTGAGTCTGATGGCTCAGAATAACCTGAACAAATCTCAGAACTCCCTGGGTTCCGCGATCCAGCGTCTTTCTTCCGGTCTGCGTATTAACAGCGCCAAAGATGACGCGGCAGGCCAGGCGATCAGTAACCGTTTTACCGCCAGCATTACCGGCCTGACTCAGGCCTCGCGTAACGCCAATGACGGTATCTCTATCGCCCAGACCACGGAAGGCGCGCTGAACGAAATTAACGATAACCTGCAGAACATTCGTCGTCTGAGCGTGCAGGCCTCCAACGGCACCAACTCCGCATCTGACCGTCAGTCCATTCAGGACGAAATCAACGAACGTCTGGCTGAGATTGACCGCATCTCGGAACAGACTGAGTTCAACGGCGTAAAAGTGCTGAGCAAAGATCAGTCTCTGAATATTCAGGTGGGCGCGAACGATGGCGAAACCATCAGCCTGCAGCTGAAGCAGATGAACGCCAATACGCTGGGCATGGAAGATTTTGACGTCCGCGTATTCAGCAACTCCAATGCGCAGGTCATTGATGAAACCGGCTATAGCGCGCTGGCCGCCAACGACAAAATCGGCGCTTACGATGTGACTGACGCCGACCTGACCGCGTTGAAAGAGCAGTTCTTCGGCACCGGCGGCACCGGCGACATTATGAAAGATGGCAGCGGCAATTACATTGCTAAAGGCACCGACGCTGAAGGCAATGAAATCCAGAAAACCCTTTCTCTGGCAGAAAATGACACCGGTACTGGCCTGGTGGCAAAGGAGAAAGGCGATTACGTAACGCAGACGCAGAAAGATGAGGCTGACGCTATCGTTAACTCCATGCTGAAAACCGTTGATGAAGCGCTGAACCAGGTTGATGGCCTGCGCTCCAACCTGGGTGCGTCGCAGAACCGTTTCGCTTCTGTTATCAGCAATCTGGACAGCACCGTCAACAACCTGTCTGAATCCCGCTCTCGCATCCTGGATGCGGATTTCGCCTCTGAAGTCTCTAATATGAGCCGCGCCAACATCCTGCAGAGCGCAGGTACCACCGTACTGGCTCAGGCAAACCAGGTGCCGCAGAACGTGCTTTCCCTGCTGCGCTAAGCTTGCCCGGCGGCCATCGCCGCCCCGCGCTGGTGCTGCACGCCCCGCCTTTACCGGCGGGGCGTTTTTTATGGCGGCAGCCCTTTTCTTTTATGGCGATAACAACGGCCCTGGCAGTAGGAAATGGGCAGCCCGATAGCGCGAACCGCGCCGGTAAACGCAGGCAATAAAAAAAGCAGCGCCGCTGCTTACTGCTTACGACGCTGCTTCGACAGGCATTTTCGCCGCCGCAGAGGGCGGCCGGGTGAAATGGATGCTATACCGTCTCGCCGATACTTTTTTCAACCAGCTCCATCTCTTCGCTGGTCAGCAGCTTTTCTATATCCACCAAAATAATCATCCGCTCTTCTACCGATCCCAGCCCAAGCAGATAGTCGGTAGAGAGGGTGACGGAGAAATCTGGTGCCGGCTTGATTGCATCGGCACTCAGCGACAGCACGTCAGAAACGCCGTCCACCACGATGCCGACCACCCGCTGTGCCAGGCTCAGTACAATCACTACCGTCTTTTCATTAATCCCGGCCCCCGCCAGATTAAACTTAATGCGCAGATCGACGATGGGCACAATCACGCCGCGCAGGTTGGTGACGCCGGTAATAAAGTCCGGCGTATTGGCGATGCGGGTAACCCGTTCGCAGCCCCGGATCTCCTGCACTTTCAGGATTTCGATGCCGTACTCCTCATCGCCCAGCGTAAACACCAGGTACTCATTGCCGTGATTATCGGCGGCCATTCTTTTTCCGGATGCGGAAGAGGTCATTTTGCTTATCCTTAAACAGAGAACAGTTGTCCGTTTTTCGCCGCGATGCGTTGAGATTTGCACAGCTTCGCCAATGCGGCGACGTCGAGAATCAGCGCCACGCTGCCGTCGCCCAGAATGGTGGCGGCGGAGATGCCGGGCACTTTGCGGTAGTTAAGCTCCAGATTCTTCACCACTACCTGATGCTGGCCGATCAGCTGATCGACCATCAACGCGTAACGCGCGCCGGCGCTTTGCAGGATCACCGCCACGCTGTCGTTGATTTCCACCGGCTGATCGTCACCGCCGAAGACGTGCTGCAGCGTAATCAGCGGAATATATTCGCCGCGCACCTGCAGCATCAGCTCGCCGCCCGCCATACGGTAGAGCGCCTGTTCACTCAGCTTCAGCGACTCCATCACCGCGCCCAGCGGCAGCACATAGGTTTCATCTGCCACGCGCACCGACATGCCGTCCAGAATCGCCAGAGTCAGCGGCAGAATAATGCGGATAGTGGAGCCGCGGTTCTGCACGGAAGCGATCTCGACATGGCCGCCCATCTCCTGAATGTTTCGCCGCACCACGTCCATGCCGACGCCGCGGCCTGAGACATCGGTGACTTTTTCCGCCGTAGAGAAACCGGCCGCGAAGATCAGCATCCAGACCTCTTCATCGCTCATGTTGTCGTTGATGGTCATGCCCTGCGCCTGGGCGCGCGCCAGAATTTTCTCGCGGTTAAGGCCCGCGCCGTCATCGCTGACTTCAATCACGATATTGCCGCCCTGATGTTCAGCGGAGAGCGTCAGGTTGCCGACGGCGGATTTCCCTTTCGCCAGGCGTACCTCGGCGCTTTCGATACCGTGATCGAGGCTGTTGCGCACCAGATGGGTTAGCGGGTCGACGATGCGCTCGATCAGGCTCTTATCCAGTTCGGCCGAGCCACCGATCAGCGTCAGCTCGACCTGTTTATCCAGCTTGCCGGCGAGATCATGCACCAGGCGCGGGAAGCGGCTGAAAACGTACTCCATCGGCATCATGCGAATCGACATCACCGATTCCTGCAGATCGCGCGCGTTGCGCTCCAGCTGGGCGATGCTGTTGATCAGCACGTCATTCGCCGACGGCTCCAGCGAGGCGGAGAGCTGCGACAGCATCGACTGGATGATAATCAGCTCACCGACCTGGTTAATGATCTGATCGACCTTTTCGACGGCGACGCGGATGCTGCCCGACTCTGCCGACTGCGCGCGCGCCGGGCTGCGGGTGGGCGCGTTTTTCGCCGGGGCAATGCCGGCGGCCCGCGGCGGCGTCTTTTCCTCTACGGGCGCGGCGGGCGGTGTTTCAACCGCGGGCGCCGCGCCGGCGGCGATGGCGATCTGTTCCGGCTCCAGAATAAAGCACAGCACAGCTTCGATCTCCTCCGCGCTGGCGGTGGTTTGCAGGCTCACTACCAGGCTATCGCCCTGCTGTTGCTGGCTGACCACGGTGCCGAGATTCGCCAGCTCATCGGCCAGCAGGCGCGCCTCCTGCGCTTTGATGCCGTTCAGCGTCACCTGCAGCGAGCCGTGTTCGCCATCGCCAGCCGCTTTCTGCGCCGGAGCGCTTGTCGCGGGCAGTGCCGCCTTCGGGTTATGCTGCAGCGCGATCTGCCGCAGCGCTTCGCAAATATACTGAAAGCTCTGTTCGTCCGGTTCCTGGGAAGCTTTATAGGCATCAAGCTGATCTTGCATAATATCTTTACTCTCCAGAAACAGATTAATAATCTCGCTGGTTAGCCGTAGCGCCCCGCAGCGCGCATCGTCCAGCAGGTTCTCCATTAAATGCGTCGTTTCCTGCAATCTTTTAAACCCGAAGGTGCCCGCGCCCCCTTTGATGGAATGCGCGGCACGAAATATCGCATCCATCATCTCTTTGTCGGGAGAGGCGGCATCAAGCTGCAGCAGATATTTCTCCATATCCGCCAGCAGCTCGTCGGCTTCGTCAAAAAACGTCTGATAAAAATCGCTTACATCCATATTGATTAACCTTCCCCTGATTTAATTCGCAAGTCCGGCCATGCCCTCATCCGTTTGGGGCGTTATTTTTAATTCAGATTTAATGGTGCTGAGATCGCTGTTTTCCGTGATGCTCTGGATGAGATTGTCGTCCCGGATAATCGCCTTCTCTTTATTCTGCGTTAATACCAGAATGCTGATGCGGCGGTTAATCGGGCTGTCAGGCGCAGTGTTTTCCAGCAGCATCGAATCGGCGGTGCCGATCACGCGCAGAAATTTATTGGCCGTCAGGCCGGCGCCGATCAGCGCGCGGCGCGAGGCATTGGCGCGGTCCGAGGAGAGTTCCCAGTTGCTGTAGCCCGCCTCGCCGTGCGCATAGGGCAGAGAATCGGTGTGGCCCGTCAGGCTGATGCGGTTCGGCAGCTGGTTAAGCACCGGCACCAGTGCGTCGAAAATCGTCATCAGGTAGCTCTCCAGCTCTTTGCTGCCGAGCTTAAACATTGGGCGATCCTGGGTATCGATAATCTGGATCAGCAGGCCGTTCTCAGTAAGCTGCAGCCGCAGGTTAGACTGGAAATGACTGAGCCGGGGATCGCTTTTAATCAGGCTTTCAAGCCGCTCGCGCGCCCTTTTCAGCCGCCTGATATCTTTGTCGTTTTCCCCGTCGCGCGGGCGGGATTTGGCTATCTCTCCCGCCTTCTTTTCCATATCGTCGCCGCCGCCGGGGATCAGGCTATCGCTCAGGCTGGCCTGATTCCCCTGTGACAGCGCTACCCGCAACGGCATCTGAAAATATTCGGCGATACGGTGGCGCTGCTGCGGGGAACTGTTGGCAATCAGCCACATCACCAGAAAAAACGCCATCATCGCCGTCATAAAGTCGGCGTAGGCAATTTTCCACGAGCCGCCATGATGGCCGTGGCCATGCTTTTTGCGCTTGCGGATAATGATGATCGGCTGCTTATGGTTACTCATGGCGCGCCGTCCGGGGCATTGCCCGCTGAAGATTTCACCTGGCGCACATGCTCTTCCAGCTCAAGGAAGGTAGGACGTTCGGTGGAGTAGAGAATTTTGCGGCCGAACTCAATGGCGATCTGCGGCGCATAGCCGTTCATGCTGGAGAGCAGCGTGATTTTGATGCACTGAAACATTTTGATTTTTTCGCTGCTTTTCTGACGCAGCAGCGCCGCCAGCGGCAGGATAAAGCCGTAGGCGAGCAGAATACCGAGGAAGGTGCCGACCATCGCATGCGCGATCAGCTCGCCCAGTTCCGCCGCGGGGCGATCGGCCGCCGCCAGCGCGTTCACCACGCCCATCACGGCGGCGACGATGCCGAACGCCGGAAAGGCGTCGCCGACCGAGTTGAGGCTGCTGGCGGGCACGTCGAACTCATGCTCGCTGGTTTCGATCTCCTCGTCCATCAGCGCTTCCACTTCATGGGTACTCATATTGCCGCTGATCATCAGGCGCAGATAATCGACAATAAAATTCATTAAATAAGCATCGTTTAGCAAACGCGGGTAGGCGGAGAAAATTGCGCTGCCCGGCGGATCTTCAATATCGTTTTCCAGCGACATCAGGCCGCTCTGCCGGGCTTTCGATAGCAGCAGAAACATCAGCGCCATCAGATCCATATAGAGAGATTTATTATATTGCGACCCTTTAAACAGGATCGGGAACGCTTTTAGCGTGGCGCGAATTGCTTTGCCGTTGTTGCCGACAATAAACGCGCCGACGCCTGCGCCGCCGATAATTAACAGCTCGGTCGGCTGATAGAGCGCGCCAAGCTGGCCGCCCGATAACATAAAACCGCCGAATACGGTGGCGAAGACAACCACATACCCTAAAATAACCAGCACGCTCGCTCCTTATTACTGACACGCCTGTTTGTTGCTGTTTGTCGTGTTAAATAGCGTTGCAGGCGCTGACGTATCGTTTTTCGCAGATACGCCATTAACGATTTCAGTCCTTGTCATCATCAACGCTATCGCCCGATATCGTTTCGTTACCCTGCTATGTCATAGCTTTCGCATTTTTTCGCCGCGCGCGAAGGCGGGCTGCAGAGGCTGCAGGTAAAAGGATCTTTGGCATGTTCATGCGTAACGATAAAGCCGCCGTGACAGGCGATACATTCCGTTCGTTCTATCATGCCGCAATCAATAAAGCGCAGCAGCGTCCAGGCGCGGGTTAATCCCAGCACCGGTTTTTCATCCGGCTTTACCGGGCACTGCTCCAGGTATAAACGATAAGATTTTATTAATGCTTCAACTGGACGGCATTTTTCAGTTTTTTTGATAAAAAGATAAATATTGTAAAACATAGATGAGTGGATATTCTGCTCCCAGGACATAAACCATTCGGCAGAAAAAGGCAGCATGCCTTTTGGCGGCGGGCAGCCTCGCAGTTCTTTATAAAGTCTTAATAATCTTCTGCGGCTTAAGCTAATTTCACTTTCCAGCACCTGCATTCTGGCGCCGAAGGAAATAAGCTCCATCGCCATTTGCACTTCTTTGATTTCATCGAGAATGCTTTTTTCACTCATGATCGTGGGTTCCATCAGCAGGTTGGATGGTTTTGCTCAGAAAGTGAGTTGAGCAACTCCGTTGATAAGATAATGCCGGTATGAATCTGCTGCAGGGCGTCGATGCGCGAAGCCCTGGTCAGACAATCAATTACCGCTTTATCATCGACGCGCAGACGGCAGATAAGCTGGCTGGTTGACGCCATTTTGATAAGTTGTGGCAGCGTCAGGTCATTAATCGTCTCCAGTACGCTGGCCTCTAATCCCAGGCGAAAACCGGCGGCGTATTTATCTTCCCGAATAAGCCGTTGCGCCAGCAGAAGATAAGTCAGATTAAGATTATGAATACATTGAAGCTGATCGTTCGAATCTGCTTTGTTCATATTTTCTATTCCACATTGATTTCATGTTAAACAATCCTGCCTGTTATATTGCGGCAACAGGCGTCAGATAAGATCCAAACAATATGGAATGTCTCTCTTTTTACATGCGGAAACGTCAGTATTAATACTTTATCGTCGCATGAGGTCAGGTCAGGCAAGGTAATACTAATAATTAGTAAGGCGTTGGTATGAGGTGTTTTTGCCTTCCTTAACATCCGGCGAGCTATTTCCTGATGTTGGCATTTTCCAGACATTTCCTATTTGGAACTCGATTATCATCTAACCAACACGCTCTTTTCAAGATTTTTTTAGCCTATATTTAAAAGAGGCAACAAATTCAATGGCAATCAATACGATAATGCCAAAATTCTTTTTTTATTAATGCAGGAATATTCCGAAGAAAAGAGAGGAATTAACCTGTTTCTGACGAGTTAAACAATACTCTATTTTTTAAATAACTTAAAATCCTATGGGTTTTAACAAATTAACTGGCCAACTGGAGACGCGAGCGCAAACGTTTTATCGCCTGGCTGTGTAATTGACTGACGCGGGTTTCCGTTATCCCCAATATTTGCCCCACCTCTTTCATGTTTAATTCTTGTTGATAATAGAGATTCAGTAATGTTTGCTCCCTTTCCGGCAGCGCTTTTATCTCATCGCTGATTTGGCTCACCAGCCGTATTTTCGTGGTTTCATTCAGCGGATTAAGTTTCTCGTGCTGCGCGTCGGGCTGCTCAAACCGATCCGCCAGCTCCTCCATTAATTCATCCAGCGAACAGATCTGGCTAATATTGGTGTCAGTCAGCATCTGCCGGTACGCCTCCAGCGAGACGTTCATTTCCGCCGCGACCTCCGCCTCCTTAGCCGCCTGTCCGCTACGCTGTTCGAGACGCCGGATCACCGCGGCGATCTCCCGGGCGTTGCTACGAATGCGGCGTGGCACCCAGTCGCGCTCGCGCAGCTCATCAATCAACGCCCAGCGAATGCGCTGGGTAATATAGGTGCTGAAGACGATGCCTTTTTTCGGGTCATAGTGATCGATAGCATTGAGAAGGGCCATCGCGCCCGCCTGCACCAGATCGTCAAGCTCTACGCTGCCGGGTAATCTCACCTGAAGCCGCAGCGCCTCATGCCGAACCAGATAAGCATATTTTTTCCATAGCGCGTCTTTATCTACCATACCCTCTGGGGTATATAATCCATTCACAATGACATTATCCATCCTGTCATGAGTAATACTTTAATTATCTTTCATCGCTCACACGACACATAGCCCGATAAGGCTTTACGAATTTACCTAATTCGCTTCTTTAGCCTTTATGGCGGCGGCCTTATCGGGCGTACTGACTAATAAGGGTGAGGCGGAAAAGGCTGTTTAAAAACTTTCCCAATCCTCTTGCGCATTAAATTGATCCAGCGCAGTTTCTTTGCGGCTGTTTTCCTTTAAATCGGCCGCCACCGGCGGACGCTTATTCTCCAGACGGATAGCCGGCTCCTGATCCTGCAGTTTGATATGGGCGACCATATTTCCTAACTGTTCCGCGTGGATTTCCATATTTTCCGCCGCCCTCGCCGCCTGCTCGACCATGGTGGCATTTTGCTGGGTCACTAAATCCAGCTCATTGACCGCCTGGGCAATCTGATTAATACCGCTGCTTTGCTCATCTGAGGCAGAGGCGATTTCAGACATAATGTCGGTTACCTGCATGACCGACTGAATAATCTGCTCCATTGCCGTGCCGGCCTGCTCCACTTCCTGCGAGCCGTTATGCATATCGGTTACGCAGGTATTGATCAGCGTGCGGATCTCTTTCGCCGCGTCGGCGCTGCGTTTAGCCAGATTACGTACCTCGCCGGCCACCACGGCGAAACCGCGCCCCTGTTCACCCGCGCGCGCCGCTTCCACGGCGGCATTTAGCGCCAGGATGTTGGTCTGGTTGGCGATGCTGTCGATCACACCGTTGATATCCGCAATTTGCCGCGAGCTGTCGATTATCTTGCGCATGATCTCATCAAGGCTCGCCATGACTTCGCCGCCGTTGCGGGCGTTGCCGCTGGCGCTCTCGGCCAGCTGCCGCGCCGAATGGGCGTTGTCGGCGTTCTGGCGCACCGTGATTTTCAGCTCTTCCATGCTGGCGGCAGTCTGTTGCAGCGCGGAAGCCTGCTGTTCGGTACGCGAAGAGAGATCGTTATTGCCGTGGACAATCTCCTGCGCCGAGGCGTTAATGGCGCCCACGCCGGTGCGAATGCCGGAGACCGTCTGAGTCACCCACTGACGCAGCTTTTCCAGCTCGGCGAACATCTTGCCGATTTCGTTATCGGTGCCGATATCGATCGCCTGGTCCAGCTTGCCCGACGCCATGACCTGGAAGGTTTTCACCGTGTTGTCCAGCCGCTGGAACAGCTCGCGCCGCAGCCAGAGACGCATGGCGCTCACCAGCCCCAGCGAGATGACGCCTGCGGCAATCGCCACCGTGATAAAGCGTTGATGATGTGCCTGCGCTTCCTCCTCCTGACCGTCAACAACGCGGCTGAACTGCGCGCCGTAGCGCGCCAGATCGGCATCGAAGGCGTCCCGGGCGGCGGCGATCTTATTCATCTCGCTCAGCAGCCGCTGTGGGCTGCCGACATGGTCGAGCCGCGCGTGGATCAGGCTCAGCAGCGTAGCAGCATGCTCCTTCAGCACCTGCATCCCGCTATCGCCGTCCGACGCCTCAAGGCTATGCAGCCCCTGTTCCGCTTTGGCAATGGCGCGCTGCGCCGTGGCGATCGCCTCCTGGTTCAGCGGCTCTCCCTGACTGGAGAGAAACGTCAGCAGATAGACCTGCTCCAGCGATCCGTTGATATCATGGACCGCCGTATTGAGCTGGTTGAACTTTTCGCTGGTTAAAGCGAGATGTTTAAAGCGAAGGTTAGACTGTGAGGCGTTGTAATAGCCGAAACAGACCATAGTGAGTAATAAAAAACCTAACGTGAAAACGGTGGCGTTGATGCCTGTCGCAATTTTTATATTTTTAAGCATAGATTATCCTTAATCCGTCTGCCCTGATTTATCCTGTACTGTCATTGACTTACAACGTTATTCCTGTGGTGACGCCCCCCTCTTTTTTTCCCCTGTTCCGCGCTACTTCAGCATGTTGAAAAGTGATATTTGCTGCATCGACTGAAAAACCATAAAAGAAGCGTTCAGTGCGAACTCCGACATTTTCGCCTGGGTGACAAGCGTACTGAGATTGTCCAGACCGGTGCCCAGCGTATCTTCCAGGCTGCTGACGATATCGATCTTGTGCGTATCGGCGCTGATGCCGAGCGTCTCCAGCTGCTGCAGACTGGTGCCTACGCCCGCCTGCAGCTTGCCGAGGTTATCGATGCTTTTTTTGATGGCGATAGTGGTCTGATCCAGCGTCGCCTGCAGCGCTTCGCGGCTTTCATCGTCGCCTGTCGGTTGGTTTAGCGCAGCGATCGCACTATTCAGCGCCTTAAAAAGATCATGCTCAGTACCGGAAAGGAACACATCTTTACCGGTATTGCTGACCTGCATCTCCGTGCTGTCCGCCACGCGCTGCACCATCGGACTGCTGCCGCCGACGTAGACGCCCTCTTCGGTAAACGGCTGGCTGCCGGTGTTATAGCCGGCAAAAATATAACGGCCATTGCTGTTGCGGCTGTTGGCGAGATCCAGCAGGGTATTTCGGATGCCTTCCAGCTCTTCGGCCAGCGCGACGCGATCTTCGTCGCTGTAGGCACCGTTGCCGCCGGCGACGATCTTTTCCGACAGGTTTTTGGTCACCAGAGAAGCGATAGCGTTCAGGACATTATCCTGCTGGCCCAGCGCGTCCTGCGCATACTGGCGCGCGGTTTCATACTGTTCGATTTTCGCCAGCGCGTTCTGGTAGATCACCGCCTGCGATGCCCCGGCCGGATCGTCCGACGGTTTCAGCAGCATTTGGTTGGCCGCAAGACGCGCGGAGATGTCGCTAAATTTTCCCAGGCTGGATGACATGTTGTCCATCTGACGCTGATACATATAAAGTGAGCTAAGCCGCATCTTCTTTTCCTTTTGCGTTATGGTTCACTGTCCTTTACGAACGGGTTCCGCCGATCAACGCACGCTTAACAGCGCATCAAAAATCGTGGTAGCCGTTTGCAGCACCTGCGTATTGGCCTGGTAATATTGGGTAAACATCTGCAGCTTCACGAACTCTTCCATCGGATCGACCCCGGAAATGCTCTGCTGCTGCAGCTCCAGATCGTCATAAACGTTAGCAGCCACCTCACCATTGCTTTTCAGCGAGCTGACGGTCGCGCCGACGGCGCTGACCAGGCTGGCGTAGGCTTCCGTTAAGGTCGCCTTGCCGATCAACGCCTGCTCTTTAATCGCAATCAGCTGTTTGATATTTTCGTTATTGCTCTCTTCAGCAGGATTGTCGGAGCTGGAGGCGGCGATGCGATCGCCATCCGTCAGCGCCACCTCAAGATTTTCCGCAACGCCGCCGGCGGAGTTGAAAATAAAGCTATCACCCGCCTCCGGCACGCCTTGCGGCGCCATCACCAGGCCGTCGAAATGTAACTTACCGTCGGCATCGAAGGTGGTCGGCACCGGTTGGCCGCTGCCGTCGGTGACCAGCCAGTCATTCGCGCCCGGCCCCTGATAGATCACGCTGTAATCCTGCACCCTGACCTGCGTGATATCGCCGAAGCGGATATTCAGCGTCGCGTCGCCCTGGTTATTGCGGTTTACCAGCGCCACCGGATCGGCGAGGGTGAAAATATCGCCGCCGGCTACGCCGTTCTGATCGTAACCGCCGCTGTTCACCTCGTTGAAGCGGTTGGCCATCTGCAGCGCCAGCTGATTAAGCTGGTTACGGGCATCGACCAGATCCTGATTGCGGAAGGCGAACAGGCCGCCCAGCTTGCCGGTGCTGATTTTGTTTTCATCCAGCCTGATGGCATTGCCTGCGGCATCGATGTAGGAGACTTCGATTTTTGCCGGATCGGCGGCGGAGGGGGAGGTGGCGAACTGGCAGGTTCTGTCGCCGTTCACCAGCGACAGGCCGTTGGAAAGCGTGACGTTAACCTCGCCGGTGGCGCGGTTTTCATCCACCTTGATGCCCACCAGCCCGCTGAGCGTGCTTAACAGCTGATCGCGCTGGTCAAGCAGATCGGCCGGCTGTCCGCCCGATTGCGCGCTGCTTTTATAGAGCGCGGCGTTGACCGTCGCCAATTCTTTAGCGCAGGCGTTAATATCCTCAACGGTTTGCGTAATCTGGGTATTAGTGCTTTTTTCCAGCCCGTTCAGGGTGCGTGAATTTGTGCGGAACTGGTAGGCGGTCGCCTCAAAAGCGGCCATCGCCTCCTGGCGTGCCGCCATGCTAACCGGGTCGCTACTGATTTTCTCCAGCGCGCCAAAAATATTGTTAATCGACGTAGAAATATTATTACTTTTATCGCCCAGCATATTGTCGATTTGCTTAAGCTGCTCATAGCGGCCGGCCAGTGCGCTATATTCCGTTTTAGCGCTGCGCAGCTGATTATTAATAAAACCGTCATAGGCGCGCTGCACGCCGTTTACCTGAACGCCATAGCCGAAGAAGCCGTAGCTGGTATTTTTACCGCCCGCCTGGCCCAGCACGATATTCTGACGGCTATAGCCCGGGGTGTAGGCATTATTCAGGTTATTGCCTACGACATTTAACGACGACTGTGCCGCGCTCAGGCCGCTTTGCGCCAGGTACATGAGATTCATAAATCACCTGCGTTCTGTCTATGCGTAATTTCTGAGGAAATAGATGTTTGGTGGTGCATTAATATATCTATCGGCGCGTCGTAAATTTACTAAAACGCCGGTATCAAAATAATGAAGAGAGATCGTTTTTATAGGCGCTGGCCGTCTTTTCAATATTATTTTTTATTTGCTGCATGATGCCGATCAGTTTTTTAGCGTACTGCGGATCGGTGGCGTAGCCGCCCTGCTGCAGCGCCTGCGCAGCCTGCTCCGGCGTTTTCGCCTGCATCACCGGCTGATAGCGCGCATGGCGCGTCAGCAATGCGCTGTAATCGTGCAGCGCTTCGGCATAGGAGGCGTACACGCGGAACGCCGCTTTCACCTTGCGCGCTACACCGTTGATATATTCCGTGGTGGTGATCGTGGTCGATGCGCCTTTCCAGTCCGGCGTCGCTTTAATGCCGAACAGGTTATAGCTCGGCTGCCCGTTTTGCTGACGGATTTCCCGGTTGCCCCAGCCTGACTCCAGTGCGGCCTGCGCCAGGATCAGCTGATGCGGGATGCCGGTGCGGCGCGAGACCTCCACCGCCGGCGTCAGCAGGCGGGAGATAAAGCCGCCCGTCTGGGCGCCGTCCGGCATGCCTGAGGCGGAGGCGGCAAGCGTCGACAGCGGCGGGCGTGCCGTTGCACGTTGATACGTCAGCGGCGGCACGCCCGCCATCGGGCTGGCCGGGCGGCTGACGCCATTAGCCGTCCCGCCCAGCTGCTGCACCAGCCGGTCGGCGAGGCCGGTCTGGCCCTGCGCCGCCAGGTCCTGCGACAGCTGCTGATCGTACATGGCGGTGAACATCTCCGACTGCTGCGAATTGAACAGGCCATCTTTGAAACTGGCCGCGCGCATGCTTTTCAGCATCATCTGCACGAATAGCCCCTCCATCTGCTGCGCGGCGGCGCGCAGGCCGCGCTGCGGATCCTGCTTCGCCGTCTGCTTCAGCTTTTCCAGCGCGCGCGCGTCGAACGCGGCGCCCGACATCATGGCGGCCTCTTTCATCAGTTCATCTCCAGCTTCGCGTTCAGGCAGCCGGCGCTTTTCATCGACTGCAGAATCGACATCAGATCGTTGGGCGTCGCGCCCAGGCTGTTCAGGGCTCTGATCACCGCGTTCAGATCGGCGCTGGTGTTGACGCGCTGCAGCGCACCGCCCTGCTCGCGCAAGGCGATTTGCGTATCGGGCACCACTACCGTCTGACCGCCCGCCAGCGGCGTAGTAGGCTGGCTGACCTGATTGCTGCGCGATATCTCCACCGAGAGATCGCCCTGCGCCACGGCGCAGGCATCCAGCGTCACGTGACGGTTAATCACCACCGAGCCGGTACGCGAGTTAACGATCACCCGCGCCTCCATCGGCCCGGTTTTAATGCTAAGGTTCTGGATATCGGCGAGAAAACGCACTTTCTCCGCATTGCCGATCGGCGCGAACAGCTTGATCACGCGCGCGTTTTCCGGCATCGCCGTGCCGCCGCCGTAGCGCCGGTTGATTTCATCGCTGATGCGCTGGGCAAGGGTGAAATCTTCCTGGTTCAGCTGCAGCCGCAGCAGGTTTTCACTGCCGAACAGGGTCGGCACTTCGCGCTCTACCGTGGCGCCGCCGCTGATGCGCGCGCCGTTCAGCTGATTGACCTGCACCCGGCTGCCGCCGCTCTGCGCGCCCGCGCCCGACACCAGCAGGTTGCCCTGCGCCAGCGCGTAAATCTGATTATCCACCCCTTTCAGCGGCGTCATCAGCAGCGTGCCGCCGCGCAGACTTTTGGCATTGCCCATTGAAGAGACCACGACATCGATTTTCTCACCCGCGCGGGCAAAGGGCGGCAGCTCCGCCGTCACCATCACCGCCGCGACATTTTTCAGCTGCATATTGGTGCCGGGCGGTACCGTGATGCCCAGCTGCGACAGCATATTGCTCAGGCTTTGGGTGGTAAACGGCGTCTGCATGGTCTGGTCGCCGGTGCCGTCGAGGCCGACCACCAGCCCGTAGCCGAGCAGCGAGTTGCTGCGCACGCCCTGTAGGGTGGTGAGATCCCGAATGCGCTCCGCATGGCTGGCCGGCGCCAGCAGCGCGGCCAGGCTAAGACAGGCATACAGACAGAAGCGATAAAATGGCGTTCTCATAATCGGCCTGTCAGAAAGGTGAAAGGTTAAGGAACAGGCGTTGCAGCCAGCCCATCTGCTGCGCTTCGTTGATATAGCCGCTGCCGACATATTCGATGCGCGCGTCCGCCACCTGCGTGGAGATCACCGTGTTACTGCCGCTGATGGTGCGTGGATTGACCACGCCGGAGAAGCGGATAAATTCGGTGCCCTGATTAATTGCGATCTGCTTTTCGCCCACTACCAGCAGGTTGCCGTTTTCCAGCACCTGCTTAACGGTGACGGTGATGGTGCCGCTGAAGGCGTTTCTGGCCGCCGCGCCGCCTTTGCCGGCGAACGCATTTTCCCCTTCGATGGCGGTGGCGGCGCGATCGCCGCCAAACAGCCCGCTCATAAAGCGCGGCATCGCGTTGAAGCCCAGCCCCACCGAGCCACCTTTGGTGGCGTTGGCCGAGGAGCTTTTGCTGGCGCTGACGTTTTCCTGCAGCAGGATGGTCAGGGTATCGCCAATATTGCGCGGACGGCGATCTTCAAACAGCGGCTGATAGCCGTAGTTCATCGCCTGGCCAGCCTGAAATATCGATCCGTTGACCTCACTCAACCGGGGCGGCGTCGGGCTGGCGCTGGTGACCCCGTCGACCAACGGCTTATGGGGAATGCCGGCGCAGCCGGTCAGCAGCGCGGCGAGCAGCGCCAGCGCCGTCAGGCGGCCGGAAGCACCAGCGGCGGCGCAAAAAGATGGCGTAAAATGAGACGGATTTATCATGGTATTCACTAAAGTAAGTCCCGCCGGGAGCGGGCGCGGCCCGACGCCGGCTCCCGCAGCCATCAGAGCTGCGCCAGCCGCTGCAGCATCTGATCGGAGGTGGAGACGGCTTTGCTGTTGATCTCATAGGCGCGCTGCGTCTGGATCATCGTCACCAGCTCTTCCGCCACGTTGACATTGGAGGTTTCCACATAGCCTTGTTTCAGCGTGCCCGCGCCGTTCAGTCCCGGCGTGGATTCATTCGGCGCGCCGGAGGACTGGGTTTCGCGGTAGAGGTTTTCGCCGATGCTTTCCAGCCCGGAGTCGTTGATAAAGGTGGTCAGCGTCAGCTGTCCTATCTGCTGCGGCGCAGTCTGCCCCGCCAGCGTCACGCTGACTAACCCGTCGCTGCCGACGGTCAGCGTACCGGCATCCTGCGGCAGCGTCAGCGCCGGTTGAATCGGGTAGCCGCTGGCGGTCACCAGCTGTCCGTTCTGATCGTTCTGAAACGCGCCGTCGCGGGTGTAGGCGGTGGTGCCGTCCGGCAGCAGCACCTGAAAAAAGCCCTGGCCGCTGATGGCGACATCCTTCGCGTTATTGGTTTGCGTCAGGCCGCCCTGGCTGTGGATGCGCTCCGTCGCCACCGGACGCACGCCGGTGCCGATCTGTAGCCCGGAGGGAATGGTCGTCTGTTCCGACGACTGCGCGCCCGGCTGACGCAGGGTTTGATACAGCAGATCTTCAAACACCGCGCGCTGGCGCTTAAAGCCGTTGGTACTGACGTTCGCCAGGTTGTTGGTAATGACGTCCATATTGGTCTGTTGCGCTTCCAGACCGGTTTTGGCAATCCATAAGGCACGCATCATAAGAGGCTTCTCCTTGCCGGTGATTAACTTATGCTAAGCAGTTGATTAGCGTTCTTTTCGTTGTCGTCGACGGCGGAGATCACTTTCATTTGCATATCGAAGCCGCGCGCCGTAGCAATCATCTCCACCATCGCCTTTACCGGGCTGACGTTGCTGCTCTCCAGCGCGCCGGGCATCAGCCGCAGCGCAGGATCGGCGGGCAGCACCGGGTTTGCCTGCTGCGCGGGATCGACATGGAACAGGCCGTCATCGCCGTTGCGCAGCAGATGCGGCTGCGCCGTGGCCATTTTCAGCCGCCCGACCAGCGCCAGCGCGGTCGCCTCATCGCCGGCGCCCAGCGCAGTGATGGCGCCGTCCGGCGCGATAGTGATCTGCGCCTGCGGCGGAATGGCGATCGGGCCGCCGTCGCCGATCAGCGGGTAGCCCCGCACGCGCAGCTGCCCTTCGCTGTCGACCTCGATATTACCGTCGCGCGTGTAGGCCTCGCCGCCGTCCGGCAGCTGTACCGCCAGCCAGCCATTCTGCGGCATCGCCACGTCCAGGCTGCGGCCGGTCTGATTGACAGTGCCCATGGTGTCGTCGTTGTAGGGCGTCGATTCGGTAACCAGTACGCGTGTGGCGTCGCCGGGGCCGTTGACCGGCACCGCGCGATACGCGGTAAGCTGAGCGCGAAAGCCGTTAGTGGAGACGTTCGCCAGATTATTTGCCGTTACCGCCTGACGGTTGAGCGCGGCGCTCGCCGCGCCCATGGCGGTATAAATTGCGCGATCCATCTTTTATCCGCCGTTAACCGAGATTCACCAGCGTCTGCAGCAGCTCAGACTGGGTTTTGATCGACTGCGAGTTGGACTGGTAGTTGCGCTGGTAAACGATCATGTTGACCATCTCTTTGCTCAGATCCACGTTGGACGCCTCGACCTTATTGCCGTACAGGTTGCCCAGGTTACCGGTGCCGGCCACACCGACCACCGGCTGCCCGGAGGCGGGGGTTTCGGTCCAGCAGTTATTGCCGCTGGAGGCGAGCCCGCCGGCGTTGGTAAAGTTTGCCAGCACCACCTGGCCCAGCAGCTGCTGCTGGCCGTTGCTGTAGGAGGCAATAATCTGGCCGTTGTCGCCGACGGTATAGCCGTTCATCGAGCCTGGCGGATATCCGGTAGTGCTGGGGCTGTCCATCGCGGTGTCGGTGGCCTGCTGCGTCATACCGGTCATATCGAGTTCGAAATTGAGCGCCTGCGCGCCGTTCCAGGCGGAGCTGACAATGCTGACCCTGGCCGGATTGGTAGTGAGCTGGCCGGCGCTGTCGAAAGCGAGATCCATCTGCTGATACTGCGGCTCGCCAGCGGCGTCGGTGACCGGCGCGGTGGTGTCATGGGTGTAGACTTTCCATGCGTTATCGCCGGTTTTCACAAAGTAGACATTCACCGTATGGCGGTTGCCGAGGCTATCGTAGGCGTCTACCTGGGTTACGGCGTTGTAGCTGTTGCTCTCGTTCGGATCGAAGGCGATATCGGCGGCGATCGGCTCCGCGCCGGAATCGAGGTTGCCTTTCATCGTACCGCCGTCGGAGGCGTGTGCCGGCATCTGGCCGGTAGGGATCTGAATCGGGCCAACGGCGGCGCCCGGCTGGATCGCCGGCGGCGTGCCGGTTGCCTGATAGCCGGTGAGCTGCATTCCCATATCGTTGACGATATAGCCGTTCTCATTGGTTTTGAACTGGCCGTTGCGGCTGTAGAAAACCTGGCCCGCTTCGCTGACCAGGCGGAAAAAGCCGTTCCCCTGAATCCCCATATCGAGGCTGCTGTTGCCCTGGCCCAGCACGCCGTCGCTAAAATTCTGCCTCACCCCGGCCACCTGTACGCCCATGCCGATTTGCGATCCGGCAAAGACATCGGCGAAGGAGATGGCACCCGATTTAAAGCCCACGGTCTGGGAATTGGCGATATTGTTACCGACGACATCCAGCGCCTGCGATGCCGCGTTCAGTCCGCTAAGACCTTGTGAAAAACTCATACGTAACCTTCCTGGTCGCTAATATTCATCACTAAAACAGCACTTATTCAATCAGATAGATTTCACTCAGCGTGGCGCTGCCGCCCAGCCCCAGCTGCAGCACCGCGCCGCTAAGGGTAAAGGCGACGCTTTCCACTTTGCCGTGTTTCAGGGAGACGATTTTAGGCGCGCCGCCATCTTCACTGGCGGCGGTATAAGTGACTTTATAAGCCTTGCCGTCGCCCATCTCCGGCGTCGCCGGCTGAAAGCCGGTCAGTTCGTCGAAGCGGTATTTATGCACGCCCGCTTTGATATCCTTCAGCTCAGCGGTATAGCTGTTGCCGGCGCTGTCGGTCAGCACCACGTTGACCTTGTCGACATCGTTGCTGACGGAGAACGCCAGAGTGTCGTCGCCGCTGGCGATGCTGCTATCGCCTTCGATATAGACGCCACGCCCTACCCACTGCGCGGCGTTCATCTGCTGCATGCCGATGACCAGCTGGCCAACGTTATTCAGCGAACCGTTCAGCTGCTGCACGCCCGCCGCCGTATTAAACTGCGCCATCAGCGAGGTGAGCTGATTGTTATCCATAGGGTTGGTGGGATCCTGGTTTTGCATCTGCGCCACCAGCAGGTTCATAAAATTGTTAGTGATATCTTCAATTGACGAACCGCCGCTGCTGCTGGCGGCGTTGTATTGGCTGGTCACGGGCGAAACGGCCATGGCAACTCTCCTTATTGTCCCAGCGTCAGCGTTTTCAGCATCAGCGCTTTGGCGGTATTCAACACTTCTACGTTGGACTGATAGCTGCGCGAGGCGGAAAGGGTATTGACCATTTCGCCCACCACATCCACGTTCGGCATGCGCACGTAGCCGCGCGCGTCCGCCAGCGGGTTACCTGGCTCATACACCAGCCGCGCCGGAGCGCTGCTCTCCACCACGTCGCTCACCTGCACGCCGCCGATCTCCTGACCGAGCGCCGGATTGACGCGAAACACCACCTGACGCGCGCGCCAGGGCTCGCCGTCCGGCCCGACGACGCTGTCAGCATTCGCCATATTGCTGGCGCTGACGTTCAGGCGCTTCGACTGCGCCGTCATGGCGGAGCCGGAAATATCAAAGATGCTGAATAAAGACATAACGTTTAACCCTGACCGATCACGCTCATCATTCCTTTAATCTGGGAACTGAGAATGGTTAAGCTGGTTTGATATTTGATATTGTTGTCCGCGAAATTCACCCGCTCGCGATCCATATCAACGGTGTTGCCGTCAGCGCTGGGCTGATCCGGAATGCGATAAAGTAAATCGCTGCGATCGCCGCCGCCGCCGGCCGCCGGAATATGCCGGGCGGCGGTCAGATTCAGCGTCAAAGGCTCAGTCCGGCTGCGCTGCTGGCTGACCGCCTGTTTAAGCTGCTGAGAAAAATCGATATCCCTGGCTAAATAACCCGGTGTATCGGCATTAGCGATATTCGACGCTAAAATATCCTGCCTGCGGGCGAGTAAACTCAGCGCTTCCTGCTGAAAATAGAGTGCCTTATCGAGTTTATCCATCATGACAAGACGGGCCTTTTTAATGGAGATTAACGCAGAGGACTATAAAGGGGATCGGAAATAATCTATACCGCAAAAATAAGACAAATATTATAGCTTATAGCCAACTAATAATAATCAATCCTGCAATCGCGCTAATTATTGACAAAAGCGTTGCTATTTCACGCCATTATTTTTTGTCAGGTTAGCGCTACACTGGCGCACATAAAAAGGGGATAACTTTTATTATTAATGATAGCTGCCAATGCGGAAGAGCATGAAAAATGTATTTAGTCGCTGGCGTGAAAAATTATTACTTTTATTTTTCATTCCTTTTACCGCTTCAGCCCAGGTTAATCATACGGCGCTGACGAAAAAAATTAACGCGCTGTTGAACGGCAAGGGTCATGAAGTGGGGGTAGTGCGCCGGGCGACGCTGCTGAACGCGGCAGAGAAACACGCTGCGCTCTGTGACGAGCCGCATCTTACGCTAAGCGGCAGCCAGCGCCTGACCGGCAACAGAACAGTGGTGGCACAGTGCGGCGATAAAAAACACTTTATTCCGATCAGGGTGGAGGCGGAAGGCCGCTGGTGGACCGCAGCGCGCGATCTGAAAGCGGGCAGCCTGTTGATCGCGCAGGATATTGTTCAGCGCAGCGGCTCACTGGCTAACCTCCCGGACGACGTAATGACACAGCCGGACGGCGTCGAAGGCGCGGTGTTAACCCGCGCGGTGCGCGCCGGTCAGCCGCTGACGCAAAGCCAGCTGCGTAAACGCTGGCGCGTCAGCCGCGGCGACGAGGTGGAGGTTATCGCCTACGGCAGCGGCTTTCATATCTATGCCAAAGGCAAAGCGCTGGATAATGGCGCGGTGGAGGATGCCGTACGGGTACGCATGAAAACCGGGCAGCTGGTCAGCGGCAGCGTAAATCACGACGGCAGCGTGCGGATAAATTTGTAGTTTCAGCTTTAGTTATCCGGGAAAGTACCGATATTGATAATAACGGCAAGATGTCGAATACACAGGGTTCGGAGAACAAACAATGAGCATTAACCAGACGCTGAAAACGCAAGCTGTTACGCCCGCCCAAATTCAGCAGGAAGTGAAGCTCACGCAACGCAACCCGGCGGACGGCGCGACAAAAAGCGCAGCGGCGTTGCGACAGGGCACCGACGTTAAACTCAGCGCATTAATGCAGCATATTAAAGAAGAGAGCGCTCAGGATGTGGATAGCGCGCGCGTCGAAAAGATTAAACAGGCGATGCGCAACGGCGAACTACAGATGGATGCCGATAAAATCGCCGACGCGCTGCTGCGAAATATCCTTGAAGAGGGGTGACAGAGGCGCTCATGGAGAGTTTACAGGCCACCTTAACCAGGCTGCAGGAAACGCTCAGTGAACTGGATGGCGTGCTGGCCGAAGAGATCAAACAGCTCAGCGGCGCGACTATCCATCCGGTTTCCCTTCAGCACCTTTCCGATATGAAAAGCCGCCTGCTGGCGACTGTCGCCTGGCATGACGAACAGCGGAAACAGCAGGAAGATCGTCTGCAGCTGTTTGCCCCCTATCAGCCGCAGCCTGCGCTGGCCGCACAGTGGAGCGTCATGCTGCCGATGATTAAACGGGCCAGCGAAATGAACCAGCAAACCCGCCAGCTGCTGGAGATGCATCTGCAGCGAGCGCGCCATTTAACCTGCGCGATAGATAAAACGGCGGCGGCCCCCGGGCTTTATACTGCTGGCGGGCAATCGGACTCTAACGGCTCGACGCGCGCTTACGATATTACTATCTAGCCGCCCTGGGGTGGCGGTCTTTAACGCCCCTTTCCCGCTGTGCGATGCCAATACTTAATGCGCTTTCTGCCATGCGATGGCGGTCTTTATCCCCCTTTCCCGCTGTGCGATGGCAATACTTAATGCCCCTTCCGCCGTGCGATGGTGAGCTTTAACGCCCCTTTTTCGTTAGCGGGGGCTCTCCTGCTCCGCCATGCGATAACCGGCTGACGCCACGAAACAGCTCTTCGCGGCCTCATGGCGCTCCTGATGCTACCGCCCGCTGGCCGCTTCAGCGGCGCTAAACGCTTTGCCGCCTGCACGCCCGCGAAATTGGTCCTACCAAAACCTGTTGTTTGTGACAAATCTTCCAGCCTCAAATGAAAGCTTTAGCGAAAGATTGCATTCATCCCCGCACAAGATAAACAATTCTTTAACATTTACGCGCTTTTTGGTCTGACCAGCCTTGCGGCTGCGTGCTGTCTGACTGCGGCGCTCCCCGACCGCTGCCGTTTACAGGCAGGCACTCTTCTGGAGAATCAGGATCATGCAAAACTGGCAGCAACTTTACGATCCGCTCGATAATATCTGGCTGTCGAGCCTGATTGCGGCGCTTCCCATTCTCTTTTTCTTTTTCGCGCTGACGCGGCTGCGGATGAAAGGCTATCTCGCCGGCACCATCACGGTGCTGATCGCGCTGGCGGTGGCGCTGCTGTTCTACCGTATGCCGATCGACCAGGCGCTCGCCTCCGCCGTTTACGGTTTCTTCTACGGTCTGTGGCCTATCGCCTGGATTATCGTCGCCGCGGTGTTCGTGTATAAAATTACGGTGAAAACCGGCCAGTTTGGCATCATTCGCAACTCCATTTTGTCGATTACCGAAGATCAACGCCTGCAGATGTTGATCGTCGGCTTCGCCTTCGGATCCTTTCTGGAAGGCGCCGCCGGCTTCGGCGCGCCGGTGGCGATCACCGCCGCGCTGCTGGTCGGTTTGGGCTTTAAGCCGGTCTACGCCGCCGGGCTTTGCCTGATTGTGAACACCGCGCCGGTCGCCTTCGGCGCGATGGGCATTCCGATTATCGTCGCCGGCCAGGTCACCGGCGTGGATGCAATGGCGATCAGCCAGATGGCGGGGCGCCAGTTGCCGTTCCTGACCATGATCGTGCTGTTCTGGGTCATGGCGATCATGGATGGCTGGCGCGGGGTGAAAGAGACCTGGCCTGCAGTGGTGGTCTCCGGCGGCTCTTTCGCCATCGCCCAGTACCTGACCTCCAACTTCCTCGGCCCGGAGCTGCCGGACGTGATCTCCGCACTGGTCTCCCTGCTCTGCCTGACGCTGTTCCTGCGCGTCTGGAAGCCGGCGCGCATTTTCCGCTTTGCTGGCGAGGAGGAAAGCAGCGAACCGCAGCGCGTCGAGCGCTACAGCGCGGCGCAGGTGATGCGCGCCTGGATGCCGTTCCTGTTTTTGACGCTGACCGTCACCCTGTGGAGCATTCCGCCGTTTAAGGCGCTGTTCGCACCCGGCGGCGCGCTGTATGACTGGGTCTTCTCTTTCGCCGTGCCGTTCCTGCATCAGCAAGTGATCAAGATGCCGCCGGTGGTCGCCACCGCCACGCCTTACGCCGCTATCTACAAGCTCGACTGGTTCTCCGCCACCGGCACGGCAATTTTTATCGCTGCGCTGCTGTCGGTGATCTGGCTGCGCATGCGCCCCGCGCAGGCGATAAGCGCCTTTGGCGAAACCCTGCGCGAGCTGGCGCTGCCGATTTACTCCATCGGCGCGGTGCTGGCGTTCGCCTTTATCTCCAACTATTCGGGCCTCTCTACCACGCTGGCGCTGGCGCTGGCCCATACCGGCAACGCCTTCACCTTCTTTTCACCGTTCCTCGGCTGGCTGGGCGTATTCCTCACCGGCTCCGATACCTCCTCTAACGCGCTGTTCGCCGCCCTGCAGGCGACCACCGCGCAGCAGATCGGCGTGCCGGAGGTGCTGCTGGTCGCCGCCAACACCACCGGCGGCGTTACCGGCAAAATGATTTCACCGCAGTCGATCGCTATCGCCTGCGCCGCGGTGGGGCTGGTCGGCAAAGAGGCCGACCTGTTCCGCTTTACCGTTAAGCACAGCCTGATTTTCACCTGCATCGTGGGGATTATCACTTCGCTGCAGGCCTGGGTTTTCCCGTGGATGATCCCGTAATGCATGAAGAACAACGCCTGGCGGAGAGCCTGGCGCAACGCCTGAGGGCTTTTATTGACGAGCAGCGGCTGCAGCCGGGCGAACGGCTGCCGGCGGAGCGCCAGCTGGCGCAGCAGCTGACAGTCTCCCGCTCGTCGCTGCGCGAGGCGCTGCAGAAACTGATCAGCGAAGGGGTACTGATCAGCCGGCGCGGCGGCGGCAACTTTATTGCCGAACGCCCGGCGGACTGGTCGGCGTCGCGGCTGGTGATGCCGCTCAGCACCCTGCTGGCGGACGACCCCGGCTACCGCTACGACGTGCTGGAGGCGCGCATCGCCATTGAATCCAGCACGGCGTGGCACGCCGCGCGCCGCGCCACGCCGGAAGACAAAGCGCATATCGAGCGCTGCTATCAGATGATGCTGCAGGTCAGCGATCGCGACGATCCCGACCTGGCTGCCCACTCCGACGTGCGCTTTCATCTGGCGATCGCCGAGGCCGCCCACAACCTGGTGCTGCTGCAGGCGATGCGCGGCCTGTTCGATCTGCTGCAGTCGTCGGTGATGCAGAGCCGTCAGCGGATGTACACCGCGCCGGAGATTTTCCAGCAGCTGGCGGTGCAGCATCAGGCGATCTGTCAGGCGATTATCGCCGGCGATGCCGAACGGGCGCGCAGCGTCACTATCCACCACCTTGAATTTGTCGACGCCACCATGCGCAACCTGCATGAGGAAGAGGCGCGACGGGCGCGCAGTATGCGCATTCCGGACAGTAAAGCGTAAGCGAGGACTACCGTGATTATCTCATCAGCAAAAGATTACCGAGCCGCAGCGAAAGCCAAAGTGCCGCCGTTTCTGTTTCACTACGCCGACGGCGGCGCTTATGACGAGTACACCCTGAAACGCAACAGCGACGATCTGGCGCAAATCGCGCTGCGCCAGCGCATTCTGCGCAATATGTCCTCGCTGAGCCTGGAAACGCAGCTGTTCGGCGAGACGCTATCGATGCCGGTGGCGCTGGCGCCCGTCGGCCTGTGCGGCATGTATGCGCGTCGGGGCGAGGTACAGGCGGCGCGCGCGGCGGATAAAAAGGGCATTCCTTTTACGCTCTCCACCGTGTCGCTCTGCCCGATTGAAGAGGTCGCTCCGGCGATGCAGCGCCCGATGTGGTTCCAGCTCTATGTGCTGCGCGATCGCGGCTTTATGCGCAACGTGCTGGAGCGGGCGCAGGCGGCGGGCTGCTCGACGCTGGTGTTTACCGTCGATATGCCGGTGCCGGGCGCGCGCTATCGCGATGCGCACTCCGGTATGAGCGGCCCGAACGCGGCGATGCGCCGCTATCTGCAATCAGCGCTCTATCCGCAGTGGGCCTGGGATGTCGGCATTCATGGCCGCCCGCACGATCTTGGCAATATCTCCGCCTACCGCGGCGAGCCGACCCACCTGGAGGATTACATTGGCTGGCTGGGCAATAACTTTGACCCTTCGATCTCGTGGAGCGACCTGGAGTGGATCCGCGATTTCTGGAAGGGGCCGATGATCATCAAAGGCATCCTTGACCCGGAGGATGCGCGCGACGCGGTACGTTTCGGCGCGGACGGTATCGTGGTATCGAACCATGGCGGCCGCCAGCTGGACGGCGTACTCTCCTCGGCGCGCGCGCTGCCCGCCATCGCCGACGCGGTAAAGGGCGAACTGGCGATCCTGGCGGACGGCGGCGTACGCAGCGGGCTGGATGTGGTGCGCATGATCGCGCTGGGCGCGGATACCGTGCTGCTGGGCCGCGCGTTTCTCTATGCGCTGGCGGCGGCGGGCGAGGCGGGCGTCAACAATCTGCTGAACCTGTTTGAAAAAGAGATACGCGTGGCGATGACGCTGACCGGCGCGCGCTCGATCGCGGAAATTACCCGCGATTCGCTGGTGCAGGCGGCGGCGCCGATGGAGCCTGACGCGCTGGCGAAGGCGGTAGCCAACGACTAAGGCGCGGGCATAAAAACAGAAAACCCGGCGGAGAGGCCGGGTTTTTTATCTTATCTGCTCACGCCTGAGGCTCAGAACTGTTCCCAGCCCCCCTGTGAGGCGGTCGCCGCGGCCGGCGTCGGCGTCAGCACGCGCGGACGCGGCGCGCTGACTGTCGGACTGCGCTCAAAGCCGCGCTGCGCGGTTTTAAACACGGCCACCGTCTGTTCCAGCTGTCGCGCCTGATCTTCCAGCGACGAGGCGGCAGCGGAGGACTCTTCAACCAGCGCGGCGTTCTGCTGCGTGGTGGTATCCATCTCGGTCATTGCCTGGCCAATCTGCAGGATGCCGCGGCTCTGCTCTTCGGAGGCGCTGGCGATCTCGTTCATAATGCCGCTCACCTGAGAGACAGAGCGCACGATGTCATCCATCGCCTGCCCGGCGCTGCTGACCAGCCGCGAGCCATTATCGACCTTCTGCCCCGCTTCATTGATCAGCGTTTCAATTTCGCGCGCCGCCGTGGCGCTGCGCTGTGCCAGACTGCGCACTTCGCCTGCCACCACCGCAAAGCCGCGGCCCTGCTCGCCGGCGCGCGCTGCTTCCACCGCCGCGTTCAGCGCCAGAATGTTGGTCTGGAAAGCAATGCCGTTGATCACGTTGATAATGTCAGCGATCTTGCGTGAACTGGCGCTGATGTCTTCCATCGTAACCACCACGTCTTGCACAATTTTGCCGCCGCGTCCGGCGTTATCGGATGCTTCCAGCGCCAGACGGCTCGCCTGATGCGCGTTATCGGCGTTCTGCTTCACGGTAGAGGTAAGCTGCTCCATGCTGGCGGCGGTTTCCACCACCGCCGCCGACTGCTGCTCGGTACGCGAAGAGAGATCAATATTGCCGGCGGCGATTTCCGCCGAGGCGCGTGCCACGTTATCCACCCCCTGGCGCACCTGCAGAATGATCTCCTGCAGGTTCTGGTTCATACGCCCTACCGCCTGCATCAGCAGGCCAGGCTCATCGCCCCGCTCGGTATTGATGTTCGCCGTCAGGTCGCCGGAGGCGATCTTATTGGCCACCAGCAGCGTTTCACGCAGCGGATAGGTAATGTTGCGCGTAATGCGCCAGGCGATCAGCAGGCCTGCCAGCACCCCGAGCGCCACGGCGATATACATGATGGCGCTGGCTTCGGTAATGGTGCCTGCCGCCTGCTCCGTCTGGAACTGATAGAGCGCATTCACTGCCGTATTCAGCTTTTCCGCGGCGGCGGTCAGCACCGTCGACTGTTCGCGTTGATGCGCAAACACGTTCTGGAAATTCTCCAGCGCGTCATGTAAACGCGCGGCTTCTGTCGCTACCCCCGCGACCCAGCTGGCGTCGTCGCCCTGCACGCTGCTTTTCAGCAGCGCACTGCGCTCCGTTACCGCGCTGAGCGCGGTGACGATATCCCCTTTACGCGCCTCATCCGGCTGCGCGATAAAAGCGGGCCACAGGTTAATAACGCGCTGAATAGCCACGTCCAGCCGGGAAGCGGCCAACGCCGCGCCAGTATCGCTGTTCTGACGGCTTAACGCTTCGCTTTGACGGCCGTAACCCGCCAGCGTATCAGTACGCAGCTGCTGCAACAGCGTATTACGCTGCTGTAGCGCCTGAACAAAGGTTTCGCGCATGCCGAGATAATTTTCCATTCCCTGCCTGACCGTCGTCAGCATCGCCTGGCCTTCCGGGTGCCACGTCAGGGTCTCAAGGGTTTCCGTCAGCTGACGCAGCTGCTGTAACGCCTGTGCGTTCTTTTCGCCGTACTGGCTTTCGCCGGTAAACTGGAAAAGCGTCCGATTGAGGCGCGCCTGATTCAGCTGCTGCACCATCTGCACCACCAGCTGCTGTTTTTGCGCGTTTTCGCCAATAGTGGAAAAACCGCGAATACCGGCGCCGGCCACCACCAGGCAGATAAACAATACCAATGCAAAGCCTGAGGTGAGCTTCTTACCCACGCTCAGATTATTAAACCCTGAAGTCCACGCCGCCAGACTGCTCATAGCTCACCTTGATAACGGAAGAAAGGAAGATACTCCTGCTATCGGCATGGTTAAGACTTGCTTTAGGGAATTTACAATGCGTCTTTCGTAAAATATGTGCTGGCGTGGCATAAACAACGCGGCGGTACGCAACGAAACTCTGTCAGAACGTAATATTAACGCAGGCAATGATAAATAATCACCTGCCGTTAACCATAAACGTGACTAAACCATTGAGCGGCAACGCCAGGCAAAGGGGAGAACGTGGGAGAACGCGCGGCTAACCCGTTGATCGTTATCAATCGCGTGCCGCCAGACCGGCGGCACGCGGTTCAGGTCAACATACAGTTGCCGTCCGGACGCATTTTTTCCGGGCCAGGGCGATCGATCATCTCGCACAGGATAATCTCGATGCCGTTGCACAGGGCGTTGAGCGGCAAATCATTAGGCGAGCTGCCGAAGGGATCTTCCAGTTCCTCCGCCAGCGACTCCAGCGACAGGAAGGTGTAGGAGATAAATACCGATACCAGCGGCGTCAGGTAGTGGAGATCGGGCACCAGCGCGAACGGCAACAGCGAACAGAACAGATAGACCGTGCGGTGCAGGATCAGCGTATAGGCGAAGGGAATCGGCGTATTGGCGATACGGTCGCAGCCGCCCAGCACGTCCGACAGTCGGTTCAGATTGGCGTCGATGCCGCTGTAAAGCACGTCGCTCAGCCGGCCGGCGCGGCGCTGCTCGCCCAGCCAGTCACCCATGCAGAGCAGCAGCCGGTTGGTCGGCTGCGGGCTGTTTTCCACCTGCGCCAGATAACGCGCCGGCACCAGACGACGCAGATCGTCGCGCCCGTCGGTGTGCCGCAGCTGGTGCTTCATACTCCAGGCGAAAGCGATCAACATCTGGCTGAACTGCTGAATTTCCGCCTCGTCGGACAGCACGCTTTTGACCTGACGCAGCAGCGAGCGCTGGGTGATCAGCAGCGCCCCCCACAGCTGACGCGCCTCAGTGTAGCGCGCGTAGCTGGCGTTATTGCGAAAACCGAGAAAGATAGCGATGGCGATGCCCAGCAGGCTGAAAGGCGCGGTGGTCAGGCGCACGCCGAGTTGCTCATACCATTGCAGGCAGATGACCGCGATGACCGACATCACGAGGTTCAGGCTCAGGCGAAATAAAATATCGGGCAGCACCGAGCCGTGCCAGACAAAGAGGCGGAAAAACCAGTGTTGGTGAGGGCGAACGATCATCAGGCCACCTCATTTTCCAGGCGCTGGCGACGACGCAGCCCCGGAAACCAGTGCATCCACAGCCCGACCACCACCAGCGTGCCGATGCCGCCGATGGCCGCCGCCGGCACCGTGCCCAGCCAGGCGGCGAGCATGCCCGATTCGAACTCGCCCAGCTGATTGGAGGTGTTGATAAAGATCGAGTTGACCGCGTTAACGCGTCCGCGCATCTCATCAGGGGTATCCAGCTGTACCAGCGCGCCGCGGATCACCATGCTGACCATATCGAAGCCGCCGGTGGCGAACAGCGCCAGCATCGAAAGCCAGAGCTGCGAGGAGAGCGCGAACACCAGCGTCGCCGCGCCGAAACCCGCGACGGAGATAAACATGATCATACCAACGTTGCGCTCCAGCGAACGGTGGCTCAGCCAGAAGCCGACCAGCAGCGCGCCCACCGCCGGCGCCGCGCGCAGCAGCCCGAGACCCAGCGGCCCGGTGTGCAGAATATCCTGCGCGTAGATCGGCAGCAGCGCGGTCGCGCCGCCCAGCAGCACGGCAAAAAGATCGAGCGAAATGACCCCCAGCACATCGGGGCGCTCGCGAATAAAGCGCACCCCGGCAAACAGTGTGGAGAGCGTGGCGGGCGTGCGTGGCGGCGGCGCCTGTTCATAACGCAGGCGGCTGACCATCACAATGGAGATCAGATAGAGCAGCGCGGTGACCATATAGACCACTGAAGCGCCCGCCACATAAAGCAGGCCGCCCAGCGCCGGGCCCATAATCATCGCCGCCTGGCCGCCGACCGCGCTGGCAGCGGTGGCGCGCGCCAGCAGACGCGGCGGCACCAGCGCCGGCAGCATCGACTGCATTGCCGGCGCTTCCATCACTTTCGCCACCGACAACACGAACACCAGCCCAAGAATGGTCCAGACCTCGCTGTGGTGCAGCAGGGTCAGCGCCGTCAGTGCCACAATGGCCAGCCACTCCACCAGCTGAGAAAAGAAAACGACGCGGCGACGGTCACGCTGGTCGGCGATATGGCCCGCCCAGAGCGCCAGCGTGACGGAAGGCAGGAACTGCACCAGCCCAATCAGGCCAAGATAGAACGCTTTGCCGGTGATGGCGTAGATCTGCCAGCCGACAATAATGGATAACATCTGGAAACCAAAGCTGGAGCAGGTGCGCGCCAGCCAAAACGCAACGAACGAGCGGTGCTGTAACAGCGATTCCGCCCGCGGATCAGCAGGAGAAGCCATAACCATCCCAATAGCAGCAACGAAACAGGCCGCATGATCGCGACGCCGGGAAAGGTGTCCCGATACTCTTATTTTATGGGGGACACCGGGCGCAGACGAGGCGGCAGCCTGGCAGGTGAGTCTCTACCTTACAATAATTGACGAAAATGTGGCAGTACAAGGCGTGCGAAGCACGACGCGATCTCCCTGTTGGATAAGATAACGGCGGCCGCGCAACAAGATGCGGCTTGCCACAGGCCGCCGGCGGGCGCAGAGAAAGGGAGAAAGATGAGGAATAGCGCGGCAGGCGCCTCTGCTGCCGGAGGCGCCGCGGGATCAATATTCGTTGCCGACCACGCGACCGCGATAGCTTTCCCAGTTAAAGGAGACCCACAGGCTCTGGCCGAGGCGCATACGGTCCATGACGCGCTCGCCCAGCAGCTTGACCATCTCCGCATGATTGAGGTTGGTCAGCATGCCGGTAGGACGCTTTGAGGAGGAGCGGCGATCGACAATCTGGTTGATGATCACTTTTTCATAGCGTGATTCCGTCTGCATGCCGATCTCATCGATCACCAGCAGATCGACAGTGCTGAAATCGTGCAGCAGATGCTCTTCGGTGCGGTCGCCGCCGCTGAATGAGCCTTTGATAATCGACATCAGATCGGCGACGGTGACAATCAGTACGCTTTTGCTGCGCAGGATCAGGTGGTTGCCGATCGCGGCCGCCAGGTGGTTTTTGCCGGTGCCGGGGCGGCCGGAGAAAACAAAGCTGGCGATACCCTGATCGAACTCATCCGCGTAGCGGCGCGCCTGCTCCAGCGCTTTGCGCTGGCCGTCGTTCTCCACGCGGTAGTTGTCGAACGAGCAGTTCATATGCAGCTCGCGGATGCCGGAACGCCCGAGGATACGCTGCATCTTCATGGCGCGGTTTTCGCGCGCGATCGACTCCGAACGCAGCCGTCCCTGCTCCTGGTTCCAGGCCAGCAGCTCTTCTCCGTTCTGAAACTTCGGTTTGATATGGTCGGGCATCAGCCGGTGCAGACGGTTAAATAACTCAGCGGGCGTTTTCATTATTCACCTCGGAAACCATCGGGGATCGATTGATCGGGTTCAGGCAGCTGGTTGACGTCGCGCTGCGCGCGTCCGCCGTTCGCCGCCCGGCTCTGCTGCACGCTGCGCGCCAGCTTCTGCTGCCACTGCACGTGATGAAAAGGGCGGCCGTCAGCCTGCCACCAGGTGATAAAAGAGGCCAGCTCCGCGGGGGTTACCGGCTCGCTGAGCGCAATGCCCCAGATGGCGGCCTGACGCTGGAAATCGGCGTCGGGACGCCAGCCGGCGTACATCATAAATTTACCGGCCGGCACCGCCGTCGCCGGATGCGCCACCGCGTCATGATAGAGCTGCTCATCCAGCGCCACGTCGCTTTGCGGCTGCCTGGCCGCCGCCTCCAGCTCCAGCAGCTGCGCCAGTCGATCGGGAGAGACCGCATACAGCACCGGCGCATTGTTATCGAATACGGCGACCGCGCCCGATTCCGCTGCGGAGAGCGCACCGATCGGATCCTGACGAAACGCCTCAAGGCCAATGACGGTGGAGGTTAAGATCTTGAGAGACATGGTAAATTCCGGATTACATTGCAGGCAAAACGTAACAGGCCGCCGCAGCGGCCGTGATTGCGTCTAGTCTATCAAGTTTAGCGCGCGGAATCGCCTCTTCCTTAGTGCTGCGTCCGCCAGGCGATGCCCGGTTTATCCTGTTTCATCTGGCGCAGATCCCACAGGTAGCGCACGCAGGCGAGCAGGCAGAAGCTGTAGCCCAGCAGTTCAGTGCCCTCTTCCGCCATATTTTTTACCGTGCGGTTATAGCCGTCGAGCATCAGGGTTTCCCACAGCTCATGCATACCGAACAGGCGCGAATAGACGAGGATGGTCAGCAGGCCGGCGGCCATCATGTTCCAGCTGGGGTGCTGCAGAAAATTCACCAGGCCGGAGAGGGTCGCCGCAGGATGGCGCGCCGCCAGCACCAGACAAACAATGGCCACCGCCAGCGCGAACCAGACCCAGGCGCCGTGAAACAGGCCATCGAAGAGAAAATCCATCTCACGGATCAGCATGCAGGCGAAAAATCCGCCTTTCAGGATCAGGCTGTAGCGCAGATTGCCCTGCCTGGCGGCGAAGAAAAAGAAGGCCAGCGCGATGCCGCCCAGGATGATCTCCTGGAAAATTTCGGTGAAGGAGGTTTCATGCAGCGCGTCCTGCATCCAGTGTACATCGATGAACACCAGCCCCATCATCAGCGCCAGAAAAAGCGCGCAGCCCAGAAAGGCGGCAAATTTTACGGTAATTGTTTTTATATCGTCTGACATGTAATTTCCCTGAAAATGATTAGCGCGCTGATTATATGCACAGTCAATAAGCATATTTCTCATTTCATGCGTTCAAACCGGCGGCAGGCGGCACGGTGACGCCGGCGCCGGTATGATAGAGTGGCGCTTCTATTGCGCCGACAGCAGAGGAAAAGAGCGATGCAACGATGCGGCTGGGTCTCGAACGATCCTCTTTATCAGCGCTACCACGACGAAGAGTGGGGCGTGCCGGAAATGCGCGGCGAAGCGCTGTTTGAAATGCTCTGTCTGGAGGGGCAGCAGGCGGGGCTTTCATGGATTACGGTGTTGAAAAAGCGGGAAAATTACCGTGCCGCTTTCCACGGTTTCGACCCGCAGGCGGTGGCCGCGATGAACGAAGCGGACCTTGCGCGCCTGATGCAGGATAGCGGCCTTATCCGCCATGCGGGCAAGCTTGCCGCCATCATCGCCAACGCGCGCGCTTATCAGGCGATGCAGGCCAGCGGAGAGGACTTTTCACGCTTTATCTGGGCTTTTGTCGATCACCGGCCGGAAATCCACGCTTTTACCGATTCACGCGAGGCGCCGACGCAGACGCCCGCGTCGCTGGCGATGTCAAAGGCGCTGAAAAAGCGCGGTTTTACATTTGTCGGCTCGACCATTTGCTACTCATTTATGCAGGCGTGCGGGCTGATTAACGATCACATTACCGGCTGTTTCCGCCATCCCGTTAATATGTCTTCGTAGAACTTTACAACTCTGAGGAAATTCCTGGATATTTCCGACATCTTTACACGGCATAATTGCCGCCTTCAGCAGGTGCGGGTGCGCCTGCAGGAAGCTTTTTAAAGGATAGAAAGATGAAAAAAAGCATTATTGCCCTGTCACTGTTACTAAGCGGCACAATTGCCCTTTCCGGCTGTACCACTAACCCCTATACCGGGGAATCTGAAGCGGGCAAATCCGGCATCGGCGCGGGCGTGGGCGCGCTGGTGGGCGCGGGCGTCGGCGTTCTCTCTTCGTCGAAGAAAGATCGCGGCAAAGGCGCGCTGATCGGCGCCGCTTCCGGCGCGGCGCTCGGCGGCGGCCTGGGTTACTATATGGATGTGCAGGAAGCCAAGCTGCGTGAAAAAATGCGCGGCACCGGCGTCAGCGTGACGCGCAACGGCGACAACATTATCCTCAATATGCCCAACAACGTGACTTTCGATAGCAGCAGCAGCACGCTGAAACCGGCGGGCGCGCAGACGCTGACCGGCGTGGCGATGGTGCTGAAAGAGTATCCGAAAACCGCGGTTAACGTTGTCGGCTACACCGACAGCACCGGCACCCGCTCGCTGAACATGCGTCTGTCGCAGCAGCGCGCCGACAGCGTCGCCAGCGCGCTGATCCTGCAGGGCGTCGCCAGCAACCGCGTACGCACCGGCGGCATGGGCCCGGATAACCCGATCGCCTCCAACAGCACGGAAGAAGGCAAAGCGCAGAACCGTCGCGTTGAGATCACCCTTAGCCCGCTGTCATAAATCCGCTCTACCTGTTTGGGGCGGCTCGCCGCCCCGTTTACCGCCACGCCGTACCCTTTTTTCCGGCCAGCTTGTTCTGAGCCAGCACTCCGATGCTAACCACCGGCATCTGGCTGTGTTAGTCTCTCACCGAAACTCCGGAGTAAAAGAAAGACATGAAGCATAAGGCCGCACGCGCCACCATCAACGATGTTGCTAAAGCAGCAAAAACCGGCAAAACCAGCGTTTCCCGCTATCTCAACGGCGAACATCATGCTTTGTCGTCCGATCTGAAACAGCGTATTGAGCAGGCGATCGCCGCGCTAAACTATCGCCCTAACCAGATGGCCCGTGGCCTGAAGCGCGGTCGCACGCGGCTGATCGGCCTGATTATCGCCGATATCACCAATCCCTATTCTGTCGACGTCCTGTGCGGCATTGAGGCCGCCTGCCGCGCGCGCGGCTTTACCCTGCTGGTCTGTAATACCAATAACGAGATCGATCAGGAGCAGCACTACCTGCAGCTGTTAAGCAGCTACCAGGTCGAAGGGATTGTGGTGAACGCCGTCGGCATGCGCGAAGAGGCGCTTAACCGGCTGCAGCAATCGCTGCTGCCGATGGTGCTGATCGACCGAAAGATCCCCGATTTTTCCTGCGATGTCGTCGGACTGAATAATGTGCAGGCCGCCAATGACGCAACCGAGCATTTAGTGAAGAACGGCTACCGCGCGTTGCTGTTTCTCAGTGAGCCGCTTGGGCTGGTGAATACCCGGCTGGAGCGTTTGCAGGCGTTCCGCCAGTGCTGCGCCGGCCACGCCGGCGTGATCTGCGAAAACGCCGAGGTGGCGCTTAGCGACGCCGCGGCGATGGATCGCATTATCCTCGATTTTTACCGCCGTCACGCCGACCGGCCCGCCGCGCTGCTGGTGGCGAACGGCGCCCTGACGCTGCAGGTGGCGCGCGCGATGCGCCGTCTTGAGCTGGACTGGGGCCGCAAAATGGGCCTGCTGGGCTTTGACGAGCTGGAGTGGGCGGAGCTGGCGGGCGACGGTATCACCACGCTGAAGCAGCCGACCTGGCAGATCGGCTATGCGGCGCTGGAGCGCGTGATTGCGCGTATTGAAGGTGAAGCGACGACGGTGGAGGAGCAGACGTTCCACGGTGAGCTGGTGGTGCGCGGTTCATCGCGCCCCCTCGCCTGACAGCCAACGCGTTATCATCGGGCCCCTCTCCCGGGCTGCAAAAATTTATCGCCAGGCCGCCCAAACAGGGCGGCCTGTTAGCCAGGTTTACAGGCTAACGGCTCGGGGTGGCGGCATTAAACGCAGAGCCAGCGTCCTGCTTTAGCGGAGCCAATGAACACCCTGAGAGTAAGCGGCGATTTATTCGGGCAACTCTCCCTTTTAACAAGGGAGAGGTTTTCCAGGGATAATAGTTTCTGCGCGAGAACGCTGCAGGAGCGACGTTAAGCTGTTTGAAACAGGCTTCGGTCATATCGCCTACATCATCCCATTCAGGCAACTGTGGTCATGCCTGCTTTTCACCCGCATTTACCTTTTTCAAAAACAGAGTGGTGACAACGGGAAGAGGTTGCGTAATAAACACCCTTAATCTCTCTCCGGCTTCTCACAAACCGGGCCGATGCCGCGGGCTTAACAGAGGCGCCATCGCCGCGCAGTGCGCCTTAACGCCTTCTGCCACCCCGAGGGCGATAAATCAGACTATCCCTGGTACAAAATACGTACATCGTGAGCGCGATCATAATTTCATACTTCCCTGCTTTGCTTTGGAACCGGTTCCATTTAGCTTTTCTTTATCGCGGTTCTGATGATGCGGCCGCCCCGGAGGAAAGAGTGAAAAGAGAAATTGTGGTGGTGACTGCTGCTTACGGTCATCAAAAAGTCGCCGAGCTGGGCGGACAACAGGCGCTGCTGCCGATCATTGCTGAAGCGGGCGCTGACGGTGTGGAAATCCGCCGCGAGCTGTTGAGCGCATCGGCGTTGCAACAGCTGCCACAGCTGGCCGCCGCCATTGCTGAACATCGGCTGAAGGCGTTCTATTCGGTACCCGACGCGCTGTTTACCGCACAGGGGGACCTTAACCCGCAGCTGGACAGCTATCTGCAGGAAGCGGAACAGCTGGGCGCGCGTCTACTGAAGCTGTCGCTGGGCCACTATCGCCCTGGCGCCGAAGCGGGTCTCGCCCCGCTGCTGGCGAAAAGCCCGGTCACGCCGGTAGTGGAAAATGACCAGACCGAATGCGGCACGCTGACGGCGATCGCCACCTTTTTTGACCAGTGCGCGCTCATGCCGATGACCTTCGATATGGGCAACTGGCTCTGGACCGGCGACGATGCGCAGGCTGCGGCACATCGCCTTGCGCGCCACGTCAGTTATATTCATGTAAAAGCCGCCATTCCTCATCACGACAGCTTCCGCGCCATTGCGCTCGACGAGGCTGACGGTAACTGGCGCGCGCTGTTGAAACAGCTGCCCGGCGATGCGCCGCGCGGCATCGAATTTCCGCTGCAGGGCGACGACCTGGTTGCCGTAACGCGTCACTACGTCGACCTGCTGCGCGAGGAGTAAACCATGAGCAATCATTCTCATCAAAACGGTACGCTGGATGTGGTCACCATCGGCGAAGCGATGGCGATGTTCGTCGCCGGCGAAACCGGCGATCTGGCCGCAGCCGAAACCTTTAGCAAACGCATCGCCGGGGCGGAGCTTAACGTCGCTATTGGCCTGGCGCGGCTCGGTCTGAAGGTGGGCTGGGTCAGCCGCGTCGGCGATGACGCTTTTGGCCGCTTCGTGCATCAGCAGCTGGAAAAAGAGGGCGTCGATCATCGCCGTGTACTGACCGATAAACGCTATCCCACCGGCTTTCAGCTGAAATCAAAAGTGGAGGACGGCTCCGATCCGGTGGTGGAATATTTTCGTAAAGGCTCCGCCGCCAGCCATCTTTCGGTGGCGGATTTCGACCGCGACTATTTCGGCTCGGCGCGCCATCTGCATCTGAGCGGCGTGGCGGCGGCGCTTTCCGGCAGCTCGCTGGCGTTGCTGAACCACACGGCGCAGGAGATGCGCGCCATGGGCAAAACCCTCTCATTCGATCCTAACCTGCGTCCGGTCCTGTGGCCGAGCGAACAGGAGATGGTAAAACAGCTGAACCAGCTCGCTTTTCAGGCGGACTGGGTGCTGCCGGGTGAAAAAGAGGGCCTGATCCTGACCGGCCATCGTCAGCCGGAAGCGATCGCCGATTTCTATCTCGATAAAGGGGTGAAGGCGGTGATTATCAAAACCGGCTGCGACGGCGCCTGGTACAAAACCGCCGCCGGTGAGAAAGGCCAGGTGGCGGCGGTACGCGTGGAAAACGTTGTCGATACCGTCGGTGCCGGCGATGGCTTCGCTGTCGGCGTGATCAGCGCGCTGCTGGAAGGCAAAACGCTGCCGCAGGCGATCGCGCGCGGCAATAAAATCGGCTCGCTGGCGATTCAGGTTATCGGCGACAGCGAAGGCCTGCCGACGCGCGCCGGGCTCGGCGAAGAGTGAGCAACTAACCCTTACGTACCCTTATAACGATGCATATCGGTGACGCCGTCATCAGAATATGTGCCCTCAACAGAGGATAAGCTCATGAATAAGCAGACAATCGCGCCGAAACGTTGGTGGTATATCATCCCCATCATCTTTATCACCTACAGCCTGGCGTATCTGGACCGTGCGAATTTCAGCTTCGCCTCGGCCGCCGGCATCAATGAGGATTTAGGCATCACCAAAGGGATGTCCTCACTGTTGGGCGCCCTGTTCTTCCTCGGTTATTTCTTTTTCCAGATCCCTGGCGCCGTCTATGCCGAACGCCGCAGCGTGAAAAAGCTGGTGTTCTGGTGCCTGGTGCTGTGGGGCATCTGCGCCTCGCTGACCGGCGTGGTGAGCAATATCCCGATGCTGGCCGCCATCCGCTTTATTCTCGGCGTGGTGGAAGCGGCGGTGATGCCGGCGATGCTGATCTACATCAGCAACTGGTTTACCAAATCGGAGCGTTCGCGCGCCAACACGTTCCTGATCCTCGGCAACCCGGTCACCGTGCTGTGGATGTCGGTGGTCTCCGGCTACCTGATCAACGCCTTCGGCTGGCGTGAGATGTTTATTTTCGAAGGCATTCCGGCGGTGATCTGGGCGGTGCTGTGGTGGTTCCTGGTACAGGATAAACCGGCGCAGGCGCGCTGGCTGAGCGAAGATGAGAAAGCCGCCCTGCAGGAGCAGCTGCGTAAAGAGCAGGAGGGCATTAAGGCGGTGCGCAACTACCGCGAGGCCTTTAAATCGCGCAACGTGGTGATCCTCTGCGTGCAATATTTCGCCTGGAGCATCGGCGTGTACGGCTTTGTGCTGTGGCTGCCTTCCATCCTGCGCAACGGCACGCAGATGGGGATGGTGGAAGCGGGTTGGCTCTCTGCCGTGCCTTATCTGGCGGCGACGGTGGCGATGATCGTGGTCTCCTGGGCCTCCGACCGTATGCAAAACCGCAAGCTGTTTGTCTGGCCGCTGCTGCTGATTGGCGCGCTGGCGTTCCTCGGCTCCTGGCTGGTGGGGTCGAGCAACTTCTGGCTCTCCTACAGCCTGTTGGTGATCGCCGGCGCCGCGATGTACGCGCCTTATGGTCCCTTCTTCGCCATTATTCCTGAGATGCTACCGCGCAACGTCGCAGGCGGCGCGATGGCGCTGATCAACAGCATGGGCGCGCTGGGCTCTTTTGTCGGCTCGTGGATTGTCGGCTACCTTAACGGTGCGACCGGCAGCCCGGCCGCCTCCTATATCTTTATGGGCGTGGCGCTGCTGGTTTCCGTCTGGCTTACCCTGATTGTGAAACCGACGGAGAACAAACAGCCCCCCTCGCCCGGACGCGCGGCCCGGCACGCCTGACTAGCCGCGCGTAAAGGCCGGGCGCTCCCGGCCCTGTTTCCGATTGCCGATCGCGCAGCTTACGATCGGCAATAATCTTTTCTGTTTTACCGCCTAAGCGGATGGAGCCTGACATGAAGCCTGAAGTGCTGTTATACAAATCCCTCCCTGACGATTTACGCGCCCGTCTCGACGACCATTTCACCGTGACGGCGATTAACGGCCTGACGCCGGAAAACATTGCGCAGCATGCGGACGCGCTGGCGCGCGCGGAAGGTATGATCGGATCCAGCAGTACGGTAGATAAGGCGCTGCTGGAGAAGATGCCGAAGCTGCGCGCCGCTTCCACGGTCTCCGTCGGCTATGACAATTTCGACGTCGAGGCGCTGAACCAGCGCGGTATAGTGCTGATGCACACCCCTACGGTGCTGACCGAGACCGTCGCCGATACGATGATGGCGCTGGTGCTGTCCAGCGCGCGCCGCGTGGTGGAAGTGGCGGAGCGGGTGAAGGCGGGCGAGTGGCAGCGCAGCATCGGCCCCGACTGGTTTGGCGTGGACGTGCATCATAAGAAGATGGGCATTCTCGGCATGGGCCGCATCGGCCTGGCGCTGGCGCAGCGCGCGCATCACGGCTTCGGCATGCCGATTTTATACAATGCGCGCAAACATCATGAGGAAGCGGAATCACGTTTTAACGCGCAGTATTGCGATCTCGATACCCTGCTGCGCGAATCCGATTTTCTCTGCATCAGCCTGCCGCTGACGGAACAGACGCACCATATGATCGGCCGCGAGCAGCTGGCAAAAATGAAACCGGGCGCGATTTTGATTAACGCCGGGCGCGGGCCGGTGGTGGATGAACAGGCGCTGATCGCCGCGCTGAAGGATAAAACCCTGCACGCCGCGGGCCTGGATGTGTTTGAACAGGAGCCGCTGCCGGTTGATTCCGAGCTGCTGACGCTGCCAAACGTGGTGGCGCTGCCGCATATCGGCTCTGCGACCCATGAGACGCGCTACGGCATGGCGCGCGACGCCGTGGATAACCTGATCGCCGCGCTGGCGGGCAAGGTAGAGAAGAACTGCGTCAATCCGCAGGTGCTGCGCTAGGCCACGGGCCATTGCCGCGCGGCGGCGATGGTTTCGCCAGCCGTCACCGCAGTGGCGGCGGCGCGGCTAAAGTGGCGGCCATCGCCAGTTTTTTCTGGCTTGCCGCCGCCCTGTGACCACCGCCCCCTCTTATGCGCTGTGCGGCCACGCGACTGAAGCGCTGGTCGCGTTCTGTTCCGTGTGGTTTGCCGTCCGGTTAGCGCCGTCGGCGCGCTTATTCCACCGCGATCGGCTTTTCCTCCAGCTGCGGCGCCTGGTCGCCCTGCAGCGTCTTAACCCGCTGCTCGACGTTTTCCACCGCCTGCGCATCTTTCAACAGCGTATAGGTCAGGGTAAAAGCCTGGGTCTGGCCCGGCTGCAGCTGTTTTACTCGCCCCTGCTCTTTCTCGATAGTCACCGGATAGGCGTAGTTAGTGCCCGGCTCAATGCCGGTTACGTAGCCCTGGTTGTGAGTATCGGTGTTTTTCCACAGCGTCAGCAGCGGTAGCTGATGGGTATCGAACTCAATCGCCGCGCCCTTATCGCCTTTGCTGTTGATCACCGCCGCAACGGTTTTGCCCTCTTTATCTGCCAGCGGCGTCAGATTGAAGACCATCTCGTCAAAGCCTTTGGTCGGCGCGCCGTAGGTGTGCCAGGTTTTTAAGCCCCCTTTCGCGTAGTCGTTAAAAGGCGAGACACTTTTCACCGGCGCGATAAAGCGGGCATCTTTCTCCAGAATCGGCGTGCCAAAGTTGCTGTGGTAGATAATCTGATAATCCTGCGGGTAGTCGCTCTGGTTGGTCAGCTCATCGTGAATGGTGAAGCTATCGCTGCCCGGCACGTAGCGCAGCTCAGTCCAGGTGCTGAGCTTCGCCTTTTTAAAGGTATGCTCTTTCAGCAGACCGCGAATGCGGATTTCATGCGACGCCTGGTCATCGACCACCACTTCAACGCGCGACGCCGGCGTATTGCCTGCTTTGCCGTGCAGCGTATAAAGCACGCCATCTTTGCTGACCGGATGGCCGGTCCACTCAAAGCCGCAGCGCACCATCATTTCGTTAAAGCCATCGAGCCAGCCCAGGCCGTTGCGGCTTTCCAGACGCATATAGGCGGGGTTAACCACCTCATCCACCGGCGAATCCCAGCCCATACGTACGCCATGCCCGTTAACGTGCAGCAGATCCATGCCGCGGCTGGGGCTGAGGGCAATGGTCAGGCCGTTTTCGCTGCGCAGGGTAATCACTTTCGAGCCTTCCTGCTTACCGCCGTGCAGGACTTTTTGTTCGATGCTGAAAGGCTGTCCCTCCAGCTTCAGCTGTTTACTACTGATAGTCCAGTTGCCTTCATCCATGCCACTTTCAGCATCCGTCAGCAACCATGACTGCGCCAGCACCGGCGTGGAGAACATCGCCGCTACCGCTACCGCCACCAGAGATTTGTTCATTTTGCGTTCCTTTAGCTGAATTGATTTAGCAAAGCAGCCAGCAGGTTACAAACGCCGGTGGCGGAAAACCGTGATGCCAGTCACCTGGAGGTTTTTTGCCGATGTTTCAATGAAGAAACGGGATTGTTAACACACTTTTTTAGGAGAGCTTGCACTCTGTCAGCAAAAATTTGTGATCGTTACAGGATATAGCCTTATACGTTTCAGCTGCGTGTCGCGCCTGGCGAGGCCTGAAAAGTGCGCGTCCGTGAAGAGGATGGTGAAGGCGTCTCTCTGCCGTAAAAGGATGCCGCAGCGGTAAAGGGCTGCGTCTGCGAAAGCCTCTCTGCCGTAAAAGGGTGCCGCAGCGGTAAAGGGCTGCGTCTGCGAAAATCTCTCTGCCGTAAAAGGGTGCCGCAGCGGTAAAGGGTTGCGTCTGCGAAAATCTCTCTGCCGTAAAAGGGTGCCGCAGCGGTAAAGGACTGCGGCCGTAAAAAGTGCCGCCACCGCGAAGGAGCCGCCGCCGCAAAGCGGACAGCGCTTGCGGTCATGTCGCCCGGCGCGCGCCACGCCTCCACACCGGGAGACAGGGCGATCAGCAAGCCGTTTGCATCATCGCATCGCTGGCGGTAAGGTGTGCCACACCTGCCCATTACATTTGATTTACAGCTATGAGCTTTTCTCTCTTTGGTGACAAATTTACCCGCCATACCGGTATTGCCCGCCTAATGGAAGATATGGGCGAAGGGCTGCGCACGCCTGGCGCCGTGATGCTGGGCGGCGGCAATCCGGCGCAGATCCCGGCAATGAACGACTATTTTCATCAGCTGCTGACGCAAATGCAGCAGGAAGGAAAGCTGACCGACGCGCTGTGCAACTATGATGGCCCGCGCGGCAAGGCGGTGCTGCTTGAGGCGCTGGCCGCGCTGCTGCAGAAAGAGCTGGGCTGGCAGATTTCAGCGAAAAATATCGCCCTCACCAACGGCAGTCAGAGCGCTTTTTTCTATCTGTTTAATCTCTATGCCGGACGCCGCGCCGACGGCACGAAAAAGCGCGTGCTGTTTCCGCTGGCACCGGAGTATCTCGGCTATGCGGATGCCGGGCTGGACGAAGACTTGTTTGTCTCCACCCGTCCCAATATTGAACTGCTGCCGGAAGGGCAGTTTAAATATCATGTCGATTTCGACCATCTGCAGATCACTGACGACACCGGCCTGATTTGCGTATCGCGCCCAACCAACCCGACCGGCAACGTCATCACCGACGAAGAGCTGCTGCACCTGGATATGCTGGCGCAGCAGCACGATATTCCGCTGCTGATCGATAACGCCTATGGGCTGCCTTTCCCCGGCATTATTTTCAGCGAGGCGCGGCCGCTGTGGAACCCGAACATCATTCTCTGCATGAGCCTGTCGAAACTCGGCCTGCCGGGCGCGCGCTGCGGCATTATTCTTGCCGATGAGAAGGTGATCGACGCCATCAGCAATATGAACGGCATTATCAGCCTGGCGCCGGGCAGCATTGGCCCAGCTATCGCGCTGGAGATGATCGCGCGCGGCGACCTGCTGCGGCTGTCGGAAACGGTGATCAAGCCCTTCTATCAGCAGCGGGTACAGGAGACTATCGCCATTCTGCGCCGCTATCTGCCGGAAGAGCGCTGCCTGATCCACAAGCCGGAAGGGGCGATTTTCCTCTGGCTCTGGTTTAAAGATCTGCCCATCACCACCGAACTGCTTTATCAGCGCCTGAAGCAGCGCGGCGTGCTGATGGTGCCGGGCCACTTCTTCTTCCCCGGCCTGGCGCAGAGCTGGCCGCATACGCATCAGTGTATGCGCATGAATTATGTGCCGGACAGCGCGACGATTGAGAAAGGCGTGCAGATTCTGGCGGAAGAGATTGAGCGCGCCTGGGGCGAAGTGGCGCGCTAAGCTCAACGGCGGCGGGCGCATTATCCGCAGGCGGCGCGGCTCGCCGCCGTATTAAGCTCCCGGCTGGCTCCAGCACGCCAGCTGGCGGATCGCCTGCTCCACCTCCTCATTCCAGCCAAAGCCGGCGTTGAGTCGAAAGCAGCGATCGTAACGGCCGTCGGTGGCGAACAAATGGCCAGGCGCGATGCCAATACCGCCATCGCGCGCCTTCATAAACAGCTCGCGCACGTTCAGTGACGAGGGCGGCATCTCCACCCACAGCACATAGCCGCCCTCCGGGCTGGAAACGCGGGTGCCGGGCGGAAAGTGGCGCACGACCGCGGCGCGCATCAGGCCCACCTGCCGCGCCAGCTCACGCCGTAGCTTGCGCAAGTGCGCATCATAACCGCCGCCGCGCAGCAGTTCGGCGATTGCCGCCTGCGGCAGCAGCGCGGTGCCCATTGTCGAGGTGTATTTCAGCGAGGCGATGCGGCGCATATGCCTTTCGCTGTGGATCCAGCCGATACGTATGCCGGGCGCCACCGTTTTAGAGAAGCCGCTGCAGAGGATCACATTGTCGCTGAAGGCACGCATCGGAAACGGACGCTGCTCGCCGAAGGCGGTGTCGCCAAAAATATCATCCTCGACGATCGCTACCCCGTGCGTATCCGCCTGCCGGGCGATCTCCGCTTTTTGCGCCGCAGGAATGCTTTTTCCCAGCGGATTATTGATATTCGCCAGCGTCACAAAGGCGCGCACCGCCCGGCGCTGGAACAGCGCCGTCAGCGCGCCGACGTCGATGTAACCTTCCGGCCCTGCCTCCACTTCGATCACGCGCAGATTCAGGTTGTGTAGCATCTGCAGCAGGACAAAATAGCAGGGCGACTCTACCGCCACCGCGTCGCCCGGCTGTAGCACTGCGCGCAGCGCCAGCGAAACCGCCTCAATACAGCCGTTGGTGATCAGCAGGGTGTCCGGGCTGAAAGCGCAGCCGTAATCCAGCGCGCGCCGCGTAATCTCTGCCTTTAGCGGCGCATAGCCGGTGCCCTTTACGCTATCGCCCGAGAGCGACGGCTGGCTGTAGTCAAGCTGGCGCATCAGACGGCCCAGCCTGGCGACCGGATAGAGTGCGCTGTCGCCGTTGGCCAGATCGAGCCGTACCCGGCAGGCCGAACCGAGTATCGCCAGATGCAGTTCCGCCTGTTCATCCAGCGGCGTGATCTCCCGCGCGTGTTCAGGCGGCGTATGCGCCTGCGGATGCTGCGGCGCGACAAAAAACCCCGATTTCGGCCGGGCGACGGCATAGCGCTCATCTTCCAGCATACGCAGCGTTTTCAGCGCCGTCGTCTGGCTGACATGATACTGCACGGCGAGCGTGCGTACCGACGGCAGCCGCGTTTCGGGCGGCAGCGCGCCTGCCCGTATCGCCTGTTTAAACTGCTCAGCGATTTGACGGTAGCGGCTTGCCTGGCGCGGTGCCCTGTTGGCCATCTGTCTTACCCTCTATCTGTGCAATCTGTATGTATTAAACCGCGTCATTTGCGCGTAAGTTAAAGGAAAGATGTTACATCTCGTTCACACTTTCACGCTTTTTTTTCGGTCCGGGAGATTGGCGCGCCGCAGGCGGCGGTGCGCTTTCCGGCCTTTTTATCCGCGGCGCAACGCCGTTTTTATCTGACGGGCAGGAGAAACCATGGCTGTAAAAGATCTGTTGCTGGCGCTCTGCGTGGTGGTGGCGTGGGGCGTGAATTTTGTGGTGATCAAGGTGGGGCTGCACGGAATGCCGCCGTTTCTGCTGGCCGGGCTGCGCTTTACCCTGGTGGCGCTGCCGGCGATCTTTTTCGTACGCCCGCCGCGCGTGCCCTTCCGCCTGCTGCTGCTGTACGGGCTGACTATCAGCTTCGGCCAGTTCGCCTTCCTCTTTTTAGCCATCAACCTTGGCATGCCCGCCGGACTGGCGTCGCTGGTGCTGCAGGCACAGGCCTTCTTTACACTGCTGCTTGGCGCGCTGCTGCTGGCGGAAAAGCTGCGCTGGCATCATATCGCCGGCATCGCCATCGCCACCGGCGGCATGGTGCTGTTGGCGTCGGCGGGGCAGAGCGCATCTGCGGTCGGCGGCGTAACGCTGACCACCATGCTAATGACGCTGGCCGCCGCGCTCTGCTGGGGCATGGGTAATATCACCAATCGCGTCATTATGCGCAGCGGCGAGGTACCGATTATGTCACTGGTGGTCTGGAGCGCGCTGGTGCCAATCGGTCCCTTTTTCGCCTGCTCCTGGCTGTTTGAGGGGCGCGAGGCGATCGCGCAGAGCCTGATGCATATCGGGATGACCACGGTGCTGTCGTTGATTTACCTGGCGTTTATCGCCACCGTTGTAGGCTACGGCATCTGGGGTTCGCTGCTGGGCCGCTACGAAACCTGGCGCGTGGCGCCGCTTTCCCTGCTGGTGCCGGTGGTGGGCCTGCTGAGCGCGGCGCTGCTGCTGGATGAAACGCTCTCGACGCCACAACTTATCGGCACGGCCGTTGTCGTAGTCGGGCTGGTGATGAATGTGTTCGGCGGGCGTCTGAAAGCGTGGCGCGCCGTTCGCGCGTAGCGCGGCCTGGCGCAGAAACAACAACGCCGCGTTTCCGCGGCGTCAGGGTGCTTCAGCGAGTAAGCGATTAGCTAAGAATTTCGATGCGGCGTGGTTTCATCTCTTCCGGCACGATGCGTTCCAGATCGATGTACAGCAGGCCGTTTTCCAGGCGAGCGTCGCGTACCACGATATGGTCGGCCAGCTGGAATTTGCGTTCGAAATTGCGTTCGGCAATGCCCTGATACAGGTATTTGCGCTCCGTCTGCTCTTCAGGATGGGCGCCGCGCACGATCAGCACGTTGTCGTGGGCGGTAATATCCAGCTCATTCTGCGCGAAACCGGCCACGGCAATGGTGATGCGGTAGTGGTTTTCAGCCACCAGCTCAACGTTGTACGGAGGGTAGCCGCCATTGCTCTGGTTCTGGTTGGATTCCAGCAGGTTGAACAGACGATCGAAACCGATAGCGGAACGATAAAGCGGGGAAAGATCGAAGTTACGCATAAGACAAAGCTCCTGAATTTCAGCGAGTAGGTTAATCGCAGCCTTCCGTCACGGACAGGCTGTCCGGTCACGCTGGCGAACCCATTCGGCGAATGCCGCGCTGACCGTGATAAGAAAATGGGGCCAGCTGACATTCTTTCAAGTACCAATTTGCAATTTTTTTAAGCAAAGCACAGAGAATGTCATACACTCAGGGGAAGATATCGTCATGCATAAGGCGCGAGTCACCACAGAGTGATCGGGAGCTTTTCCCCGCCGCAGACGAAGAGACTCAGCCGGGCGTTCAGCCATGACTGAAGGGATGAAAAACTATGAAAGCAATACAGAAATACCGTTTGGCGGGGCTTCTGGCCTGTAGCGCATTATTTACTACTTCTGGCTGTTCCAGCATGATGTCACACACCGGCGCCAGCCAGGGCTACTATCCCGGCACCCGCGCCAGCGCCGAAATGCTTACCGATGATGGGAGCAGCTGGGCGTTGAAGCCGCTGGCCCTGATCGACCTCCCTTTCTCCGCCGTACTCGATACCGTGCTGCTCCCCTGGGACTATATGCGCGCTGACGACAGCCAAACCCTCGATTCACCGCGCGCGCGCGTGATTGAAGCGGAAAAGCTGGCGAGGACGCAGGAAAACCTGGCGCAGGCCGCCCCGCTGGCGATCAACTCACCGCAACCGTAAAAATCTGCCGATAGCCGTCCACCTCCTGCATAAAGGCGATCTGGCGGCCATCGGGCGAGAACACCACCGCGTCGCCCACCGGCGGCGTGATGCTTCGCGGCGTCAGACGATGCATTTTGCCGCTCTGGCTGTCGCACAGCATCACGCTGTTATCGCAGATAAACGCCAGCTGCCCGCCCGCCGGATGCCAGCTAAACGCCGACTGAATCGCCTGCGCGCCCTGGGTTATCTGACGCGGCTCGCCGCCGTTGGGCGATACGCTCCACAGCTGTACCACGCCCGCCTCGTCGCGCATCAGAAAAGCGATTTCGCTGCCGTCCGCGTTGCTGCGCAGCCAGTGGCGTGGCTGGGTCACAAGGCCAGGATAGCGGCGCTGATGGGTAAAGGTTAGCCGCCGCTGGGCGATGCCGCGCGGCGGCGCCGGCAGCTGCGTCGCCGTTCCTTCCAGCGGCGCGTCGCCCGGCTGCGCATAGTCGCTGAGCCTCTCCGGCAGATCGACCACAAACACCTCCGGCACCACCTCGCCATTTTCCGCGCGCGTATCGCCGATAAAAGCCAACGCCCAGCGCTGATGGCTGCCGTCCTGACGACGGTAGCCCTGCGTGCCGATCCAGCCCTCTTCATAAGCGCGGCCGATCTCATCACTGCCCGGTCGGGGCGATGAAGTGGTTTTGCTTACCAGCACGCAAAAATGACTGCCGTCATACTCGCGCGGATGCTGCTTCACCGGACAGACCGCATGCAGCGGAACGGCGACGCCGACGTTGCGTAAATCTTCACGCGCGTCCCATTCGTGCATCACATGATCGTTATAGGTAAAGCTGATGCGGCTACCGTCCGGACTGAAGACATGAACGTGCGAGCCGCCGCGCAGCGCGCCCGGCGTAAAGGGCGGCGTGATATCGCAGGCGTCGAGGTTTTCCGCCCTGCCGTTCTGGATAATGACGCCGCGGCGATGATGAAAGTCATAGCGCCAGCCGGCGTCCGGATGTTCCGGTCCGTGAATGCAGACATAGCGCGGCGGCAGATCGGGGCTGACGGTCACCACGCCGACGTGCGCGCCGTCGCGCGCCTGATAGAGGATCTCCGTCGCTCCGCTCTCTACGTTGACGCGCTCCACGGTCAGCCCGGTAAAGGTCGCGCCGGAAGGACGCACGTCATACGCCAGCCAGCGGCTGTCGGCGGTCCAGACGTTGATGTTGGTCAGCTGATGATTGCGCGGGGCGAAGGTAAGCTGTTTCATAAATAAAAAAACCTGAAGCGACGAAGTATCGCTTCAGGGTAAAAGATTCACGTCCAAAAGCCTATCAGGGAACCGGCGTAATCAATGGCCGACCGCGAAACCAGGCCTCGACGTTCTCCAGCACCAGCCGCGACATTTCGCGTCGCGTCTCCCGCGTGGCGCTGGCCATGTGCGGCGTGATAACGACGTTGTCGCGCTGCCGCAGCGCGGCGGGAACGTTCGGCTCATCGCAAAACACGTCCAGCCCGGCGCCGGCGATGGCGCCGCGATCCAGCGCGTCGATCAGCGCGGGTTCATCCACTACGCTGCCGCGCGAAATATTGATCAGCATGCCCTGCGGCCCCAGCGCGGCAAGGATCGGCGCATTCACTTTCCCCTGTGTCTCCGCGCCGCCCGGCACGCAGACCATCAGGAAATCGCTCCACTCCGCCAGCGCGCGCAGGTCGTCGATATAGCGCCACGGCAGGCTCTCATCCGGCCGCCGACTGCAGTACGCAATATCCATATCGAATGCCCGGGCACGGCGGGCGATCGCCTGGCCGATGCGGCCCAGGCCGAAAATGCCGAGGCGCGCGCCGGAGACCTTGCGTGTCCACGGAAAGCCGCCCTCCGGCCACCGATCCTGCTCGATAAACTTCTGTGCGGCGACGATGCGCCGCGAGGTCGCCAGCAGCAGGCCGATGGCGAGATCGGCGACGTCATCGGTCAGCACGCCTGGCGTATGGGTCACCGCCACGCCGCGATCGCGCGCCGCCATTACGTCCACGCCGTCATAGCCGACGCCGAATACCGCAATCAGCTTCAGCGCAGGCAGCGATGCGATAAAGTCGCGCGTTACCACCGCTTCGCCGTTGGTGATCACCACCGTCACCTCATCGGCAATGGCGGCCAGCCCGGCGAGCGACAGCTGCGCCAGCTCATACAGGTCGTAGCGTTCGCTTAGCGCGGCGGTCAGCGCATCCGGCAGGCTGGCCTGTTTCAATACCTTCTGTTTCATCTTCACTCCTGCGTTAAGAGAGGCGGGACGCGGCGCGTTCTGCCGCGCGCGGCGGCGTCGGACGCGAGGCCAGCACGCCGATAATACCGCCGAGGATCAGCGCCGCCGCGACAATCAGCAGCCCATAGTGGTAGCTGTGGGTGACATCTTTGATTTTCCCCAGAATCGGCGGCAGCCCCAGCCCGACGAAGTTCGCCACGGTGTTGATAAAGGCGATCGAGGCGGCGGCGGCGACGCCCGCCAGCTTCTCGGTGGTAACCGCCCAAAAAATCGGCGTCAGGGCGAAGTTAAAGCCCACGGTCAGCACCAGCAGCAGATACGCCACCCACAGATTGCTGGTGTAGATGGCGATAGCGAGCGATACGCCGGAAATAATCAGCGGCAGGCCGAGATGCCAGCTGCGCTCGTTGGTGGTGTCGGAATGACGGCCGTTAAGGTACATAAACAGGCAGGCGGCGATAAAGGGCACGGCGGAGAGCAGGCTCACCACCAGGTTGCTCTGTTCACTGGCCATGCTTTTGATGATCAGCGGCATAAACAGCGTAATACCGATAGAGCCGAACGCCTGCAGAAACCAGACCAGGCTCAGCAGCAGCACGGTTCTGTTTTTCAGCGCGCTGTACCAACGGTGGTTACCGCCGACCTCAACGCCGGCGTTATCGCGCGCCAGCTGCGCCTTAAGCCACCCTTTTTGTTCGTGGGAAAGCCAGGCGGCGTGATCGGGGGATTGCGGCAGGCGCCACAGCACCAGAATGCCCAGCAGCACCGCCGGTACGCCTTCAATGGCGAACAGCCAGCGCCAGCCGGCGACATCCGCCATGCCGTGCATATTCAGCAGCGTGCCGGAAAGCGGCAGGCCGATAATCGAGGCCATTACCGAACCCATATAAAAGAAGGACATCGCCCGCGCGCGGTTGCTTTTCGGGAACCAACAGGAGATATAGTAGATGATGCCCGGCGTAAAGCCCGCTTCCGCCATGCCAAGCAGAAAGCGCATCACGTAGAGCTGCGTCGGCGTCTGTACCAGCGACATCCCGGCGCTGACGATGCCCCAGGTAATCATGATGCGCGCGATCCACACTCGGGCGCCCACCTTTGTCATGATCACGTTGCTGGGAATTTCGAAAAGGATATAGGAGATATAGAACATCCCTACGCCCAGACCGTACATGCTGGCGCTCAGGCCGAGGTCGGCGTTCATCTGCAGCGCCGCGATGGAGATATTGGTTTTATCGAGATTGGCAACGAAGTAGCAGATGATAATAAAAGGAATAATTTTCGCGTTTAGCTGCCGTAAGGTTGTAGCGTACAGATCGGTATTCATAGCGGAACCCTCGCGATACCGTTGATAAGCAACTGTTCAACGGTTGGGTTTGATCATAATGAAGCCGTTGCCGTCCGATGCCGCCGGACGGCAACGCCCTGATGCGCTCCGTCGCCTGCCCCTCTCCCGTGCGGGCTTAGCCCACGCGCTTCACCTCCCCGACCAGCAGGATGTAAGAGAGCGCGCCGATCAGCGCGACTGCGGAGATATAGATCAGCGCCGGGCCAAAACCGTAATCCTGCGCCAGATAACCGATCACCAGCGGCACGGTGATGCCGCCCAGCCCGCCGACAAAGTTGAACACCCCGCCGGTCAGGCCGATCAGGCGCATCGGCGCCAGCGACGATACCAGCGACCAGGTAATCGAGGCGAAGCCGTTACCGAAGAAGGCGATCGCCATTAGCGTCATGATCCAGACCGGATCGTTGGTGTAGTTCGCGCCCATGATGCAGGTTGAGATCAGCAGCCCGCAGATAATCGGCGTTTTCCGCGCCACGCCGATCGAGCGCCCTTTACGTACCAGGCGATCCGCCACCCAGCCGGAGAGCAGCACGCCAACGAAGGCGGCCAGAAACGGCACGGTGGTCATAAAGCCCGCCTTAAGCGCGGTGATGCCTTTTTCCTGGGTCAGGTAGTTCGGGAACCAGGTCAGGAAAAACCAGAGCGTGGAGGTCACGGCGAACTGGCCGAGGTAAACGCCGATCAGCTTGCGGTGAAACACCAGCTTCCAGTCGGCGCGGGAGAGCGGCTGCCGATCGGCCTTCGCCGCCGGCGCATCGCCATCCACCAGCCCGCCGCCCTCGCGGATGTAGTCCAGTTCCGCCTTGCTGAGGCTTTTGGTCAGGCGCGGCGGCTGATAAACCTTCAGCCAGACCAGCGACCAGAGAATGCCGATACCGCCGGTGATGATAAATACCCAGTGCCAGCTCAATACTTCCTGGATCCAGATAAGCAGCGGTGTAAGGAACGCCAGCCCGACGAACTGCCCGGAGGTGTAAAAGCCGACCGCCGAGGCACGCTCGCGCTCCGGGAACCAGCTGGTCACCATACGGTTATTGGTGGGAAACGCCGGCGCTTCGAATACCCCGGTGATAGCGCGCAGGCCAATCAGCGACATCAGGCCGCCGGCAAAGCCCTGAAATAGCGTGGCGACCGACCAGCCGAAGATGGCGATAAAATAGGTCAACCGCGAGCCGACGCGATCAAGAAACCAGCCGCCCGGGATTTGGCACAGCGTGTAGAGCCAGGCAAAGGCGGAGAAGACGTAGCCCATCTGCGCTTTGCTGATGCCGAACTCCTGCTGAATATGGGCCGAGGCCACCGCCAGATTGGCGCGGTCAACGTAGCAGATGACGACGGTAATAAAGATCATCCCCAGCGTCAGGTAGCGGCGACGCCCGGTTTTAACCGCGGTTACAGGTATATCCATAATAATCTGTCTCCAGATTTGGGCATGGCGAGGCCGCTCACCATGCCCTGTCGATTACAGAGGGTGTTGGAATAAGGGATTTTTTAATTATTAAGCGCAGGCGTTGAATAATTTGCGCAGCGTTAAGCTGCCGGCTTCAATTAATGCCGCCCTGCCTTTATCGCGTTAATTATTATGCGCTATTACCATTCGGCGACCGAGCCGTCATCATGACGCCATAACGGATTGCGCCAGTCGACATTATTCTGGCTGCGCGCGATCACCTGCTCTTCATCAATCTCCACGCCCAGGCCTGGCTTCATTAACGGCAGGAAGTAGCCGCCTTCCATGGTGAAATCCTCTTTGTTTTTCACAAAGTCGAGCAGTTCGGCGCCCTGGTTGTAGTGGATGCCCATGCTCTGCTCCTGAAAGACGGCGTTGCGCGAAACGAAGTCGATGTGCAAACAGGCCGCCAGCGCGATCGGTCCCAACGGACAGTGCGGCGCCAGGCCGACATCGTACGCTTCTGCCATCGCGGCAATCTTATAGCATTCGGTGATGCCGCCCGCGTGCGACAGATCCGGCTGCAGAATGGCCAGGCCGCCCGCTTCCAGCACGCGCTTAAACTCAAAGCGCGAGAACATGCGCTCGCCTGCGGCGATAGGGATCGATGTCTGCGCCGCCAGCCGTGGGTAATATTCCGCCTGCTCCGCCAGTACCGGCTCTTCAATAAATAGCGGACGATAGGGTTCCAGCTCTTTAATTAATATTTTCGCCATCGGCGCGCTGACGCGGCCGTGGAAATCGAGACCGAATTCAATATCCTTGCCAAACGCCTCGCGGATCTGCGCCACGGTATTTACCGCCGCATCCACTTTACGCGCGTTATCAATCACGCCCAGCTCTTCGCAGCCGTTTAATTTAAAGGTATCGAAGCCGATCTGGCGCAGCGTCTGAATGCCGTTAATTACCTCTGCCGGGCGATCGCCGCCGACCCAGCTATAGGCTTTGATTTTGTCGCGCACCAGGCCGCCCATCAGCTGCCAGACCGGCGCGTTCAGCACTTTCCCTTTGATATCCCATAGGGCCTGATCGATGCCGGCGATGGCACTCATTAATATCGGGCCGCCGCGGTAAAAGCCACCGCGATACATGACCTGCCAGAGATCGTTGATGCGTGACGGATCCTGGCCAATCAGATACTCGCTTAGCTCATGTACCGCCGCTTCAACGGTGCGGGCGCGCCCTTCAATAACCGGCTCGCCCCAGCCGACAATGCCTTCATCGGTTTCAATTTTGAGGAACATCCAGCGAGGAGGTAAACGCCAGGTGGTAATTTTGGTGATTTTCATTGCACTGCCTCTCGATACGCTTTAACGAATGCTTGCGCCTGCTCCGCGGTACGGCTCAGCGGCTGTCCGGCACGGTAGAGATCGCTGCCCAGTCCGGCGCCGATACAGCCCGCCTTCAGCCACAGCGCCAGATTGTCCGGCGTTACGCCGCCTACGGCGAAGACCGGAATATCCGGCGGCAGCACGGCTTTCAGCGCCTTGATGTAATCAGGCCCAAAGGCAGAGGAAGGGAAAATTTTCAGCGCCTGCGCGCCCGCGTCGATGGCGTTGAACGCTTCGGTCGCCGTGGCGCAGCCAGGGCAGACGCTCATGCCATAATCGACCGCGCGACGGATCAGCGCCGGCTGAATATTCGGCGTGACGATCAGCTTGCAGCCCATCTCCGCCAGCTCGTCGACCTGCTCCGGTTTCAGCACGGTACCCGCGCCAATCAGCGCCCGATCGCCAAATGCGCTGACCATCGCCGGGATGCTGGCACGCCACTCCGGCGAGTTAAGCGGGATTTCCACCGCCTCGAACCCGGCGTCAATCACCGCCTTAACGTGATCGTGCGCCTCCGCCGGCGTGATGCCGCGCAAGATAGCGATAAGCGGAAGTTTATTCTGCCACTGCATGAACGATGCTCCTTATGCCTGCCTGAAATGCGGTATCGCCTTCCAGCACCTGCGCGCGAATGTTCAACGCGCTGAGCGCCTGCCGGTAGCGTTCGGCGAGCGCCTGGCCGGCGACGAGGGTGATAGGTTGCTGCGGATCGGGCTGCCACTGGCGCACCATGCTGGCCACCTCGCTGCCAATCAGCAGCCCGGAGAGAAATTCACTGACCTGCTCGCGCGGCAGCGTGCCCAACACATGGGCGGCGCGCACTTCAAACAGCCGGGCCAGCGGCGCATCGGTTTCCAGCCCCTGCGCCAGACCGGCCTGAAACGCCTCGCGGCTTGTCTCCTGCGCGGGCAGCCCGGCGCCCACCAGCGAATGGGTCAACAGCAGGTGGTGCAGCTCGCCGGTCATCACGGTACGGAAATCGCTGACCTGTTCGCTATCGGCACGCACCCATTTGCAGTGGGTGCCGGGCATAACGTAGAGCGGCGCCGGCTGTAAGGCGCGCGCGCCCAGCAGCTGCGTCTCTTCGCCGCGCATCACGTTACGGTTGTTTGCCTGCTCTACGCAGAGGCCGGGAATGATAAAAACGTTCGGCGCCGCGGTGGTGAGCTGACGACCAAAGTCGCTAAAGCGGGCCGGACAGGGAAGATAAGGGGCAATTTTCCAGCCGGCGTTGCTGCCGACCATGCCGGCCATGATGACCGGCGTGGCGTCGTCGCGCCAGCCCCGGGTGACCTCCGCTAACACCGCTTCGGGGGATCGGCCGTTAAGACGGGTAACACCCGCCTCAGATTTCCTGCTCTCCTGACAGTCGCCATTCTGAAATAGCCAGGCGCGCAGGTTAGTCGACCCCCAGTCGATAGCGATGTAGCGTGATGTCATGTGATTTCCTTGAGTCTCCGGGTAGAGCTGGCGATCATGGTGAGCGCCGCCTGCTCCGCCGCCTGGCTGTCCTGATGCCGTATCGCATCGTACAGCGCCTTATGTTCCTGCAGGGTTTTCGGCATGTTGGCCGCATCGCCCATCCAGGTCCGTTCGAACACCGCACGCTGCAGAGAGCTGATAGCCACGCTCAGCTGCTGCAGCAGCGGGTTATGTACCGATGCCAGCACCGCTTCGTGGTAGCGGATATCCGCTTCATTAAACGCTTCGCGGTTCTGGTTGTTGGCGATCATTTCGTTAAGCGCCAGCTCAATTTGCGCAAGGTCGCTGGAGGTGGCGCGCTCCGCCGCCCAGCGGGCGATAGCGGGCTCCACCAGATTGCGCACCTCGCTCATGGCGGCAATCAGCCGCGGATCGTCGTCATGCTCCAGCACCCACTGCAGTACTTCGGTATCGAGGTAGTTCCACTGATTGCGCGGCGCGACAAACGCCCCGCGATAACGCTTCATCTCAATCAGCCGTTTCGCCATCAGCGAACGAAACACCTCGCGAATGATATTGCGTGAAGTGGCGAACTCTTCGCACAGCTCGGCTTCCGCCGGCAGCGCCGCGCCCGGCACATACTTGCCGCTGACAATCTGGCGCCCCAGCGTAACGATAATGCGATCGGTTTTCGTGAGGGTCATGCTGCGTCCTTATCCAAAGGGAGAATGCCCTCTACTTTACCGCGGCTGTTCTTTTTCGCCTCTGTTTTGCAGTACAAACGTGAAGGCTAAAGCACAGTCAATAGGGGCTAATGTAGTACAATCCATATAGGTTGTACTACAATCCTGATCACAAAAACGACAACGAATAAAACGCGTAGGAGAAAGCGACGCGAAGTGGGCAGGGTACAGACCGGAAGCGGGCAGGATACAGACAGGAAGTAGAGAGGATACAGACGGGAAGCGGAAAGGATACAGACGGGAAGCGGACAGGATGCAGACAGGAAGCGGAAAGGATACAGACAGAAGGCGGACAAAGTGCAGAAGGAAAACGCACAGTAAGCAGAGGGAAAACGGACAGGCAGCGGCGTAAACCTGTAAAAGGGGCGGCCCGCTTGCTGGCGGCCCGCCCCCTCAGGCGCTTTCTGGGCGCGCTTAACGCAGCGCGAATTTCTCGATGGCGTGCGCCACACCATCTTCCGCATTGGTTTTGGTCACGAACTGGCTGACGGCGATCACCGAATCGATGGCGTTGCCCATCGCCACGCCGGTGCCGGCATACTCAATCATCGCCAGATCGTTTTCCTGATCGCCGATGGCCATGATCTCATCCTGGGTCAGATGCAGCTGCTGCGCCAGCGCATGCACGCCGGTGCCTTTATTGACCTTTTTATTCAGGATTTCCAGGTAGTAAGGGGCGCTTTTCAGGATGGTGTAGTTCTGCTGCGCCTCCTGCGGCAGGCGGGCGATCGCCGCATCCAGCAGTTCCGGTTTGTCGATCATCATCACTTTCGGGAAGGTCAATGCGCGGTCCATCTCCTCCACCGCGCGGTAGCGCACCGGAATACCGGTCAGGTAAGCTTCGTGGATGGTGTATTCGCTGATATCTTTATTCGCCGTATAGAGTGACGATTTGTCCAGCGCCTGGAAATGGACGCCCAGCTCGCGCGACAGCTGTTCAAACTTCAGGTAGTCATCAAAAGAGAGCGTGGTTTCCGCCACGCACTCGCCGTTGACCGCCTGCTGCACCAGCGCGCCGTTGTTGGTGATGCAGTACTGACCTTCCTGCTGTAGATCCAGCTCCATCAGGTAGCGTTCCACCCCGATATAAGGACGTCCGGTAGTCAGCACGATATGTACGCCCTGGTCGCGCGCCTGGCCGATGGCCTGTTTTACGCGCGGTGAAATCTGGTGCTGTGGGTTAAGCAGCGTGCCGTCCATATCAATCGCAATCAATTTTATCGCCATAACGTCCTCGTCAGTTTTCAGTTTGCTTTAATGCTAGCGCGATCCCGCTCACGGTGACCAGTTTGTTTCGGCGCGGCGGCAAGAAAGGAGAAGCGCGCCGTTGCGCCGGACGACAAATAAAAAAGGCCAGCCGACAGGCGGCTGGCCTTTTATACCTTCAGCAGCGAACCATCAGATATCGATGTTAGCGGCTTTCAGGGCGTTCTCTTCGATAAAGGCGCGGCGCGGCTCAACCGCATCGCCCATTAGCGTGGTGAACAGCTGGTCGGCGGCGATGGCATCTTTGATGGTGACGCGCAGCATACGGCGGCTGTCCGGATCCATGGTGGTTTCCCACAGCTGTTCCGGGTTCATCTCACCCAGACCTTTATAGCGCTGTACCGACAGGCCACGACGTGACTCTTTCACCAGCCACTCCAGCGCCTGTTCGAAGCTTTCTACCGGCTGACGGCGTTCGCCGCGCTCAATGTAGGCGTCTTCTTCCAGCAGGCCGCGCAGTTTGTCGCCCAGGGCGCAAATTTTGCGGTATTCCGGGCCCTGAATAAACTCACTGTCCAGCGGATAATCGGTATCCACGCCGTGCGTGCGTACGCGCAGCACCGGTTCGAAAATATTCAGCTCGCGGTTTTCACGCACGCTGGCGACATAGGTGCTGCCGTGGGTTTCCCTTTCATTCAGCAGCGTAACCAGCGCATCGATCCAGCTGCTGACTGCCTGCTGGTTATCCAGGTTTTCCAGCGTCGGATGGTAAACCAGCGCGTTAAGCAACGCGATCGGGAAGCGGCGCTCCATGCGCTTGATCATGCGCTGCGTGCTGTTGTAGTCGGAGACCATTTTTTCCAGCTGTTCGCCGCCCAGCGCCGGCGCGCTGGCGTTGGTGTGCAGCGTCGCGCCGTCCAGCGCGATGGCGATCTGATATTGATCCATCGCCTCGTCATCCTTGATGTACTGCTCCTGCTTGCCTTTTTTCACCTTGTAGAGCGGCGGCTGCGCAATATAGACGTGGCCGCGTTCGATGATTTCCGGCATCTGACGATAGAAGAAGGTCAACAGCAGCGTACGAATGTGCGAGCCGTCGACGTCCGCATCGGTCATGATGATGATGCTGTGATAGCGCAGCTTGTCCGGGTTGTACTCGTCACGGCCGATGCCGCAGCCCAGCGCGGTGATCAGCGTGGCGACTTCCTGCGATGCCAGCATCTTGTCGAAGCGCGCCTTCTCCACGTTCAGGATTTTCCCCTTCAGCGGCAGAATCGCCTGGTTCTTACGGTTACGGCCCTGTTTGGCGGAACCGCCTGCGGAGTCACCCTCCACCAGATAGATTTCCGACAGCGCCGGATCGCGTTCCTGACAGTCAGCCAGCTTGCCCGGCAGGCCCGCCAGATCCAACGCGCCTTTACGACGGGTCATTTCACGGGCGCGACGCGCCGCTTCGCGCGCGCGCGCCGCATCGATAATTTTACCGACCACGATTTTCGCATCGGACGGGTTTTCCAGCAGGTATTCCGCCAGCAGTTCGTTCATTTGCGATTCAACCGCCGATTTCACCTCGGAAGAGACCAGCTTATCTTTGGTCTGCGAGGAGAATTTCGGATCCGGCACCTTCACCGATACCACGGCGATCAGGCCTTCGCGCGCGTCGTCGCCGGTGGCGCTGACCTTCGCTTTTTTGCTGTAGCCTTCTTTATCCATATAGGCGTTCAGGGTACGCGTCATGGCGGCGCGGAAGCCCGCCAGGTGCGTACCGCCGTCGCGCTGCGGAATGTTGTTGGTGAAGCAGTAGATGTTTTCCTGGAAACCGTCGTTCCACTGCAGCGCCACTTCCACACCGATGCCATCTTTCTCGGTCGAGAAATAGAAGACGTTCGGATGGATTGGGTTTTTGTTTTTGTTCAGGTACTCAACAAAGGCTTTGATACCGCCTTCGTAGTGATAATGGTCGCTCTTGTCGGTGCGCTTGTCTTCCAGGCGGATAGAGACGCCGGAGTTCAGGAACGACAGTTCGCGCAGACGCTTCGCCAGAATTTCATATTCGAAATCGGTAACGTTGGTAAAGGTCTGGTGGCTCGGCCAGAAACGCACGCGGGTGCCGGTCAGATCGGTTTCGCCGGTCACGGCCAGCGGTGCCTGCGGCACGCCGTGTACATAGGTCTGCTGATGCACTTTGCCTTCGCGACGAATGGTCAGCTCCAGCTTTTCAGAGAGCGCATTCACCACGGAAACGCCCACGCCGTGCAGGCCGCCGGAAACTTTATAGGAGTTGTCGTCGAACTTGCCGCCGGCGTGCAGCACGGTCATGATCACTTCCGCCGCCGAGACGCCCTCTTCCGGGTGGATGCCGGTCGGAATGCCGCGTCCGTCATCCTGCACCGAGACCGAGTTATCGGCATGGATAGTAACGACAATCTCTTTACAGTGGCCTGCGAGCGCTTCGTCGATGGCGTTGTCCACGACCTCGAATACCATGTGATGCAGACCGGTGCCGTCATCCGTATCGCCGATATACATTCCGGGCGTTTGCGTACCGCATCAAGCCCCTTCAGGACTTTGATACTTGAGGAGTCATAAGAATTCGACATCAACGTTTCTCGCTCATTTAATCTTCAGGTTGAACCGCTATTTTACCCTGTTCTACGCGGAACATCTTGCCCTTTTCGTCAGTCATATCGATGACGTGATCGGCGCCGATAGCGCTAACGAAAACCTGGGCGCGCGTGGCTTTCAGCCGGTCCGCCAGCAGGCGGCGACGGCTTTCATCCAGCTCAGAGGCAAAATCATCGATCAGATAGAGGCAGCGCCGTCCGCTCTGGCGCGTCAGGAACTCGCCCTGCGCCAGACGCAGCGCACACATCAGTAGTTTCAGCTGTCCGCGAGACAGTAAATCTTCAACCGGTGTCCCATCGGCGCGAATACGAAAATCCGCCTTGTGGGGACCGCTGGCGGTATAGGTCAGCGCCCGGTCGCGCTCGAACTGCCTTTCCAGCAGCCCGGCATAGTCACTCTCTTTGTCCCAGCCGCGCTGGAAGGAGAAATCCAGCGCGAACTCGGGTAAAAACTGCGCGCAGGTGGCGGTGATATCCGCCGCGATCGCCGCGCTGTATTCGGCGCGCCACAGGCTGATCTGCTCCGCCAGCGGCGCCAGTTCACGATCCCAGGGTTCGATTTGCTGGTAGCGCGTCACCTGACGCAGCGCCGCGTTGCGCTGCTTCAGCAGGCGTTTCAGGTTGCTCCACGCCAGGAAAAAGCCGGGCGTATTGTGGAAACAGCCCCAGTCGACGTAGGCGCGGCGGAATTTCGGGCCGCCGTTCAGCAGCGTAAAGCCTTCCGGCGTGATCAGCTGCATCGGCAGCAGCTGCGCCAGCTCTGCCACTTTATGCCCGTCGCTGCCGTCAATGCGCACTTTGCTGTCGCCGGCGCGGTTTTTGCTCAGGCCGACGGTGGTTTCACGTTCGGCACCGTCAATGCGACCATGCAGGATAAACGCCTCCTGCTCGTGGCGGATCACGCGCCCCGCCTGCAGGCTGCGAAAAGCGCGCCCGTGGCCAAGGGTGTAAATCGCCTCCAGCACGCTGGTCTTTCCGCTGCCGTTGGCGCCGATCAGAAAATTAAAGCCCGGCGCCAGCGCCAGATCGGCTTGTTCGATATTGCGGAAGTCTTGTATCAGCAGGCGGGTTAAAGCCATGAAATAATCCAAAGAGATGGCGTGACAGCAGGCACCGTTGTTCTGCGGCAGGCGTTTCTCAGGCCGGGCGGTGAGCCCAACATAAGTAAAGGCTTACTGGTCATAACAATATGGGGGCGTTCAGGCATTTTACAAGCCGCGCCTGGCGCGCCAGAGAGGGTTTATTCACCGTTCTCCAGCGGTCAGGCGCGCAGGCGGACGTCGTCGGCGCAATCGCGCTGACCCGGCCGATCCGTTCGTCAGAGACGCATCGGCATCACGACGTAAGCGGCGCTCTGACTGGCCTCGTCTTCGATCTGCACGCTGGAGACCGAGTCGGTCAGCAGCAGACGCACGTTTTCGCACTTCAGCGCGTTCAGCACATCCAGCACGTAGCTAACGTTGAAGCCGATCTCCAGATCGCTGCCGCCGTAGGTGACATCAAGGATCTCTTCCGCTTCTTCCTGTTCCGGGTTGTTCGCGGTAATACGCAGCTGATTCTGGCTGATATAAAGACGAACGCCACGGAATTTCTCATTCGACAGAATTGCGGCGCGGGCGAACGCCTGCTTCAGCAGATCGCATCCCGCTTCCAGCGTTTTATCCGGGTTTTTCGGCAGCACGCGGCGGTAATCCGGGAAACGGCCATCCACCAGCTTAGAGGTAAAGATAAAATCGCCGACGTGCGCGCGAATGTTGCTGCCGCCGATCTGAATCTGCAGCGGCGTCTCACCGCCGTCCAGCATGCGCACCAGCTCGGTGACGCCTTTACGCGGCACGATCACCGAATGGTTCGGCAGCGACTGGCCAACTGGCATGGAACAAACCGCCAGGCGGTGGCCGTCGGTCGCCACGGTGCGCAGCTCTTCCCCTTCGGTTTCAAACAGCATGCCGTTGAGGTAGTAACGCACGTCCTGATGCGCCATCGAGAACTGCGTTGCCTCGATCAGGCGCTTCAGCGTCGCCTGCGGCAGGGTGAATTCCACCTCGCTCTGCCAGTCATCCAGATTCGGAAAATCGCTGGCGGGCAGAGTGGAGAGCGAAAAGCGGCTGCGGCCGGAACGCACCAGCATTCTGTCGCCTTCCAGCACCACGCTGATCTCGGCGCCTTCCGGCAGGCCACGGCAGATATCAAGAAACTTACGCGCCGGCACGGTGGTGGCGCCGGGCTCATGCGCCTGCGTCAGCGCGACGCGCGCCACCATCTCCATCTCTAAATCGGTGCCGGTCAGCGACAGGCTGCCGTCATTTACCTGCATAAGCAGGTTGCCTAAAATCGGCAGCGTCGGACGGCCGCCTAACGGACCGCTCACCTGCTGCAGCGGTTTAAGTAATTGCTCGCGTTCTACAATAAATTTCATAGCGTCAGGAAGATAATGTTCTGATTAAATTTGAAAAATCTTCTTTAATGTCGTGACTTTCTTCGCGTAGCTGCTCGATTTTACGGCAGGCATGCAGCACGGTAGTGTGGTCGCGACCCCCGAAAGCGTCACCGATCTCCGGCAGGCTGTGGTTGGTCAGCTCTTTCGCCATCGCCATCGCCATCTGACGCGGGCGCGCCACCGAGCGTGAACGGCGTTTAGAGAGCAGGTCAGCCACCTTGATCTTGTAATACTCCGCCACCGTCTTCTGAATATTGTCGATGGTCACCAGCTTTTCCTGCAGCGCCAGCAGATCGCGCAGCGCCTCGCGCACGAAATCGATGGTGATGGCGCGGCCGGTAAAGTTGGCGTTGGCGATAACGCGGTTCAGCGCCCCTTCCAGCTCACGCACGTTAGAGCGCAGGCGCTTGGCAATAAAGAAGGCCACTTCACCGGGCAGACGAATGTCGTTCTCGTCCGCTTTTTTCATCAGGATCGCGACGCGGGTCTCCAGCTCTGGCGGCTCGATAGCCACCGTCAGCCCCCAGCCGAAGCGGGATTTCAGGCGATCTTCCACGCCGTTGATCTCTTTCGGGTAGCGGTCGGAAGTGAGGATAATTTGCTGGTTGCCTTCCAGCAGCGCGTTGAAGGTGTGGAAAAACTCCTCCTGCGAGCGCTCTTTATTGGCAAAGAACTGGATGTCATCGATCAGCAGCGCGTCAACCGAACGGTAGTAGCGCTTGAACTCTTCGATGGCATTGTTCTGCAGCGCCTTCACCATATCCTGCACAAAGCGCTCGGAGTGCATATAGACCACCTTGGCATTCGGCTTGCGGGCGATAATGCCGTTGCCGACCGCGTGCAACAGGTGCGTTTTACCGAGGCCGGTGCCGCCATAAAGGAACAGCGGGTTATAGGCGCCGCCGGGATTGTCCGCCACCTGACGTGCCGCCGCGCGCGCCAGCTGGTTGGATTTACCCTCGACGAAGTTATCAAAGTTATGTTTGGCGTTGACGTTGGAGCGCCAGGAACGCTCGGCCGGCGCAGGTACGCTATCCCAGCTGGGACGCGCCGCAGGCTGTACCGGTGCCACGCTGGCGACAACCGGCGCGGCGATACTGGCGCTGCTGGTCATCGCCGGCTGCGGCATCGACTGCACTACCGGCTTACTGCCGACTTCAAAACGCAGCTGTGGGGCGTCCGCGCCGCAAAAATCGTTGAGCAGGGCATTGATATTGTTGAGATATTTATCTCTTACCCAGTCGAGTACGAACCGATTCGGGGCATATAAGGCCAGCGTATTGTCGTTCAGTTCAGCCTGCAGCGGACGTATCCACATGCTGAATTCAGTGGCAGGTAGTTCATCCTGCAAACGGGCAAGACACTGTTGCCAAAGCGAAAGTGACACGGCGGACTCCACTCGAACAAAATCGATAAGAAAAAGGGCGCTGAAACAGATCAATCATCATTGTTGACGCATGCCAGTGACAGACATACGAACCGCTGTCCGCGGTTGCTCCGATCCCGATCGCAGAGTGGATCGTTAGCGGAAGGGCGGATCATAGCGCAAAGCGAGACAGAGATCTTCACTTTCTACACAGTTTTGATCCATTTTATCCACAGGCATTGAACGAGGCTAAGTTTACGCCAGGCTGGACGAAAGGCACTCAGGATCCGTCGGATTGATGCAAATATTCAGTGTTCGTCACGTTATTACCGCAACGGCGATGCAAACGATCGCCAGAAGATCCTGGGCGATCCTTGCGCTTTAGCGCGGACGCCGTATAATTCCCGTCCCGGCGTGATGCGCCTTGTCGATTTCGACAGGATTTGCAGGTCGATTCGGGCAGCCAGGCGCGCGCAACAAGCGAAGTAAATTGACTCCGGACTGTACAATTATTACAATCCCGCCTCTTTATTAAAGATACACTGAGGCGTCGGTCGTTTTACTGAACCGGGTACGCGTCACCACGTGAAATTTTTCAAGTTTAGGTAGAAATCGCCATGAAACGCACTTTTCAACCGTCCGTACTGAAGCGCAACCGTTCTCACGGCTTCCGTGCTCGTATGGCTACTAAAAATGGTCGTCAGGTTCTGGCACGTCGTCGTGCTAAAGGCCGCGCTCGTCTGACCGTTTCTAAGTAATAAAAGCTAACCCATAAGTGGTTAAGCTCGCATTTCCCAGGGAGTTACGTTTGTTAACTCCCACTCATTTCACTTTCGTCTTCCAGCAGCCGCAACGGGCTGGCACGCCGCAAATCACCATCCTCGGCCGCCTTAATTCGCTGGGGCATCCCCGTATCGGTCTCACCATCGCGAAAAAAAATGTTAAGCGTGCGCATGAGCGTAACCGGATCAAGCGATTGACCCGCGAAAGCTTTCGCCTGCGCCAACACGAACTCCCCGCAATGGATTTTGTGGTCGTGGCCAAGAAAGGGGTAGCCGACCTGGATAACCGTGCGCTAATGGAAGCGTTGGAGAAATTATGGCGTCGTCACTGTCGCCTGGCTCGCGGCTCCTGATTGCGCTGATCCGCGTTTACCAACGCGTCATTAGCCCGCTTCTGGGACCTCACTGCCGGTTTACGCCGACCTGTTCGCAATATGGAGTTGAGGCATTGCGCAGGTTTGGCGTGATAAAAGGCAGTTGGTTGACGCTCAAACGCGTATTAAAATGCCACCCCTTAAACCCGGGTGGCGACGATCCGGTGCCGCCAAAAACCGACGATAACAGAGAACATTAACGATGGATTCGCAACGCAATCTTTTTCTCATCGCTTTTCTGTTCGTGTCTTTCATGATCTGGCAAGCCTGGCAGACGGACCACGCTCCGCAGCCGCAGCAAACTCAGACCACGCAAAACACGACAGCAGCCGGTGATGCCGCTAATCAGGGTGTGCCTGCCAGCGGTCAGGGCAAAACCATCACCGTTAAGACGGATGTCCTGTCTTTGAACATCAATACCCGTGGTGGCGATGTGGAACAGGCGCAGCTGCTGACTTACCCGGATAAGCTGGGTTCCTCTCAGCCTTTCCAGCTGCTGGAAACCTCCTCAGCCTTCCTGTATCAGGCGCAGAGCGGCCTGACCGGCAGAAACGGCCCGGACAATCCGAATAACGGCGCGCGTCCGCTGTTCACCGCCACGCAGGATCATTTTGAGCTGGCTGACGGCCAGAGCGAACTGCGCATCCCGATGACCTTTACCGCAGAAAACGGCGCCGTCTACACCAAGACGTTTGTGCTGAAGCGCGGCGAATATGCCATCAGCGTCGAATATCAGGTGAACAACACCACCCAGCAGCCGCTGGAAGTGGCGATGTTCGGCCAGCTGAAACAGACCATCGATCTGCCGAAGCACCGTGATACCGGCAGCAACAACTTTGCTCTGCATACCTTCCGCGGCGCCGCGTACTCCACCAGCGACGAGAAGTATGAGAAATATAAGTTCGATACCATCGCGGATAACGAAAACCTCAGCACCACCACCTCTAACGGTTGGGTCGCGATGCTGCAGCAGTACTTCGCCACCGCATGGGTGCCGCGCACCGCGGGCAGCAATACGCTCTATACCAGCAACCTTGGCAACGGCATTGCGGCTGTCGGCTATAAATCCGCGCCGGTAGCGGTTGCGCCAGGCAGCCAGCAGACGCTGGCGGCGACGCTGTGGGTCGGCCCGGAAATCCAGGACAAGATGGCGGCCGTCGCGCCTCACCTTGATCTGACCGTCGATTACGGCTGGCTGTGGTTTATCTCTCAGCCGCTGTTTAAGCTGCTGAAGTTCCTGCACAGCTTCATCGGCAACTGGGGCTTCTCTATTATCGTCATCACCTTTATCGTTCGTGGCATCATGTACCCGCTGACCAAAGCGCAGTACACCTCCATGGCGAAGATGCGTATGCTGCAGCCAAAAATTCAGGCGATGCGTGAGCGTCTGGGCGACGACAAACAGCGCATGAGCCAGGAAATGATGGCGCTGTACAAGTCAGAGAAAGTGAACCCGCTGGGCGGCTGTCTGCCTCTGGTTATCCAGATGCCGATCTTCCTTGCGCTTTACTACATGCTGATGGGCTCGGTAGAACTGCGTCACGCGCCGTTCGCGCTCTGGATCCACGACCTTTCCGCGCAGGACCCGTACTACATCCTGCCGATCCTGATGGGCGCGACGATGTTCTTCATTCAGAAGATGTCGCCGACCACCGTGACCGACCCGATGCAGCAGAAGATCATGACCTTTATGCCGGTCATCTTCACCGTCTTCTTCCTGTGGTTCCCGTCAGGTCTGGTGCTGTACTACATCGTCAGCAACCTGGTGACCATCCTCCAGCAGCAGCTGATCTATCGCGGCCTAGAAAAACGCGGCCTGCACAGTCGCGACAAGAAGAAAGCCTAACCGTCGGCGCTGAGCGCGACCTCCGGCAGTATCAAGCAGGGGCGGGATTTTCCCGCCCCTGTTTATTTGCTGCTTTCCGGTCATCAAAATGAATGCCGGGGGGTTAGCAAATGTCATCACAAAGATTATGATCGGGCGGTCAATTGACCGCCTTATTGTTACCGTATTGAGAGAGTTTCCATGAGCCACAGCGATACTATCGTCGCCCAGGCCACACCGCCAGGACGCGGCGGCGTGGGCATTCTGCGTGTTTCCGGCAGCAACGCGGCGGACGTTGCCCGTCAGCTGTTGGGCAAGCTGCCGAAACCGCGCTACGCCGACTATCTGCCCTTTAAAGCGGCGGACGGCAGCACCCTCGACCAGGGCATCGCGCTGTGGTTTCCGGGGCCAAACTCCTTTACCGGCGAGGATGTGCTGGAGCTGCAGGGGCACGGCGGCCCGGTGATCCTCGATCTGCTGCTGAAGCGTATCGTCGCGCTGCCGGGCGTGCGTATCGCCCAGCCGGGCGAGTTTTCGGAGCGCGCGTTTCTCAACGATAAGCTGGATCTGGCGCAGGCAGAGGCGATTGCCGATCTGATCGACGCCAGCTCGGAGCAGGCGGCGCGCTCCGCGCTAAACTCACTGCAGGGCGCGTTCTCCACCCGCGTTAACCATCTTGTGGAAGCACTTACTCACCTGCGAATCTATGTGGAAGCGGCTATCGACTTCCCCGATGAGGAGATCGACTTCCTTTCCGACGGCAAAATCGAAGCGCAGCTGAACAGCGTGATGCAGGATCTGAACGCGGTACGTGCCGAAGCGCGTCAGGGCAGCCTGCTGCGTGAAGGGATGAAAGTGGTGATCGCCGGCCGTCCCAACGCCGGAAAATCGAGCCTGCTTAACGCACTGGCCGGCCGTGAAGCCGCTATTGTCACCGATATCGCCGGCACCACGCGCGACGTACTGCGCGAGCATATTCATATCGACGGCATGCCGCTGCATATTATCGATACCGCCGGTTTGCGCGACGCCAGCGATGAAGTGGAGCGTATCGGCATCGAGCGCGCCTGGCAGGAGATTGAACAGGCGGATCGCGTGCTGTTTATGGTTGACGGCACCACTACCGACGCGACCGAGCCTGCCGCCATCTGGCCCGACTTTATCGCCCGTTTGCCGGCTTCCCTGCCGATTACCGTGGTGCGTAATAAAGCGGACGTCACCGGCGAACCGCTGGGCTTAACGGAAGTAAATGGTTACTCACTTATTCGCTTGTCGGCGCGTACCGGCGAAGGCGTCGACGTGCTGCGCGATCACCTGAAACAGAGCATGGGCTTTAACGACAATATGGAAGGCGGCTTCCTGGCGCGTCGCCGCCATCTGCAGGCGCTGGAGTTAGCGGACACTCACTTACAACAGGGCAAGGCGCAGCTGCTGGGCGCCTGGGCGGGCGAGCTGCTGGCGGAGGAACTGCGGCTGGCGCAGCAGGCGCTGAGCGAAATAACCGGCGAATTTACCTCTGATGACCTGCTGGGACGCATCTTCTCCAGCTTCTGCATCGGCAAGTAAGCGCCCTGTCCCGCTTCGCGCGGTGACCTTTGCGGCGCCGGACGTCGCTTTCGTCCGGCGCCTTTTTATTGCCCCGTCATCAGAAGCGATACTTTGCGCCCAGCATCAGGCTGGCGTCCTGATAATGGTAGCTCCCCTGCTGCAGCGTGACGTTGCCGTGCAGCTGAAGGTTATCGCTTAGCTTTCCTTCCACGCCGGTTTTCAGTTCCGCCAGGTTTCGCCCGCTGTTCTGCCGAACGCTGAAGCCGTTGAGGCTTACCCGGTAGGGATCGCTGTTGTGCAGCCAGTTCACCTCAACATAGGGTTTCAGGTTGCTCTCGCCCGGTTGTTTTGCTTCCGTTAGCCAGGCGCGTACCCCGATACGCGACAGCAGATTGCGGTTTTCATTGGCCAGCACCTGGGTGCCGTTTTGCTCGATCAGCCTGACGGTTTTCAGGCCGTTAAAAATAAGTTGCGCATGCGGCTGCAGAGTGAGGCTGTAGAGGCGTTGGTTCTTTCCTTGATGCGCCCACGCCTGCCATCCATAGCCCCCTTCCAGCGAGGCGCTGACACCCTGTGTATGGTAGTTCTCCGCCCACAGCCCTTTGCCGGCGACGCTACTGTTGAACCAGTTATATTGCAGCCAGCTATCCAGCCACAGCCCGGTTTCGTTCTGGCGATCGGCAAACCAGGCGGCGTAAACGCCCAGGCTGTAGCCGGATATCGCGCTGTGGGTTTTATGCTGGCTCAGCGTTGAGCGAATATGGGCAGACTGCCGGCCATAGCCCAGCATCGGGCCGATCTGCAGTTGCCCATCGCCGATAGTGCGTTGCAGCAGATCGCCGCCCAGCTGAACCACATAGCGATTGCTTTGTGCCGCCAGGCTATCCGCCATATAAGACCGGCTGTGGCCGCCCACCTGGCGCAGCCACAGGCTGCTGTGCGGCAGACCGTCGGCAGCGGAGAGGCTACGGTTGCCCAGCCGATCGTAGAGGCTAAGATTAAACAGCGTCGCAGCGGCGGCGCTGTTAGCGATATAGCCGCCCGCTTCAGGGCGCACTACGCCCGGCGCCGGGCGAACCGGATCGGTGGGTTGTGGTTGCGGCTGCGGCTGCGGTTGCGGCTGAGGTTCCGGCGTCTCTTCTTCCGCGCGCCAGTTCATCAGATACCAGTGGCGGGCGTTATCTCCTGCGCCGCGTGCCAGCTGATACTCCCAGGCGCCGGCCACGATCCTTCCCTGCTGCACAAACTCACCTGCAGACGCGCCATTAACCTGTACCAGCTGAATACCGTTAAGGGTCTGCCCCGGGATGCCGCCAGCTTTGTTAACCACCACGAAAGTCGTGCCGGCAGTATCGCCCGCCACAATCAGTCGGTTGACGGCGGAGCGGTCATCACCCGTCTCCGCATTAAACATCAGCGTGCCGTTATCGCCGCGATAGTTTCCCCTGACGGTCAGCGTATCGTTAAGCGCGCCCTGCCTGAATGCTATGGTTCCGCCGTTGATCAGGTTCTGCACGTCAGAAGAGGCGGTCATCTGCCACAGGCTGCCAGAATAGAGGCCGATATCGCCATTTTTAACTGCGCCGTTCAGGCGGGAGTGATCGTGTAATTCCACCGAAGCGTAGCTATCGGGATCGACATCAATATCGCCGTTCAGCACGACATTTTTGCGCGCCTTCAGCGCCACATGTGAAGCATAAGCCTTGCTGGTTGTCGTACGGACCTTCAGCAGCTGGCCGTTGCCGCCCTGCAGTCGCGCGCCGTTGCTGACCTCCAGCCGCAGCCGGGTGTCGATGGCGTTCACCGCCTCGCGACGGGCACTGCTCAGCGCGACGTTATCCAGCCGCACATCGTTATCCTGCGTGTCAGAATAGCCGCTGACGTGCAGCCCCGGCGCATTGCCGGCGCTGATTAAGGTGCTATTGCTGACCGTCGCGTGGCCGAGGTTTGTATAGAGCGCCGCCGCCTCATCGCCGTGCGTGGTAACAACAACGTCGCTGGCGGTAACCCGCGAGCGTGGATAGACGATAACGCCGAAGGCTGACTGCCCCCAGGTATCAATGGTGCTGTTCTGTAACTCCAGGCTGCCGCCGCGGGCGCTAAAGGCGCCCGCGCCCCTGTCGCCGTGCGTCTCGATAGCCAGCTGGCGGCCGGAAGAGTCGGTCTCGGTATAGAAGCCATAGCTTTCGACGCCCAGGGTAGACATCGTCACCCCTTCCGCCGCCGCCCCGCCTTTTTGCGCGTTTAACGCATGGGCTGCGTCGCCGAAGGTAGCGAGCGCGGCGTCGTGAATATCGAGGTGGGTATCGGATGAGGCGAGCCAGACGGCATCCGCCAGCGTGCCGTAGGTAGTGTAGTGGCCGCCGCTTGCCGTTACGCTGGCGGCCTGATTGATATCCAGCGCGTTGGCGTTCCTGCCGCTGCTGACGATATTAACGTTATCAAGCGTGACGGCCGCGTTAAAGATCAACATGCCCCGGCTGCGCTCAATATTGATCTCGCTATTGGCGAAAGCGGCGGTGGCCGCTCCCCCGTCGCCGATGCGCACGCCGTAGGTATCGCCTGTGGCCGTGATGGTCAGCCCATCCGCGATCAGATCGCCGCGTCTCAGTTCCAGGCCGCTATAGCTGTCGCTGACAGTAATGGTGCTGTTGCTGATACGCGCTTTTACATCGCCGCCGCGGATCGACATGGCTGATGATGACGGCGCCGACAGGGTGATATCCAACCCGTCCGCAGTCAGCGCGGCGCTATCGGCCAGGTCGATGCCGTAGCCGCTGAGCCCCGTCAGGCTGAGGCGGCTATTGCTCACCGCCAGCGTCGCTGCGCCGCTGGCGGCGATACCAGAAGAAGAGGCCCCCTGAATATTAACGGCCCCGTTATCCATTTTTAGCTGGCCGGAGGCGACGCTGATACCGTGAGAAAGCGTGCCGTTGGTCTCCAGCGTGGCGCCGTTTAAAATAAGCGTGCCGTTATCGGCGACTTTCGCCGCCGCCGTCGCGTCGGCGGCGACGGTAAACGCCAGCGGAGCATTCACGGTTAATGTGCTGCCCTCGCCGGAAACATACAGCGGATGGTCGCGCTTCTCCTGGCTGTGGTAACTGGCGGTGACCTCACGCTCTTTACCGTCGCTTACCTGCCAGGGCGAGGCGGACTGCACGCTAAACGGCATAAGGGTAATAAACAGGCACGCTTTTCCTGTTTCCCGGCGTGCGCAAGAAAAAGGACGCAGAGGGTAGCGGCGCATAGAATGCTCCTTCTATTTTAGAATAATTCCATTAAATAGATTTTTCGGCCGGAAAAACCGCCGGCCGGTTATTATCTACAGGATAAAACAGGGCGTATCAAATTAAATTAATAGCGAAAATGAGAGGCAGTTACATATAGTCAATGATATATGTTACGCTTCCCGTTAATTCTCCTGGCGAGAGTCTATCGCTGATCCTGTAATAATTTGCTTTTAATGGCACCGTTAATATTTTGCTCTGTTGTGTAAAGTCGCCAATTTTAAAAAACTCGCCGTTACCCGATTCGACATAATCTCCGGCGCCGTTTCGATGCCTAATCTGGAAACCGATGCCTTCGGCGATTTCATTGTTCCCCTTACGAAACGGATAGACGCCCTGCCGCTCCAGGCCCGCCACCGGCGAGCCGTTAAACGCCATGTTGATCGACAGGGTACTCCAGAGGTCGCCGTTGCAGTTAAGCGACACCGAGAAATCGGCCTCATGGCCTTCGACCCTGCCGTTGCTTTTCAGATCGGCGATATTCACCTCAGGCAACCTCTGATGCATGCTGGGCGTGCTGATATTGCAGGTATAAGCCGAAAAAGAGAGCTTTTTCACGTTGGTGGCGCGGTAGCGTAAATAACCGGTGCCGGCGTCCCCGATGGAAAACAGCCAGATATCATTACGCAAGGGCGACAGCGCGACGTTTTGGCCGGTTTTCACCAGCTCAACGCGCACAGAAACGTTGAGCCTGGTATAAAAAGAGGTCGCCAGCCCCTGAAGAAACAGCGCGTTGGTGGTATAGCCGCTGTCGTAGCTTCTGCGCGCCGAATCCCGTTCGCCGTTAATGGTGACATAAAAGGTTAACCCGCTTTGACTGCCTAACGCATTATCCAACGCCTCCCGATTAATATATATTTTCCGCGCGCCGCCCGAGGCGGCCGAAATATCTTTCGCGCACCATAAATCAAGATTCATCGTGACATCGTAAATCGTGGTACCGATCGGTACGGTGTCAGGAATTTCAGACGGTAAACTATTAAAGTCGAAAGCGGTAATGCTATTGGTAATATTGGAATCGGGACCGCACCTTACATTATCGGCATAGCTTGTATTACATAAAAAAACCGATCCCAGCAGTAATATCAGCGCTCTGCATGGATACATTCTCTTTTTTATTATGGCTTTCATCTTTCTCCCGCTCTGATTTATTGCGTCACTTTCGCCAGCGCATCCTGCGCAGCGGTGGCCGTTGGGTAACGGCAGGTGGTTGTGAGGCGCTGGAACTGTTGCTGACGCCCCTTACGTGACGGCAGGTTGACGTCGAATGAGCAGATATACCGGCCATCGGCGCCCCAGCTTACCTGCAGGCGCTGCGTCATCTCATCCAGCCGGACATACATTTGCCCTCCCTGCGCCACTACGCCGACATCGCGGCCGTCGTCCGTCTTCACGCTGGCGCCGAAAGGCAAGGCTTCGCCATCGGGCAGCTGCGCGCGGATCAGCACCGCATTGCCCAGCCGGGTGGGGTAATTGACTTTCACGATCGCACCCGCGCGCGGCACCACCTGTTTCAGCGTGGTCTCCAGCTCGACATCCAGCGGCATGCCTTCCGGGTTCAGCGCCAGCTTGTTGATACGATAGGGTGTCAGATAAGGCACCATGGCGTAGCCGGCGTCATTAACGATCACGCCGGGGTAGCCCTCAATCGACGCGCCGCCGGCGCCCGGCGCCTGCACCACCGCCAGCGTATCGCCGGCATAGGGGCTGGCGACCCAGGCATCGGGCAGCACCACAAGGCTGCCGCTTAATCCTGCGGTCCAGGCGCGGTAGTTTTCCCCCTGCGCGTAGCTGCCTTTCAGCTGAGTGTTCCTGAAGCGATACGCGGCTGAAACATTTCCGGAGGCGGCGCCCTCTTCTTCGCGCGCCACGCCCAGGTTATAGGTCAGCTCATCGCGCTTGCCCAGCACTCCACTCAGCCCCAGCTGGCTGGCGATGCCCTGTTCGCTACGCGTGGTATAGCTGTTGATATAAGGCCTGCCGCGCCCAAGCGGCATTGAAAACGAGAGCAAATAGTGCGTTTCCGCATAGCTGTCGAACCTCGACCGGTTGACGCTAAGCCCGTAATTTAGCGAGCGGTAGTGGTTGCTGTAGCCAAGCTGATACTGTATTTCGCTGCCCTGCCGGTCCCAGTAGTTTTCGACATAGCCGCTGGCGTACAGACTCCCGCCCGCCTCGCCCAGCTGCTGGCTGACGTTTATCGACAGGCGGTTTTGCGGCCGGTATAGCAGCAGGCTGGCGGAGTCCGCCCTCTCGCTGCGATGCAGATCGGCCAGGCGCGTCGCATTGGCAAGACTAAGATAGCCGGAGGATGAAAAGCGATAGGCGGCGAGCGAGATGCTGCTGTTGGTGTAAGCAATGAATTTGTTGTAACTGGCGCGCAGGCTGATGCCGTCCTGGCCGCTGACGCCGTCGTCAAAGCGCGCGCCGGTAACATCCAGCGCGAAAGCGCCGATAGCGGTGCCGACGGCGCCGCCAAGCAGCGCCGCAGAGTAATCGCCGGTGCCCATTATCCCGCCGTAGCCGGTAAGCCAGTTATTGACGCCATGCTGCAGCGTCGCCTGAAAAATTTTCGGCGTAGAGCTGACGTTCTGGTGACGCAGCGTGCCGAGCAGCAGGCTATAGCGATAGCTGCCCGGGCGGATCATTTCGGCAACTGACGCATAGGGCACGCTAAAGATGGACTCGCGGCCGTCTGCTTCAGTGACCGTCACCTGTAAGTCGCCGCCATAGCCTGAGGGGTAGATATCGTTGATGGCAAACTCGCCCGGCGGCACGGTGGTTTCATAAATTAGCGCGTTATTCTGGCGGATGCTGACGCGCGCACTGGTTTGTGCAATGCCGCGCACCACCGGCGCATAGCCGCGCTGAGAGTCAGGCAGCATCTGCTCGGAAGTCGCCAGCTGTACGCCGCGAAAAGAGAAGGTATCAAACAGGCTGCCCGAGGTCGTGGCGTCGCCAATCAAAACGCGCGAGCGCAGCGGCGTGATGTCCCGCTGCAGGTTATTGCTGAAAACGGTGTAGCTGCCGCCGCGATCCGCATCCCAGTTCAGCGCGCCGGAGTGACGAAACATCCAGCCGTTGATATTCACGCCGCCACCTAATTTGCTGTAAAACGATTCCGATTCATAGCGGCCCGCTTTTTGTCGGAACCAGGTGTTATCGTAGCTGGCGTAGAGCGCGTTGTTGCCGTCCTGCCATAGCGCCGGATCGACATAGCCGCGCGCCGCGGTATCCAGCCAGGCCTGCGGCAGGTGAATGTCGAGGCGCATATCTGATAGCCGCAGCCGGGCGCGGGAAGCGGGCTGCAGCGTTTCCAGCGTCACGCAGCTTTTTTCCCTGCGCAGCACCGCCTGCTGCTCTGCGGAGAGCTGATGCGCTTTAAAGCCGGTCAGGGCGATTAACGCCTGGCTGAAGCAGATAAGCGAGTCGCCCGCGTGAGGCTGCTCGACGGCGACCCGTTCACGGCCCAGCAGACGATGATTTAAATAGACATCCACATCGTAGGTGCCGGCCGGAATGCTATACGCCCCGTTAAAACGGGAGATATCGATCGCATCGCCCGCGGCCCGATCGAGGAAAATCGGATCGAACTCCACCTCCGCGCGCGCCTGCGTCAACGTCAGCACGCACGTCGCGTTAGCGACGCACCATGATATAAGCTTAAATTTCCGCTTTCCCGCGCGAAATAAGGTTGGCCAGATACAGAAAAATGACATCATCATGCCCTTCATTATGTTGATGATTTAGGGTGTTAAATCTCTCTTTCCATCGTCACGACCGCGCCATAATCATTGATGTAATGGTATTTAAACTGGCTTAGCGTTTTTAATGAGGCAGGGAAAGTGAACCGGGCATGGCTAAAAGGCGCGATCATGTCGCCCTTAATGCTTGCCAGCTTATTTGCCGGCTTAGGTGCGGTGGAGGTTTCTATCGAGGCTATGGAGACATAAAACGGCGAGCGGTTATTCGCCTCCAGCGTCACGCCTTCTTTGCTTTCAATCCGCCGCCAGCCCAGCTTTTCCGCTGCCTCCGCCGCAGACTCGCCTTTTAGCGCCTCTGGCCGAAAAAAGAGTTTTATTCGCGTGCGTATCGCCATTTGCAACGGGTTGCCGGCCGCCGCTTTGGCACGCGGTGGAATATCCAGAATGTTCAGCCAGAATACGGACTCCCGATCTTTCGGCAGTGTCGAGGCTTCGCCGACATAGGTAATACGTAACGTTTGCCCCTGCTGCGGTTCAACGCGTGCCACCGGCGGCAGCAGAATAAACGGCACATTTATCGCTTTTATCTCTTCATCCTTTTTGCCGTTATCTATCCATGACTGAATTAAGGAGGGATGTTGATTTTGGTTTTCCAGGCGCGCCGTTACTTCCCTTTCGCCTTCCGGATAAATAACACGCGTACTGTTAACGACGATGCCGGCCAGCGTGCAGGTGGCGTTTAACAACAGCCCGGAAAAAAGCAGAAGCAAAAATTTTATATTCATTCCTGATGCTGTTCCTGATGCGGAAATAAGGAATGCAAGGAGGCTTGCTCCCTGCATTTTTAATCGAGGCGATTACTCGTAATCGATGGAATAGGTGACCGACGTCGCCAGCTCGCCGGCCGTGGAGGCGCCGGTCGCATGGTAACGCGCCTGATAGACCAGGTTTACGGCGCCGTCCTGCAGTTCGCCCGCCGCGTTGGCGCGCTGGCTGGTGTTGCCGATATGCAAAGCGTTCATTTTCGCATCAAGTAACTCAACCTGAACGTTCTTCGCGCCGGCGGCATTGGTGTTGTTCAGGCGGCCCGTCGCGGCGTCGACTGCGGTGCCATGCTCAAAGTAGGCGCGTACGCTGCCGGTTGCCGGCTTACAGTTAGTCAGGTTCATAGTGAATGCCGTCGTGCCGGCGGTATCGCCGTCTTTAGCCAGATCGGACGTCGGCAGCGTCGGCAGCGTGACGACCGCATCGGCGCTGCCGCCGTCGATTTTGACGGTACAGGTAGACTGGGTCAGCTTGCCGTTGATGGTGATGGTGCCGACTGACGCGCCGGCAGGCATCGTTACAGAAGAAACGGCAAGCGCAACCACTGTGCCTAACAAACATTTTTTCATCGTAAACTCCGTTTTATTGAAATAATAAGCGCGCCGAAAATAGTGCCCGCCTATCCTCGCTTTATGAAAATGAGCAAAAGTGAAAAGTTACCTTAATAACTTTTCCGCAATTACCCAGACATAAATAGTGTTTTATTACCGCGACGCACATGCGAATAATGCACGCACTCACCGTTTCTCCCATACCGGATAGCCAGCGCCGTATTTAAAAAGCGCTGACAGGTGAACGCGCTGCGCCACTTTTATCCGTTTTTAATAAAGACATTCCGTAAATTAAAACGCTCATTGCAGCGGGGTTATTTCGGCAGCGGGGCATTATGATCAAACCATTGTTCAGTATTGGTATTAAACCATTCCAGCGTTTTGTCCCAGCCGTTAATCATGCCGTAAAGCACGCCCTGCACGCCGATGGCGATGCAGCCCACCACCGCACCAACCATAGCGGAAATCACGCCGACACCGAGGATGCCGCCGGTCATACCGCCCGCGGTACCGGCTTTCATCATGCCTGCAGTCGCGCCGACGATCCCACCCAAAATTGCGGCGCCAAGGGTGTCAAAAAAATTCCCGCCTGAAACGGCCATTATTTCCCTGTTGTTTAACTGACGCATCCACTACTCCTTCAATACTTCATATTTTGATGGTAATAACCTTTAAAACCTCGCCATAAATTTACACTGGCATATTAATGCTAAATCTACCTTAAGCCTGCAACAATAGTAAATAATCTATTATTAATAACACCTTGCCTGCCGACAAAAACAATAAAAGACAGAAAATTGCTTTCCTGCCTTTTATTTTATTTATGTTAATTAATGAATCAGATTAGTCGCAAGGGTGAGGGTAATCATTAACGGGTAACGTTAATAAAAAAGAGATTTACCTACTCTGCGGTGACGTATTACTTAACCGCGCATAGTGCGCTTTATCTATCTCCACCGCTTTGCCCTGATTAAGTAAAATAATACGGTCCGCGCTGCAGATGGTTTCCGGCCGGTGCGCAATGATAATGCGCGTGACCGGCATATGACGGATCGCCTGATTAATCATCCGCTCGCGATCAACGTCGAGATGGCTTGAAGCCTCATCGAGGATCAGCAGATCCGGTTGGCGGTAGAGCGCGCGGGCCAGCAATACGCGCTGAATCTGCCCGCCGGAGAGCGAGGAGCCCATATCGCCCACCAGGCTGTGATAGCCCATCGGCATCGCGGAGATATCATCATGGATCTGCGCCACCTTCGCGGCATCTTCGATTTTTTCCTGATCGGGCTGCGCGTCGAAGAAACAGATATTGTCAGAGAGGGAGCCGGCAAACAGAATGTCGTCCTGCATGACGCAGCCCAGGCGCGCGCGGTAATGGCGCATTCCCAGCTTTTTGATATCCACGCCGTCAAGCTCGATACAGCCCGATTCCGGCTTCAGCAGCCCCATCATCAGCTTGGCCAGCGTGGTTTTCCCCTGCCCCGACGGCCCGATAATCGCCACCGATTCGCCGGCCGCCACCGCGATATCGCAGTGACGCAGCACGTACGGCTCCGTTTCCGCATAGCGAAAGCTGAGATCTTTTATTGTCAGCGAGGGGGCCGACTGCGCGGCATGCATCGGCGCGGGCAGCAAGGTCTCCATATCCGCCTCGCGATCGGTTAGCACGATATCGGCCAGTCGTTCGCCGTGCAGACGCAGCATCGTGAAATCGATCACCGCATCCACCAGCCCCGAGGCGCGGCTGATAAACTGATCGGAGAAGCTGATAAAGGCGACCAGCATCCCGCTGGTGAAGTTGCCTTCCAGCACCTGCAGGGCCGCCATCCATATCAGCACGATACGGCCGACGCCGGAAATCGCCCCCTGCACCGAGCTGAACCCTATCGACAGACGCTGTATCGCCACGCCTTTATTGGTGCTTTCCACCAGCGCGTTGGCATAGGCCGCGACGCGCATCTCCTGCTTGTTATTCAACTTAACCGCCTGTACGCCACGGATAGACTCCAGCAGCTGTGACTGCGCGCGCGCCGAGGCGGCAATCTGATCCTCATTCGCCTGACGAAAAGGCCGAAACGAGATCCAGCGGATAATAACGTAGGCGGCCAGCAGCCCCAGCACCAGCCAGGCGAGCCGAATGTTATAGATAAACAGCATTCCCAGCGTGACGACAGCCATCACGCCGTCGAGAATAGAGCTGATAAAACGGCCGGTAAGCGTGTTTTGAATGGTGCCGATCGAGCCGAACCGCGACAACACATCGCCGACGTGCCGCGATTCAAAATAGGCCATCGGCAGGCCGAGCAGATGGGCGCAGACGTTCGCTGTCCACTGCACGCTAAGCAGGCTGGAAAACCAGGTTGTGACCCAGGATCGCAGCGCGGAGATGGCGATATTCAGCAACGTCACGATAATAAAACCGCAGCCCAGCAGGGTCAGCAAATCATAATTGGCCGACACCAGCACCTGATCCATTACCCACTGCATATAGAAGGGCGACAGGATGCCGAACAGCTCCAGCGCCACCGACAGGATCATCACCTGAGCAAAGGCGCTGCGGATGCCGGTCACATTGCCGATCAGCTTGCGCATCGAGATTGACTGCTTCTCCTGCGCCTGAGTGAAGGTCGCGGCGGGCAGCAGCTCCAGCGCGACGCCGGTAAAGCTGCGCGAGACCTCGTCCATCGGAACGTCGCGTTTTCCCCGCGCCGGGTCGTGAATGGTTATCTTCCCCTTCGCGACGCTTTTCAGCACCACAAAGTGGTTCATCTCCCAGTGCAGGATGCAGGGACGACGCAGTTTGCCCAGCTCATCCAGCTCCAGCCGCAGGGCGCGGCCCGCCATGCCCAGCTGATGCGCGATAAGCATCACATCCGCCAGCGTCGCGCCTTTCAGCGACGTCGGAAAGCGCTTACGCAGCGTCACCATATCGATGGCGTGGCCAAAATAGTTAGCGATCATCCCGACGCAGGTCAGCCCGCACTCCGTCGCCTGCGTTTGCTGCATCACCGGTAATTGGCGACGCCAGCCAAAATTCAATGCTTCTAAAAACTTCATAAATAAAACCACTCCCTGTCGTTAACGCATCGCCGGGCGCATTTAGTTGCCCGCCCGCCGTCCCAGCGCGTAAAGCGGCTCCAGCACCCATTCGTACAGGCGACGGGTATCAATAAGGAAGTCCGCTTCCAGCGCGCTGCCGGGGCGCAGTTTTTCCTGACGGCCGTAGACGTTGATATGCTGCTTTTCCAGCGCGACCACCACGCGATAGTGCTGTTCCTGCACATTGTTATTGCCGGTGAGGGTCGCCACCTCCTGCGGCGAAAGCGCGACGCGCGACACCTCCGCCACCTTGCCATACTGCTGGCCGAACTTTTGAAAAGGGAACGCCTGATAGCGCAGCACCACCTTCTGCCCCGGCCGGATAAAGCCGATGGCGCGGCTGCTGACCATAATGCGCGCCTGCAGCCGCCCTTCATCCGGCAGGACGGAAAACAGCGTCTGGCCGGCGCTCACCATCTGCCCCGCTTTCACCATCACGGAACCGACCATGCCCTCCATCGGCGCGCGCAGCACGATGGATCGCCGGGATTCGTTTTCCGCCATCGACTGCTCCAGCTCAGAGAGGCGACGCTCAATCTCATTCTGCTTATTGCGCGTGTTCATCGGCAGTTCGCGTAGCTGCTGGCGCGTCTGTGCGAGCTGCTGGTGGATATCGAGACGCTGACGCGCGATATCCTGCAGGCGTGCGTCGGCATCAATAACGGCAGCCTCCTGCTGCTCGACCTGGCTATTGGAGGCGTAGCCTTCTTTGCGCATCAGGTTCAGCTTATCCAGCTGGCGACGCGCCAGCCGTGCCTGGCGGGCGCGCTGCGTCTGCTGCAGATCCAGCTGCTCAAGCTGGGAGCCGAGCAGCCGCTCCCGCTCCTGCAGCCCGCTCATCGCTTCGGCAAACAGCTTCTGTTGATTATCGAGATCCCCCCGCAGCCGTTCGCGCTGCAGCCGCAGCTGCTGCGCCACGGTTTCCCGCGTCTGTCCCAGCGCCGTAAACACTTCCGAAGAGACCGTGGCGATCGCCTCGCCTTTTTCAACCCGTTGCCCCTCTTCGACGTGAATGTCGATGACGGTGCCTGCCGCCATCGAGGCCACATTCATTACGCCTTTGGCGGGCATCAGCTGTCCGATGGCCGTTTCCCGCTTGGTATAGCTGCCAAACGTAAAGAAGGCGGCGACGGCAATCGCGATCGCCGCCACCAGCGAAATCACCAGCCAGCGATAGGGCGGGCAATACAACGCCACATTGCCGATGGCTGAGGTTTTATTCGCCTCCAACGCCTCCTGACGGAATAACGATTCACTCATAACGCCCCCCGGCTGCACGGCGGCGCGGCGCTGTCCTTCGGGACAATGGAACTGTGCTAACGCCGCATAATCCAGCTCGCCCAACTCCATGGCGAGTTTAATTTGGGCGTTCAGATAGTCATACTCTACCCGCGCCATCTCCTGCCGCGTTTTGTAGTAGCTCTGCTCCGCGTTGAGTTCATCGATAATGGTTCTTAAACCGACCTTGCGCCCGTAGGCGGTTGAGTTCACTTTGCTCTTTGCCGAGGAGAGTGCCTTTTCCTCAGCCAGATAGTGGCTCCGGCCGTTTTTAAGCTTTAGCCAGGCCGACTGCGTCTCCTGGCGCGCTTTACGCCGCGCATCCTCCAGCAGATCTTTCCCCTGTTCACGGCGCTGTACGGCCTCGATCGACTGGGAGATCTGCGCGCCGCCGGAGAACAACGGCACCGAGACGCTGACGCCAAGGGTGCTGTTGCGCGTTTTAGAAGTGCTGCCCATCAGCACATTGAGATAGTTGTCGTTTTCCGCGCGGCTCCAGTTAGTGCCATAGCCCGCCTGCAGCGTCACTACCGGCAGATGCGCGCCATGCGCGGCAATCAGATCGGCCTTTGCCTGATCCAGCTGAAACAGCGCGGCACGTATGCTGAGATTGTTTTGCATCGCTTTACGCTGCAGCGCCTCATCATCAGGAAGCGGCAAGCGCATCAGGCAGGCGACATCGACCGGCTGGATCTCATCGGGATTAAGGCTGGTGAGCCGTGAAAAAACCATGCCCGCTTCGTCAAGATCGTTGCGGGCGGCGATCGCTTCCGCCACGGTCTTATCGTAGTTGGCCTGCGCTTCGTCCCGCTCCAGCCGCGTGCCTTCGCCGACGCTGATCGCCACCTGTGTCTGGCTGAGCTGCCTGGCGTAGGCGGCTCTGGCGTTCAGCGCGCTGTTTAACACCTCCCGCTGATAGATAACGCGGAAATAGGCGTCAGCGACGCTCGCGATCAGCTTTTGCTGCGCCTGCATCAGTATGACGTCGGCATAGTCGGCGATCGCTTCCCCCCGTTTCCAGGCGGCGAATTTGGCGATATCAAACAGCGGCTGCGTCAGGTTTACGCTGACGTTATGCCGCGTAACGCCGGCGGCATAGTAGGCCTTCGGCTGATCCTGCCTGCTGTACCCGGCGTTCAGCCCGATGGTCGGCAGCAGGCTGGCGAACCCCTGCACGCTTTTTTCGCTATCCGCCTGGTGCGCATGCCTGGCAGCGTTTACCTCACTGTCGTAAAGGCTGGCCGCCAGCACCGCCTCCTGTAGGCTTACGCCGTCAGCCCCTTCAGGCAGCAGGCTCAGCGCGGCACAAAGGGTTACCGCCGCGGCGTTGACTCTCCTGGTATTCATTACCAAAATCCTTTTCTGATAAGAATGCGCAATTAAATAATATTATTCATGCACGCATACTGAATGAGTTCGCTGTTGGTATTCACATTCAGTTTTTTCATCGCATTATATTTTTGCGTAGCCACCGTACTGACCGCGCGGTTTTGTTTTTTCGCAATACTGGAAAGAGAAAGCCCCATAGAATAGAGTCGTATTATCTCCCACTCTTTCGCCGTCAGGCGGACGCTTTTTTCCGTCTCGCTTTCCACGATAGCGTTAATAAAGGCCGACAGGTAAACGCGATGATGAGGTCGGGAGAAGATCTCATTCAGCGCCTTTTTTATTTCGCTGACCGGATCGTACTTACTGACAATCGCATCAGCGCCGTAGCTGATCGCTTTTTTCAGAATCGACAGATTGTCATACTCAACATACAGTACCACCTTCGCTTCGGGCAGCGCGCGCTGGATGGCGCGGATCTTCGCCACGCCGTAAAGCTGACGGTCATCGTTACAGTAAGAGAGGTCTGTAATGATGGCGTCTATTCTCTGCCGGGCGGCGGAGTCGCGCTTGTCCATCTCGCTTAAGGAAAAATCGGCGATGATATTACAGCCCAACTCCTCTCTGGCGTAATGACAAAGGAAGCACTGAATAGCAGGATATTTATCCGATATCGCTAAGTTAATGTCCAACATATTAAGATATCCTTTTCCCAGTCCAGCCTGACTGCGGCTGGTTGCTTGCAGACAAAGCAAAATACAGCGACGTTCCTTTGCTGTAGTGCTGATTTATTTCAGCTTAAGAAATAAATCTGAGCGATTCTAATAGCTTCATTCCTTATTAACAAGCCGCGCCACAGACAAGATAACAAGTGAAAAACAGTAAAGCCGGCGTAATTATTTCCCACGGCAATAACTGTTTTCACAGCAAGACATAATTAACTATTCAAACAATAAGCCGTTTTTATGATAAAAAGCGGGCATGCGTAAGCCGCCTGTGAGGATAAAAGGCTAAAGGAGATTAATATTAAAAAAGACGCCCGGCCGGCTCTTCACCGTTTTGACCCATCAATTAATGCTGCCACTTGTCGCGTCCTTTATTTATCAGACGAGTCTTGAGCCTGTTTAAAGACCAGTCTTAACCTGACGAGCCGCGCTAAGGCGGCATTCCCTACCGCCCGATACATAAAAAAATCCTCTTGGTCAGCAGCAGAGGCGGCCGTTACCCTTTTATCGCGGCGTCCTTTCTTCGGCCGCGCATCGCCAGCCGTCGTCTGCGCGCATCAGGCTGTAAGAGCAACGCCGCAGCACATCCTGCATGCCCCTATCGCCGTATCTGAACCTCAGGGAGATCGTTATGTCCGTACCCTTAACCCCGCAGGCGCTGGAAACCTTATTTACCGCTGCCCGTACCCACAGCTTTTGGCAGGATAAAGCGGTCGATGCCGCGCTGCTGCGCCAGCTCTATGACATCGTCAGCCTTGCGCCCACCTCCGCAAATGCCTCGCCTGGCCGCTTTGTGTTTATCACCAGCGCGCAGGGCAAGGAACGGCTGCGGCCGGCCCTCTCCAGCGGCAACGTGGAAAAAACCCTGTCGGCGCCGGTGACGGTTATCGTCGCCTCAGACAGCCGCTTTTATGACAGGCTGCCCGAGCTGTTCCCCTGGGCGGACGCGCGCAGCTGGTTTACCAGCAGCCCGGCGGTTGCCGCCGAGACCGCGTTTCGTAACAGCAGCCTGCAGGCGGGCTATCTGATCCTGGCGGCGCGCGCGCTGGGCCTGGATGCCGGCCCGATGTCCGGGTTCGATGCCGAACAGGTCAACCGGCTGTTTTTCGCCGACGGCCACTGGCAGGCGAACATGCTGATCAACCTCGGCTACGGCGTGGCTGAAAAGCTGCACCCACGGCTTCCCCGCCTCGCTTTTGACGACGCCTGCCGCTTTGCCTGAATCCCGCCGCCAACCGGCGCCGGCGCCCGTTCTGCTGGCGCCGCGCAAATTTAAACCTATTCCGAAAAGCGCCCGGCCGGGGGAAAGCCGGGTGCAAATGCCTCAGAAAATTCTTACAATACCATTGATGATTATCCGACCATTTTCACGGAGCGACAGATGGCAAGTCATTTTGTACGCTGGACGCTTGCCCAAAGCCGGGCGGACGTTCAGCGTATTCCTGCGGATGTAGTGGAAAAGGCCCGCTTTCTCAGCGAGAAACGTCGAAGCCGCTATCTGGCGGCGCGCATGTTGCTGGCTGAGCTGATGCTGCGCGTATATGGAATGCCGCAGCTGCCCGGCTTAACCACCACCGCTAACGGCCGCCCCTGTTTTATCGACCCCGACCTGCCCGATTTCAGCATTGCCTATGCCGGCAATGTGATCGGTGTGCTGCTGGCGGAAGAGCAGAGCCGCGCCGGGCTGGATATGGAAATGGTGCGCGCCCACAGCCGCCAGACGGTGGAACACCATCTGCAGCATCTCTCTTCGGGCGAAAAAGCCTGGATCAATGCGCAGCAGGATCCGCTGGAAGCGATCACGCAAATCTGGACGCTGCGCCAGAGCATTCTCAAGTTAACCGGTGAAAAAAACGATTGCGGCGGCACTCTGCAGCTTCATCCCGCCTCGGGGCGTCTGCGCTCGCCGGTGTTTCCCGACGTGCAGGCGGTGTGCGATGTCGAACCGTTGCTGATCTGGTCATGCGCGCTCTCGCCCGCCACCAGCCGGCTACGGCTGTGGGAGATTGACGATCTGCATAACTGGACCGCGCTGCGTGATATTGAGATGAATAAAGCGAATATGGGGCCGCAGACGTTGCGGCTCACCAGCATGCCGCTGGAAAAACAGCTGCAGCAGCGGGGCTGCAGCCGTTTGGCGATCAGTGGGAATCGATAAAGGCGATTTTCAGTACGAACAGCAGCGCCACGACCACCACGCAGGGGCTGATTTCACGCCAGCGTCCCGTTCCCGCCTTCATGACGCAGTAGGCGATAAAGCCCAGCGCAATGCCTTCGGTGATCGAGAAGCTGAACGGCATCATCGCCGCCGTCACGAACGCCGGCACCGCCTCGGTGAGATCGTCCCACTGTACGCGCGCCAGGCTGGATGTCATCAGCACGCCGACATAGATCAGCGCGCCCGCCGCAGCGTAGCCGGGCACCATCGACGCCAGCGGCGACAGGAACATCACCAGCAGAAACAGAATACCGGTTACCACCGCCATCAGGCCGGTGCGTCCACCGACGGAGACGCCGGACGAGCTTTCGATATACGCGGTTACCGACGAGGTACCGATCGCGGCGCCGGCGACGGAGCTGACGCTATCCACCAGCAGCGCCTGTTTCATTCGCGGGAACTTGCCCTCTTTATCTGCCAGGCCCGCCTTGTCGGTGACGCCGATCAGCGTGCCGGAGGAGTCGAACAGGTTAACCAGCATAAAGGAGAAGATCACGCCCGCCATGCTGATGTTTAACGCCCCGCCCACATCAACCTGCCCGATAACCGAGCCGATAGCCGGCGGCGCAGAAAAGATGCCGCTGTATTTCACATCGCCCAGCATCAGGCCCGCCAGCGTGGTGACGATAATCGAGATCAGCACCGCCGCATGGACGTTGCGCGACGCCAGCACCGCGATGATAAAGAAGCCCAGCGCGCCCAGCAGTACGCTGTGAGAGGAGAGATCGCCCACTGCCACCAGCGTCGCCTCGTTGCCGACAATGATGCCGGCGTTTTTCAGCCCCATCAGGGCGATAAACAGACCGATGCCGGCGGTGATGCCGGTACGCAGGCTCAGCGGGATATTGGCGATCATCCAGTAACGCACGCGGAACAGCGTCAGCAGCAGCAGGCCGATCGCCCCCCAGAAAATGGCGCCCATACCCACCTGCCAGGAGTAGCCCATCGCGCCGACCACCACGAAAGCGAAAAAGGCGTTCAGCCCCATCGCCGGTGCCAGCGCCACCGGCAGATTGGCGACGATCCCCATCAGGATACTGCCCAGCGCGGCAATCAGGCAGGTGGTAACAAATACCGCCTGGGTATTCATGCCGGCGGCGCCGAGGATCTGCGGGTTAACAAAGACGATGTAAACCATCGTCAGGAAGGTGGTAAAACCGGCAATCACTTCGGTTCGCACCGTCGTGCCATGTTCCTGAAGCCGGAACAGCCGCTGTAATAGGCCTTGTTTAGTCATCTGTTACATCCGAACGGGAAAAGAGGTCGCCGCGTATGCTAGCGATTTTGGCCCAACAGTACACTGATTTTTCGCAAACGGTTGCGGTTTGGCTTAAATCCGCCTTGTCGGGTCGCATTCCTGGCTCAGTCGGTTAAAGTGAGCCTGACACCACTATTAAGGATGACGCATAAATGAGCATTGAATGTCTGTTTTTTGACTGCGACGGGACGCTGGTGGATAGCGAGCGCCTTTGCACCCAGGCCTATGTGGATACCTTCGCCCGCTACGGCGCCGAACTGTCGCTGCAGGAGATGTTTGAAAAGTACAAAGGCGTAAAGCTTTACGACATTATCGCCGACGTCGGCCGCCAGTATCCCCTGAACGCGCCAGTGGACGCGATCGAGCGGGAATATCGCCAGCAGGTAGCGCGCCTGTTTGACGCACATCTGCAGCCGATCCCCGGCGCCAGAGCGCTGCTGGAGCAGATCACCGTGCCGATGTGCGTGGTCTCCAACGGCACCGTGCCGAAAATGCAGCACTCGCTGGGGCTGACCGATATGCTCTCGTTTTTTGATGACCGGTTGTACAGCGGCTACGATATCGGCCACTGGAAACCGGACCCGCAGCTGATGTTCCACGCGGCGCAGCAGATGCAGGTACCGATTGCGCGCTGCGCACTGATCGACGATTCCGAAGCGGGCGCTAATGCCGGTATCGCGGCGGGCATTCCCGTGTTCTATTACTGCGCCGATGCCCATAACCGGCCGATCGATCATCCGCTGGTGACGCCTTTCGACGACCTGGCGCAGCTGCCGGCGCTGTGGCGCGAACGCGGCTGGTCGCTGACGCGTTAGACGTCGGGAAGAGAAGGGAACAGCGCAGCCGGACGGCTGCGCTGAACGCGGCAAAGGATATCAGGCCGGGCTGCTGCCGTTTTCGTCGCCCGCCAGCAGCTTATCCAGCCGATCGCCGCCGACGTGACGGAAATCCTGGCCTTTAACAAAGTAGAAAATAATCTCGCAGATATTCTGGCAGCGATCGCCGATGCGCTCGATGGCGCGTGCGCAGAACAGCGCGGTCAGCACGCTGGGAATGGTGCGCGGATCTTCCATCATATAGGTCATCAGCTGACGCACGATGCCCTCATACTCCTGATCGACCTTTTTATCTTCACGATAGATTTCAATCGCCGCGCTTAAATCCATCCGCGCGAAGGCGTCCAGCACGTCGTGCAGCATCTGAATGGTGTGATGGCCCAGCGACTCCAGGCTGACCAGCAGCGGCTGATGCTGTTGACCAAACTTCTCCAGCGCGGTGCGGCTGATCTTCTCCGCCACGTCGCCGATGCGCTCCAGCTCGGAAATGGTTTTGATGATCGCCATCACCAGACGCAGATCGCTGGCGGTCGGCTGCCGCTTGGCGATAATGCGCACGCAGGCCTCATCAATCTCCACTTCCATCATGTTGACCTTCTGGTCGCCATCAATAACGCGCTTCGCCAGCTCGCCATCCTGATTATGCATCGCGGTGATGGCGTCAGTGAGCTGCTGCTCCACCAGCCCGCCCATGATCATGACCTGGGTGCGGATATGCTCAAGCTCAGCGTTAAACTGGCCGGAGATGTGTTTATTCAGGTTCAAATTATCCATACAGCGCTCCAGTTAACCATAGCGGCCAGTAATATAGTCTTCAGTCTGCTTCTGATGCGGCTTCGTAAACAGGGTGTCGGTATCGCTGAATTCGATCAGCTCGCCCAGGTACATAAAGGCGGTATGGTCGGAACAGCGCGCCGCCTGCTGCATATTGTGCGTAACGATCACCACGGTGTAATCCTGCTTCAGCTCGGTGATCAGCTCCTCGATGCGGCCGGTGGAGATCGGATCCAGCGCCGAGCAAGGTTCATCCAGCAGTAGCACTTCCGGGCGAATGGCGATGCCGCGCGCGATACAAAGCCGCTGCTGCTGGCCGCCGGAGAGACTGTAACCGCTCTGATGCAGCTTGTCTTTGGTTTCGTTCCATAGCGCCGCTTTGCTTAACGCCCACTGCACGCGCTCATCCATATCCGCACGCGGCAGCTTTTCAAACAGGCGTACGCCGAAAGCGATATTGTCGTAAATCGACATCGGGAACGGCGTCGGCTTCTGGAACACCATGCCAACGCGCGCGCGCAGCAGGGCGATATCCTGGGATTCGGTAAGAATGTTTTCGCCATCCAGCAGGATCTCGCCTTCGGCGCGCTGCTCCGGATAGAGGGAGAACATCTTGTTGAAGGTGCGCAGCAGAGTGGATTTGCCGCAGCCGGACGGCCCGATAAAGGCGGTGACCTGGTTTGTCGCGATATCCAGGTTGATGTTTTTCAGTGCATGGAATTTACCGTAGTAAAAGTTCAGATCGCGTACCTGAATTTTGCCGGATGACTGATTAACCATAGTTTTCTCTTTCTCTTCACGCCGCGCCGTTGTCACGTCGCGGTAAATTAGTGTTTTGATTTGGCAAAAATCACGCGCGCCAGAATATTTAACAGCAGGACGCAGAGCGTGATCAGCAGAACGCCAGCCCAGGCCAGGCTTTGCCATTCGGCAAAAGGACTCATGGCGAACTTAAAGATAGTGACCGGCAGGTTGGCCAGCGGCTGCATCATGTCGGTACTCCAGAACTGGTTCGACAGCGAGGTAAACAGCAGCGGGGCGGTCTCGCCGGCGATGCGCGCCACCGCCAGCAGCACGCCGGTGATAATCCCGGATACCGAGGCTTTCAGCGTAATGGCGGAGATCATTTTCCATTTTGGCGTACCCAACGCGTAGGCCGCTTCGCGCAGGCTATCCGGCACCAGCTTCAGCATATTTTCCGTGGTGCGGATAACGATCGGCACCTGCAGCAGCGCCAGCGCGATCACCCCCGCCCAGCCGGAGAAGTGCTGCATCTGCGCGACCACGAGGGTGTAAACGAACAGCCCGACAACAATCGATGGCGCCGACAGCAGGATATCGTTGATAAAGCGGATCACTTCGGCCAGCCAGGATTTGCGGCCATATTCTGCCAGGTAGATCCCGGCCATGATGCCCAGCGGGGTGCCGAACAGCGTCGCCCACAGGATCAGCAGGCCACTGCCGGCGATGGCGTTGGCCAGCCCGCCGCCCGCGGTATTCGGCGGCGGCGTCATTTCGGTAAACAGCGCCAGCGAAAAGCCGTCGACGCCGCGCGTAATGGTGGTGAACAGGATCCACACCAGCCAGAACAGGCCGAACGCCATCGTCAGCATAGAGAGCGTCAGCGCAATTTTGTTACGGAGACTGCGGCGCGCCTGCATTTTGCGGCGCGAGGCCTGCAGCTCGGTGCGGGCATGCAGATCGAGCGTGGTCATGAGCGCGCCCCTTCACTTTTCGCCAGTCGTAAAATCATCAGCTTAGAGATCGCCAGCACGATAAAGGTGATAACGAACAGGATCAGCCCCAGCTCCATCAGCGCGGCGACATGCACGCCCGATTCCGCTTCGGCGAACTCATTCGCCAGCGCGGAGGTGATGCTGTTGCCCGGCATATAGAGTGAGACGCTGTCGAGCTGGTAGGTGTTGCCGATAATAAAGGTCACCGCCATGGTTTCGCCGAGCGCGCGGCCCAGCCCCAACATCACCCCACCGATCACGCCGTTTTTGGTGAAGGGCAGCACGATGCGCCAGATCACCTCCCAGGTGGTGCAGCCGATGCCGTAGGCGGACTCTTTCATCATCACCGGTGTCTGTTCGAACACGTCGCGCATTACCGAGGCAATATAGGGGATAATCATGATCGCCAGAATCACCCCTGCCGCGAGAATGCCGATGCCGAACGCCGGGCCTTCAAACAGCGCGCCGACCAGCGGAATGCTGGAGAGTACATTGCCTACCGGCGTCTGGAAGTATTCGGCGAACAGCGGCGCGAAGACAAACAGCCCCCACATGCCATACACGATGCTGGGGATGGCCGCCAGCAGCTCAATCGCCACGCCCAGCGGGCGGCGCAGCCAGCCCGGTGCCAGCTCGGTCAGGAACAGTGCGATACCGAAGCTGACCGGCACGGCGATCAGCAGCGCGATCAGGGAGGTGACGACGGTGCCGTAAATAGGCACCAGCGCGCCAAAGTTTTCATTCGGGGCATCCCACTCTTTATTCCACAGGAAAGAGAAACCGAATTTCTCAATGCTGGGCCAGGAGGAGATGAGCAGGGAGATAATGATGCCGCCAAGCAACAAAAGCACAATCAGCGCCGCCAGTTTGACCAGCGCGCCAAAAAGAATGTCGCCTTGTTTTCCCGGGGCCTTAAAGGACGGCCTGGATTCAGCCATAAAAGTCTCGACAGAAGAAATTCACAGGGGCGGCGTTCAGCCGCCCGGATACTGCGGGCCGGCCTTCAGCCGACCCCTGCGACAGTGCGTGGCACCGTTAAATCATTACTGATACAGCGCCTTACCGGAGCCATCTTTGATCTGCGCTTTCCAGTCAGAACGGATCTGCTCAACCACCGCATCCGGCAGCGTAGCGTAATCCAGGCTGGTCGCGGTCTTATCGCCGTCTTTATATGCCCAGTCGAAGAACTTCAGCACTTCAGCGCCTTTATCGGCGTTGGTCTGGTTCTTGTACATCAGAATGAAGGTGGTGGTGGTGATAGGCCACGCGTCTTTGCCTTTCTGGTTCGTCAGATCCTGCGCGTAAGATTTGCTCCAGTCAGCGCCTTTCGCCGCATTGCTGAAGGTTTCTTCCGTCGGGGATACCGGCTGACCATCGGCATCGATCAGTTTGGTGTAGCTCAGCTTGTTCTGTTTGGCGTAGGCGTATTCCACATAGCCGATGGAGCCTGGCAGACGCTGAACGAACGCGGCGATGCCATCGTTACCTTTACCGCCAAGACCGGTCGGCCAGTTTACGGTGTTGCCCTTGCCGACTTTCTCGCTCCACTCCTGGTTCACTTTAGAGAGGTAGCTGGTGAAGACGAAGGAGGTGCCTGAACCGTCAGCGCGACGCACTACCGCGATATTGGTTTCTGGCAGCTTCAGACCCGGGTTCAGTTTGGCGATCGCCGGATCATTCCACTTTTTGATTTTGCCGAGGTAGATATCACCGACGGTCTGTCCATCCAGCGTCAGCTGACCGGATTGCACGCCAGGCAGGTTGATCGCCAGCACCACGCCGCCAATCACGGTCGGAAACTGAAACAGGCCGTTTTTCTGCAGATCTTCATCTTTCATGGGCGCATCGGACGCACCGAAATCAACTGTTTTCGCAATGATCTGCTTCACGCCGCCGGAAGAGCCAATCCCCTGGTAGTTGATTTTACTGCCGGTCGCTTGCTGATAATCTGCTGCCCACTTGGCATAAACCGGAGCCGGGAAGGTGCCGCCTGCGCCGGTGAGATCGGTGGCTGCGAAAGCAGAAACCGCGCTCAGGGAGAGGGTGGCGGCAACAAGTTTGGCTACGGTGCTACGCATCAGTGTCATATTCCCTCCGGGGGAGTAAAAGTCAGGCTGTATGCCGTTGTAGTAAGAATCAGGATTGCTGCAGGAGGGAAAATAGGACAGTTTAATGACAGCGGGATGTAGGAAATATGACAGTTATATGACAGCCGGAAAAGTGTACGCCGCCGTCGCCGTGCCGAAGAGGAAAAAACGGTTGTCATGCGCTTCAACTATGGATGACACCCTGTTTGCTGTACAAAAAATTTTTCAGTTTGCGCCGGAGCGGGCCTCAGCCATAAAAAATCCGGCGATGCCGTTTAACAGGCTTCGCCGGATGATTCATTTTACCGCAGCGTCAGTAGCCTGACGTCGGCCTTATTCTACAGTGACCGATTTCGCCAGATTGCGCGGCTGATCCACATCGGTGCCTTTAATCAGCGCCACGTGGTAAGAGAGCAGCTGCAGCGGCACGGTGTAGAAAATCGGCGCAATGACCTCTTCCACGTGCGGCAGAGAGATAATCTTCATGCCTTCGCTGTCGGCGAAGCCCGTATCGCGATCGGCGAACACGTACAGCAGACCGCCGCGCGCGCGCACCTCTTCGATATTGGATTTCAGTTTTTCCAGCAGCTCGTTATTCGGCGCCACCACAATGACCGGCATATCGGCGTCGATCAGCGCCAGCGGGCCGTGCTTCAGCTCGCCGGCGGCGTAGGCTTCCGCATGGATGTAGGAGATCTCTTTCAGCTTCAGCGCGCCTTCCATCGCGATCGGATATTGATCGCCACGGCCCAGGAACAACGCATGATGTTTGTCGGAGAAATCTTCCGCCAGCGCTTCAATCATCTTATCCTGCGCCAGCATCTGCTCGATGCGGCTCGGCAGCGCCTGCAGCGCATGCACAATATCGTGTTCAATCTGCGCGTCCGCGCCTTTCAGGCGGCCGATTTTTGCCACCAGCATCAGCAACACGGTCAGCTGGGTGGTAAAGGCTTTGGTCGAGGCCACGCCGATTTCGGTACCCGCTTTGGTCATCAGCGCCAGATCGGATTCGCGCACCAGTGATGAGCCCGCCACGTTGCAAATCGCCAGTGAGCCAAGATAGCCCAGCTCTTTCGACAGACGCAGCGCCGCCAGCGTATCGGCGGTTTCACCGGACTGTGACAGGGTGATCAGCAGGCTGTTTTTACGCACTGCGGATTTGCGATAGCGGAATTCAGAGGCGATTTCGACATCGCACGGCACGTTCGCCAGCGATTCAAACCAGTAGCGTGCGACCATACCGGAATTGTAGGAGGTGCCGCAGGCGATGATCTGAATATGTTCAACCTGGCTCAGCAGGTCGTTGGCGCCGGCGCCAAGTTCGGAAAGATCGACCTCGCCATGGCTGAAGCGCCCGCTCAGGGTATTTTTAATCGCGTTGGGCTGCTCGTAGATCTCTTTCTGCATATAGTGACGGTAAACGCCTTTATCGCCGGCGTCATACTGCACGTTGGATTCGATCTCGTTGCGCTTCACCGGATGGCCCGCGCGGTCGACGATAGTGACCTCGCGACGCGTCACCTCGGCGATATCGCCCTCTTCCAGATAGATAAAACGGCGGGTCACCGGCAACAGAGCCAGCTGATCGGAGGCGATAAAGTTTTCGCCGACGCCGCAGCCGATCACCAGCGGGCTGCCTGAACGCGCAGCCACCAGCAGCGATGGATCGCGGCTGTCCATAATCACCATGCCGTAAGCGCCGCGCAGCTGCGGGATGACGCGCTGCACCACTTCGCGCAGGCTGCCGCCCTGTTTCTGTTCCCAATGCACCAGATGCGCAACCACTTCGGTATCGGTTTCCGACGCGAAGCGGTAGCCGCGCTCAATCATCAGCTCGCGCAGCGGCTCATGGTTTTCAATGATGCCGTTATGCACGATAACGATATGTTCAGAGACATGCGGGTGCGCATTCGCTTCGGACGGCTCGCCGTGGGTGGCCCAACGGGTATGAGCGATGCCGGTGCCGCCGATCAGCGGATGCTGTTCTGCCGCTTCGGCGAGCTTTTGCACCTTGCCTACGCGACGCAGGCGAGTCACGTGCCCTTGTCGATCCACCACCGCCAGACCGGCGGAGTCATAGCCGCGATACTCCAGACGGCGCAAACCTTCCAGCAGTATTTCCGCGATATCACGTTGCGCTACCGCGCCAACAATTCCACACATAGTTTTCTTCCTGACTCATGGCGCTCTTGCGCCCGGCGTTGTCATCTGACCTGATATACCGACATTGTCGGCTCCCCCGAGCCTTGTAGAGAGTGGGGGTTATACGCTTCATCCTTCAGGCTGCCTGCGTTGGCGCGTCCCGCATATACCGGACGCTTACCTGAGTAAGCGTCCAATGCTGCGCGGCATCGCCGCCTCTATGCTGCCTGGAGAGCTGAGCGTTTATTGTTATTTCTTCTTCACCGGGCGTTGCCAGCCCGATTTTTGCAACTGTTCTTTACGGTTATAAACCAGCTCGCCGGCGGTGACATCTTTCATGATGGTCGTGCCGGCGGCGATGGTGGCCCCGCTGGCAACGGTAACCGGCGCCACCAGCTGCGTATCGGAGCCGACGAAAACATCGTCGCCGATGACGGTTTTTGATTTGTTAGCGCCGTCATAGTTACAGGTAATGGTGCCGGCACCGATATTGACCCCGGATCCGATCTCCGCGTCGCCCAGATAGCTAAGATGGCCCGCTTTCGATCCTTTGCCCAGCGTCGCCTTTTTCATCTCCACGAAGTTGCCGACGTGCGCCGCTTCGCCAAGCTGGCTGCCCGGACGCAGACGCGCAAAAGGACCGACAGTGCAATCAGCGGCCAGCTCGGCATCTTCGATCACGCTGTAGGGGCTGATTTCGCAACCGTCGCCGATCACGCTGTTTTTAATCACGCAGCCGGCGCCGATTTTAACCCGGTTGCCCAGCGTGACGCGGCCTTCAAGGATCACGTTGCTATCGATCTCGACGTCGCGGCCGTGTTGCAGCTCGCCGCGCAGGTCGAAACGGGCCGGATCGCGCAGCATCACGCCCGCCAGCAGCAATTTTTCCGCCTGCTCAGCCTGATAAATGCGTTCCAGCGTCGCCAGCTGCAGGCGGTTATTGACGCCTTCGGTTTCGCTGATGCGCGCCGGCTGGACGGTTTCGATACGGCGGCCTTCCGCCCAGGCGAGCGCGATAATATCGGTAATGTAATATTCGCCCTGCGCATTGTTATTGTTCAGCTGGCTCAGCCAGCGCTTCAAATCGCCGCCGTTGGCCACCAGGATGCCGGTATTGATCTCCTGAATCGCCAGCTGCTGCGGCGAAGCGTCTTTCTGCTCAACGATGCCGGTGACCTGGCCATTTTCCCGCACGATGCGGCCATAGCCGGTAGGATTGTCCAGCGTGACCGTCAGCAGGCCGATACCACCCTGCGGTTTCGCCGCGCGCAGGCGCGCCAGCGTATCGACGGTAATTAACGGCACGTCGCCATAGAGCATCAGGATATCTTCGTCGTCGGCGAAGAAGGGCGCAGCCTGCTGCATCGCATGTCCGGTTCCCAGCTGTTCAGCCTGCAGCACCCAATTCAGCGCATCGTCACGCAGCGCCGCTTTCAGCAGGTCGCCGCCGTGGCCGTACACCAGATTGATCGCGCGCGCGCCAAGACCTTTCGCCGCATCGATAACGTGTTGAACCATAGGCTTTCCTGCCAGAACGTGCAGGACTTTAGGAAGATCGGAATACATGCGGGTTCCCTTGCCGGCGGCAAGGATCACCACGCTCATTGCGCTGTTAGACATAGCTATCCTGATTAAATTTTTACAGATGAAAGTTAAACGGTTTCGCCCTGAGATTACTACATTTTTCTCATGACGAAATTAACCGGCTTTCGGCAAATCGCTACCGCCAAGAATGCACCGCGTCTGGCGATAAATCCAACGAAAAAAGGCGCTTTTCAATGGCTTAATTTTAGCTGTGCAGCAAGAGAGAAGAAGAGGGCGGGGGAAATAAAAATGCCAGCCCGTTGGGGCTGGCACGGTGAACTGCTTTAAGCCTGATTACATCGCTTTCTTGGTCAGTTCGATGACGCGCAGCTTGGCGATGGCTTTCGCCAGTTCGGCCGAAGCCTGAGCATAGTCCACGTCGCCGTGGGCTTTGTTCATATGCTCTTCCGCTTTGCGTTTCGCTTCCAGCGCGCGCGCTTCATCAAGGTCGGTACCGCGGATCGCCGTATCAGCCAGAACGGTAACCGAACCCGGCTGAACTTCCAGCACGCCGCCAGAGAGATAGATAAACTCTTCTTCGCCGTGCTGCTTAACGATACGCACCATACCAGGCTTAATGGCGGTCAGCAGCGGCGTATGGCCAGGGAAAATCCCCAGTTCGCCTTCGCTGCCGGACACCTGGATTTTCTGCACCAGCCCGCTGAACATCTGCTGTTCCGCGCTGACGACATCCAGGTGATAAGTCATAGCCATAGTTAACCTCCCGGAAAACCGCCCCGTTATCCGTCAGGCCGCCAGCTGCGCTCGCTTTCCCGGACCGCCTGTTGATACAGGCGATCCGCAATCAAGGCGCCGCGACCTGATGGATGCAGGGGAAATAATTACAGTTTCTTCGCTTTTTCCACGGCTTCTTCGATGGCGCCAACCATGTAGAAGGCCTGCTCTGGCAGGTGGTCGAACTCACCTTCCATAATGCCTTTAAAGCCACGGATGGTGTCTTTCAGCGTAACGTATTTACCCGGAGAACCGGTGAAGACTTCCGCAACGAAGAACGGCTGAGACAGGAAGCGCTGGATCTTACGCGCACGTGCCACCAGCAGTTTGTCATCTTCAGACAGCTCGTCCATACCGAGGATGGCGATGATGTCTTTCAGTTCCTGGTAACGCTGCAGAATAGACTGCACGCCACGCGCCGTGTCGTAGTGTTCCTGACCCACAACCAGCGGATCCAGCTGACGGCTGGTGGAATCCAGCGGGTCAACGGCCGGGTAGATACCCAGAGACGCGATCTGACGGCTCAGCGTAACGGTGGAGTCGAGGTGGGCGAAGGTGGTCGCCGGAGACGGGTCAGTCAAGTCATCCGCCGGGACGTATACGGCCTGTACAGAGGTGATTGAACCGGTCTTGGTGGAGGTAATACGCTCCTGCAGCACGCCCATCTCTTCCGCCAGCGTCGGCTGGTAGCCTACTGCAGACGGCATACGACCCAGCAGCGCGGACACTTCGGTACCGGCCAGGGTGTAACGGTAGATGTTATCGATGAACAGCAGTACGTCGCGGCCTTCATCACGGAATTTTTCCGCCATGGTCAGACCGGTCAGTGCCACGCGCAGACGGTTGCCCGGCGGCTCGTTCATCTGGCCGTATACCAGCGCAACTTTGTCGATTACGTTGGAGTCGGTCATTTCGTGGTAGAAGTCGTTACCCTCACGCGTACGCTCACCGACGCCGGCAAATACCGAGTAACCTGAATGCTCAGCCGCGATGTTACGGATAAGCTCCATCATGTTTACGGTTTTACCTACGCCCGCGCCGCCGAACAGGCCGACTTTACCGCCCTTGGCGAACGGACACATCAGGTCGATAACCTTGATGCCGGTTTCCAGCAGTTCCTGGGAGTTTGACTGATCTTCGTAAGAAGGTGCCGCACGGTGAATAGAGGCGATCTCTACTACGCCGCCGTCTTCATCCTTCAGCTCGCCTTTCATGTCGATCGGCTCGCCCAGCACGTTCATGATACGACCCAGGGTCGCTTTACCTACCGGTACCTGAATCGGCTTTTTAAGGTCGGTTACTTCCAGACCACGCTTCAGGCCGTCAGACGTACCCATCGCGATGGTACGAACCACGCCGCCGCCCAGCTGCTGCTGCACTTCCAGCACCAGACGCGCATCACCATTTTTAACCTCAAGGGCGTTGTACACCTGCGGTACAGCGTCCTGAGGGAATTCGACGTCAACTACGGCGCCGATGATCTGGACAATCTTTCCAGTTGCCATCTTGAATCCTCTACCTAATTCGTTTCTACCCGTCGTCATTGTCTAAGCGCATCGCGCTTCGCGGCACTGCCGGCGGCGAGTAGCCTGTTGGCTGCCGCGACAATGACGGGGTATACCTGGTTAAACCGCGGAGGCCCCCGAGACGATCTCGGTAAGTTCCTGGGTGATGCTGGCCTGACGAGCCTTGTTGTAAACCAACTGCAGCTCTTTGATCAGGTTGCCGCCGTTGTCGGTCGCCGCTTTCATCGCCACCATACGAGCGGCCTGTTCGCTGGCCAGGTTTTCCACAACACCCTGATAAACCTGAGATTCGACATAACGACGCAGCAGGGTATCCAGCAGCGATTTCGGATCCGGTTCGTACAGGTAATCCCAGGTTTTTTTCTTCAACTCGTCTTCCCCTTCCGCTGGCGGTAACGGCAGCAGCTGGGTGATGGTTGGAGTCTGGGACATGGTGTTGTTAAATTTGTTGCTGACCACATACAGCTTGTCGAGACGACCTTCGTCATAAGCCTGCAGCATGACTTTCACCGGACCGATCAGCTCGGACAGGGAAGGGTTATCCCCCATGCCGGTGACCTGCGCCACGACGTTGCCGCCGACAGAACCGAAGAAAGCCAGCCCCTTGGAACCGATAACCGCCAGATCGCTCTGAACGCCTTTGTCGGACCAGGTTTTCATCTCTGCCAGCAATTTTTTGAACAGGTTAATGTTCAAACCACCACAAAGCCCGCGGTCGGTAGAAACGACCAAATAGCCGACGCGCTTAACGTCGCGCTCTTCCAGGTAAGGGTGCTTGTATTCCAGATTACCCAGCGCAATGTGACCAATCACTTTGCGCATGGTATCTGCATACGGACGGCTGGCCGCCATGCGTTCCTGCGTTTTACGCATTTTGGAGGCGGCGACCATTTCCATCGCTTTAGTGATTTTCTGCGTATTTTTTACGCTTCCAATCTTGGTACGTATCTCTTTTGCGCCGGCCATTAGCTTCTCCTCAAAGCCTTGCGGCCTGCCTTTTCAGACAAGCCGCCAGACATTACCAGGACTGGGTTGCTTTAAACGTGTCGAGGAGGCCTTTCAGCTTCTCTTCGATATCGTTGTTGTAGTTACCAGTTTGGTTGATTTCCTGCATCAGCTCGGCGTGTTCGCGATCGGCATACGCCAGCAGCGCAGCTTCGAAGCTACCGATTTTCGCCAGTTCGACGTCGTTCAGGTAGCCACGCTCAGCGGCGAACAGCACCAGACCCTGCTGGGCAACGGACATCGGCGCGTACTGTTTCTGCTTCAGCAGTTCAGTCACTTTCTGGCCGTGGCTCAGCTGTTTACGGGTCGCGTCGTCCAGATCGGAAGCGAACTGCGAGAACGCAGCCAGTTCACGATACTGCGCCAGCGCGGTACGGATACCGCCGGACAGTTTCTTCACGATCTTGGTCTGTGCGGCACCACCAACACGGGATACGGAGATACCCGGGTTAACGGCCGGACGGATACCGGAGTTGAACAGGTTAGATTCCAGGAAGATCTGACCATCGGTAATCGAGATTACGTTGGTCGGAACGAACGCGGAAACGTCACCCGCCTGCGTTTCAATGATCGGCAGGGCGGTCAGCGAGCCGGTTTTACCTTTCACTTCACCTTTAGTGAACGCTTCGACATAGTCGGCGTTTACGCGGGAGGCACGCTCCAGCAGGCGAGAGTGGAGATAGAACACGTCGCCCGGGAAGGCTTCACGGCCCGGCGGACGGCGCAGCAGCAGAGAAATCTGACGATAAGCAACGGCCTGCTTGGACAGGTCATCGTATACGATCAGCGCGTCTTCGCCGCGGTCGCGGAAGTATTCGCCCATTGCGCAGCCGGCGTAAGGTGCCAGGTACTGCAGCGCAGCGGATTCAGATGCGGACGCGACCACCACGATGGTGTTAGCCAGCGCGCCGTGTTCTTCCAGTTTGCGCACCACGTTAGCGATGGTGGATGCTTTCTGGCCGATAGCGACGTAAACGCATTTGATACCGGAATCACGCTGGTTGATGATGGCGTCGATCGCCAGAGCGGTTTTACCGGTCTGACGGTCGCCGATGATCAGCTCACGCTGGCCACGGCCGATTGGGATCATCGCATCGACAGATTTGTAGCCAGTCTGAACCGGCTGATCAACGGACTGACGATCGATAACGCCCGGCGCGATAACTTCAACCGGAGAGAAACCGTCATGCTCAACCGGACCTTTACCGTCGATAGCTTCACCCAGGGTGTTCACTACGCGGCCCAGCAGGCCACGGCCAACCGGAACTTCCAGGATACGGCCGGTGCATTTTACTTTCATGCCTTCGGCGAGGTCGGCGTACGGACCCATCACCACCGCACCTACGGAGTCGCGCTCCAGGTTCAGGGCGATTGCGTAACGGTTGCCCGGCAGCGCGATCATCTCACCCTGCATGACATCGGCCAGGCCGTGTACGCGGATGATGCCGTCGCTGACGGAAACGATAGTACCTTCATTGTGAGCTTCGCTCACGACATTGAACTGAGCAATGCGCTGCTTGATCAGTTCGCTGATTTCGGTGGAATTCAGTTGCATATGCTCCAGTCCCCTTAAGACTGCAAGACGTCTGCGAGACGCTCAAGACGGCCGCGTACGCTACCATCAATGACCATATCACCCGCCTGGATGATAACGCCTGCCATTACAGACTTATCGATTTTGCAATTCAGCTTAACTTTGCGTGACAGACGCTTTTCCATTGCGGCGCTGATTTTTGTCAGCTGCTCGTCGCTCAGCGCACTGGCAGAGATGACATCAACTTCCGCGGTTGCCTCCCAGGCGTCACGCAGTTGAATGTACTGCTCCAGTACTGCCGGCAGCGCGGACAAACGTCCGTTTTCCGCCATAACCTTGATAAGGTTCTGACCTGCTTCGTCGAGTTGGTCACCACAGACTGCGATGAACGAGGCAGATAAGGTTTCCGGCGCCAACGCGCCGGAAAGCAATTCGGCCATCTGTTCGTTGCGAGCGACTTCTGCAGCGAACGTCAGCATTTGCTGCCAACGGTCGATGCTTTGATGCTCAACGGCAAAGTCAAAAGCTGCTTTGGCGTAGGGGCGAGCTACAGTAATCAGTTCAGACATCAGCCCCTCCCTCCTTACAGTTCAGCGACCAGTTTATCTACGATGTCGCTGTTAGCAGCTTCATCCACGGAACGTTCGATGATTTTCTCGGCGCCGGCCACAGCCAGCATCGCGACTTGCTTACGCAACTCTTCACGCGCACGTTTACGCTCGGCGTCAATTTCCGCCTGCGCCTGTGCCACGATCTTGTTACGTTCCTGCTCAGCTTCAGCTTTCACTTCGTCCAGGATCTGAGCGCGGCGTTTGTTCGCCTGCTCGATGATGACCTGAGCTTCTTCTTTCGCTTTTTTCAGCTGGTCGGTCGCAGTTGCCTGTGCGAGATCCAAATCTTTTTTGGCGCGTTCTGCAGAAGCAAGGCCTTCAGCGACTTCTTTCTGGCGCTTTTCGATGGCAGCCATAATCGGCGGCCATACGTACTTCATGCAGAACAGGACAAACAGGACGAACGCGATGGCCTGGCCGAGGATTGTTGCGTTAAGGTTCACAGCACAATGCCTCTCGTTAAGTTAACTTACTCTGCCGTTATCGAAGACAACCCGCAGAATCCGCTCATCGTCTGACGTTCAACACGCCAGGACGATGAACTCTTGTTGGCCTTGTCGCTTAACCCGCGACGGCGAACATCACGTACAGACCCAGACCTACAGCGATCATCGGGATTGCATCCACCAGACCCATAACAACAAAGAACTGCGTACGCAGCAGAGGGATCAGATCCGGTTGACGCGCGGCGCCTTCCAGGAATTTACCTCCGAGGATGCCGATACCGATCGCAGCACCGATTGCCGCCAGGCCCATCATCACAGCGGCAGCCATGTACAGCAGATCCATATTCAGGTTTTCCATGACAGTCTCCAGTTTGTTTCAGTTAAAACGCAGTAGTGTTAATAAAAAATCAATGTTCTTCGGATGCCATCGACAGATAGACAATCGTCAAGACCATGAAAATGAAAGCCTGCAGCGAAATGATCAGGATGTGGAAAATGGCCCAAGGCACACTCAGAACCCACTGTGACCACCACGGCAACAGACCCGCAATCAGGATAAAGATCAGTTCACCCGCATACATGTTACCGAACAGTCGCAGACCGAGAGATACCGGTTTGGACAGCAGGCTCACCCCTTCCAGAATCAGGTTGATAGGAATGAACAGCGGGTGATTAAAGGGTTGCAGGGTCAGCTCTTTAGCGAAACCACCAACACCTTTCATTTTGAAGCTGTAGAACAGAATCAAAATAAAGACGCCCAGTGCCATGGAGAGCGTGACGTTAACGTCAGCGGACGGCACTACGCGCAGCGCAGGCAGACCAAAGACATGCTCACCGATATATGGCAGAAAATCGATTGGCAGCAGATCCATAAAGTTCATCAGGAAGACCCAGACGAAAATGGTCAGCGCCAGCGGGGCGATAAGTTTGCTTTTACCGTGGTACATATCGCGGACGTTACCGTCAACGAAGCCGACCACCAGCTCAATAGCTGCCTGTAATTTCCCCGGAACGCCGCTGGTGACGCTATTGGCCACTTTACGGAACAGCACCAGGAAAATCAGACCCAGCACCACGGAGAAAAACATGGAATCAATATTTAATACCCAAAACGTCGCCGGAGCGTCGTGCGGATTCACCAGCTCGAAAGTACGCAGGTCCAACTGAAGGTTGTTCAGGTGGTGACCTATGTAATCTTGCGGAGTAGAGATTTCTCCTGCAGCCATGATGCCTCTTACCCTTTGTTGTTAATTACAGCCGGTGCCACAATCTGAACCACCAGCACCGATAACCAGGTCAGCCCGACCGGCACGAACACCGCATCAAGCACGCCCAGCGCCAGAATGAGCAAAACAATGGTGACAAACACTTTCAGCGCTTCGCCGAGCGCGAAGCTCCAGGCAATACGCCCTTTAGCAGGTGCTTGCGCGCCCAGGCGCCAGGCCAAAATTACGAACAACACGTTTGGCAGCCAGGCTGCCAGTCCACCTGCGATGGCAGATGCGCCCCAGGTGATATCTTTAAGGGCAAAACAGAGCGCGCCGATAACGAGCAAAGTCGCCAGCTGCCAGAGCAGCACGGTCCGGGCTAATTTCACACTGTAAAGAGACACTGACATGACGCTGAAACTCTCCTGCCCCGATCGGGGTATGTCGCGTGTCGTATAAAACTGCCTTTGCTCTTTTGAGTCAAGCAGCAAAAAACGAGCAAATTATACGGGCCGCACCTGCGATTTCAATCGATAAGTAGCGTAAAGGTGAACAATTATTTAAATTTCTTTCGACAGGCCTATTTTTGAAAACTCGCCAACGGAGCAAGCCGCAGGCCAGTTACAACAATTCCGTCAACTTTGCGCTCATAAAGCGTGCGATAGATCACAATTCATTAATATGGTGCTGATATATTGCACAAGAATAATCTTAAATAAATCGCTGAAAATTCAAATAAAAACCAACAAACTCAACGCATTAAATCAAAAAACCTGCTATTTCGCCGCAGTGAACGATAAAACAGAGGATTTGACATCGCGGGTAAAATTTAAATCACCGAATTAGGGTTGCTTCCGTCGCGTGACAAAGCGCATATATTTTCCCGCACGGCGATTCGCCACCGATTTGCTTTCCCATTAAGTAGCCAGACTGATAAAACATTGTAAAATCCAGGTTAAATATTACGGAAAGTTTCAGATAATTTCACCGCGCCGTTTTAACCCGCAGGCAACAATATTTGTCGCACGGCGGGCTGATAAAAACTGTTTCGTTCGATTAACTTTTAACCGCCCTGCCCTCCTTTGCGGCGCGGCGTACAACCATAACCGCACCGGGGACAAGGTCAAACTGACTGAATCGTCACCAGGTGACGCTCGCCTTCCAGCTCCGGCACCTTCAGCGCAACGACTTCGGTTACGCGAAACTGCGGCGGCAAGGCGGCGATTTCATCATCGGGACGCTGACCTTTCAGCGCGTAGAAACGCCCTTCTTTCGCCGGCAGATGATGGCACCAGCTCACCATATCGTTCAACGAGGCGAAGGCGCGGCTGATGACGCCATCAAAAGGCGGCTCGCCGTTAAACGCCTCGACGCGGCTCTGTACCGGCTCCACGTTCCCCAGACCCAGCGCAAACTGCACCTGACGCAGAAAACGGACGCGCTTGCCCAGGCTATCCAGCAGCGTAAAATGCGCTTCAGGCCGCACAATCGCCAGCGGAATGCCCGGCAGGCCTGGTCCGGTGCCAACATCGATAAAGCGCTCTCCTTGCAGATAAGGGCTCACCACGATGCTGTCGAGAATGTGGCGCACCAGCATCTCCTGCGGATCGCGTACGGAGGTGAGATTATAGGCTTTATTCCACTTATGCAGCAGCTCAACATAGCCTACCAGCTGTTGCTTTTGCTGATCGGACAGAGAAATGTTGGCGGCGTTAAGCAGCTGAGAGAGTTTATTAATCACGGCATATTCCAGTAGCTAAAGGCGAAACAGCGTCCGGTGCGATAAAAACGACAGCACATCCGGCAGCCGAAAACAACGCGGCTTCGACTGCCGGACGGGGCGGTTTTCCCGCCTTATGATCAGGCGCTTTTACGCAGCAGCCCCTGTTTTTTCAGGTAAATCAGCAAAATAGAGATAGCGGCAGGCGTAATGCCTGAAATGCGCGACGCCTGGCCGATCGATGTAGGTTTATGATCGTTCAGCTTGGCGATCACTTCATTCGACAGGCCGTTGACGTTGCGATAGTCAAGATCTACCGGCAGCAGGGTATTCTCATTGCGCTGCTGGCGATCGATCTCTTCCTGCTGGCGCGCAATGTAACCTTCATACTTAACCTGAATTTCCACCTGTTCGGCAGCCTGCTCGTCGCTAAGCGCCGGACCAAAGCCCTGCAGCGACATCAGACGCGCGTAGGTCATCTCCGGACGACGCAGCAGATCTTCCCCGCTTGCCTCTTTGGTCAGCGGGGTGCTTAGCGCGGCGTTGACGCGCTCGACATCCACCGATTTCGGATGAACGTGCATCTCGCGCAGACGCTGGCGCTCCTGCTCAATGCTTTCCAGCTTCTGGTTGAAGCGCGCCCAGCGCGCATCGTCGACCAGACCCAGCTCGCGCGCGGTCTCGGTCAGACGCAGGTCGGCGTTGTCTTCACGCAGCATCAGGCGATATTCCGCACGCGAGGTAAACATGCGGTAGGGCTCTTTGGTGCCCAGCGTACAGAGATCGTCAACCAACACGCCAAGGTAAGCCTGATCGCGGCGCGGCGCCCAGGTCTCTTTCTCTGCGGAGAGGCGTCCGGCGTTCAGACCCGCCAGCATGCCCTGCGCCGCTGCTTCTTCGTAACCGGTGGTGCCGTTGATCTGGCCGGCGAAGAACAGACCCTGAATAAATTTGCTTTCCAGCGTCGGCTTCAAATCGCGCGGATCGAAGAAATCGTACTCAATGGCGTAGCCCGGACGCACGATTTTCGCGTTTTCCATCCCTTTCATCGAACGCACGATCTGCATCTGTACGTCAAACGGCAGGCTGGTAGAGATACCGTTCGGATAAATTTCGTTGCTGGTCAGCCCTTCCGGCTCAAGGAAGATCTGATGCGCATTGCGATCGGCGAAGCGCATCACTTTATCTTCGATCGACGGGCAGTAGCGCGGGCCGATCCCTTCGATCACGCCGGCGTACATCGGGCTGCGATCGAGGTTATTGCGGATCACCTCGTGCGTCTGCTCGTTGGTATGGGTGATGTAGCAGGGAACCTGTTGCGGATGCTGCGACGCATCGCCCATAAACGAGAAGACCGGCATCGGGTCGTCGCCGTACTGCGGCGCCAGCACGCTGAAATCGATGGTGCGGGCATCAATACGCGGCGGGGTACCGGTTTTCAGACGGCTGACGCGCAGCGGCAATTCGCGCAAACGGCGCGCCAGCGGAATGGAGGGCGGATCGCCTGCGCGGCCGCCGCTGTAGTTATCGAGACCGATATGAATTTTGCCGTCAAGGAAGGTGCCAACCGTCAGCACCACGGCGCGGGCGCGAAATTTCAGCCCCATCTGGGTCATGGCGCCGACCACACGATCGTTTTCGACGATCAGATCCTCGACCGCCTGCTGGAAGATCATCAGGTTTGGCTGGTTTTCCAGCGCGGTGCGGATCGCCTGACGATACAGCACGCGATCGGCCTGAGCGCGAGTGGCACGCACCGCAGGGCCTTTGCTTGCGTTTAGTATCCTAAACTGGATGCCGGCGCGATCGATCGCGCTTGCCATCAGGCCGCCCATCGCATCCACTTCTTTCACCAGATGTCCCTTTCCGATGCCGCCGATCGCCGGATTGCAGGACATTTGTCCCAGCGTGTCGATGTTATGGGTTAACAGCAGCGTTTGTTGACCCATGCGGGCTGCGGCCATTGCGGCTTCGGTGCCTGCATGACCGCCGCCGATGACGATGACGTCAAAAGGATCGGGATAAAACATGGGGAGATACCTCGTTAGTGTTCGATCAGGGATCATTGCCCTGGGGCGTGGATTCTACTCAAATTCGTGGCATGACGAAAGCGCCGGGATCGTCGGGTAGTTAAAAGTAAGATCTTTATTCTTTAAAGGATCTCTTTGTTAGATCTCTTATTAGGATCCCGCGTTTCTGTGGATAAGCTCTGGTTTCTTCCACAGATCAGGCGGTTATTGAGGATCGTTTGCTGTGAATGATCGGTGATCCTGATCCGTATAAGCTGGGATCGAAATGGCGAGTTATGCACAGCTGAAAAAAGCAGCAAGGGTTATTCTTGGGATAACTACCGGTTATCAGACCCTTTTCACTATGGTTATCCACAAGTTTGCAC